>JBEEIS010000032.1:0-3609 GCA_041169755.1 Pseudomonadota bacterium | reverse complement strand
CATGTATTCACAACCGTGGTCACCTGTGCCCTCGACCACAGCGGTCGCGCCGGACAGGCGAACGGCGAAACGCTCGCCTGCCACGCCAGCGAAATAAGCTTCACCTCGGGTCGCGCCATACATCACGGTGTTGCCCACGATGATGTTTTGCACCGCCACACCCCGGAAATCCAGGCTGGGGCGCACCACCACGCGACCACCCGACAAGCCTTTGCCGGTGTAGTCATTGGCGTCACCAATCAGGTAGAGCGTGATGCCGGCGGCCAGGAAGGCGCCAAACGATTGACCACCCGTGCCTTCAAGCTGAATGCGCAAGGTGTCGTCCGGCAGACCTTCGGGACGCACACGGGTCAAGGCACCGGAGAGCATGGCACCCACCGAGCGGTTGACGTTGCGGGCCACTTCCATGAACTGGACCTTCTCGCCCTTTTCGATCGCCGCTTTTGATTTCTCGATCAGCACGCGGTCCAGGGTCTTGTCCAGGCCGTGGTCCTGCACATCCACGTGGTGACGCGCCACGTCTGCGGGCACCTGGGGTGTGGCCAGCAGACGGCTGAAGTCGAGCCCGCGGGCCTTCCAGTGCGCGATGCCCTGCTTCATGTCGAGCAAATCGCTGCGGCCAATCAGGTCGTCAAACTTGGCCACACCCAGCTGGGCCATGATCTGACGCACTTCCTCGGCGATGAAGAAGAAATAGTTGACCACATGCTCGGGCTTGCCCGAGAACTTCTGGCGCAGCGCCGGGTCTTGGGTGGCCACCCCCACCGGGCAGGTGTTGAGGTGGCACTTGCGCATCATGATGCAGCCCTCGACCACCAGGGGTGCGGTGGCGAAGCCGAATTCATCCGCGCCCAATAGCGCAGCGATGGCGACATCGCGACCGGTCTTGAGCTGACCATCGGCCTGCACGCGGATACGGCCGCGCAGTCGGTTGAGCACCAGGGTCTGCTGGGTTTCGGCCAGGCCGATCTCCCAGGGGCTGCCGGCGTGCTTGATGGACGACCAGGGCGACGCACCTGTGCCGCCGTCGTGGCCGGCGATCACCACGTGATCACTCTTGCACTTGGCAACACCGGCGGCAATCGTGCCCACCCCGATTTCCGACACCAGCTTGACGCTGATGGAGGCATGCGGCGCCACGTTTTTCAGGTCGTGGATGAGCTGGGCCAGATCCTCGATGGAATAGATGTCGTGGTGCGGCGGGGGCGAAATCAGGCCCACACCCGGCACGCTGTAGCGCAACTTGCCGATGTACTCGGACACCTTGCCGCCCGGCAGCTGACCGCCCTCACCCGGCTTGGCGCCTTGCGCCATCTTGATCTGGATCTGGTCAGAGGAGCTGAGGTATTCAGCAGTCACACCGAAGCGGCCCGAGGCCACCTGCTTGATGCGCGAGCGCAGGCTGTCACCGTCGAGCAGCGGGGTATCGACTTCGACTTGCTCGGCGCCAATGACACTCTTGAGCGTTTCGCCCTTCTTGATGGGAATGCCTTTGAGCTCGTTGCGGTAACGCGCCGGGTCTTCGCCGCCCTCACCCGTGTTGCTCTTACCGCCGATGCGGTTCATGGCAATCGCCAGCGTGGCGTGGGCCTCGGTGGAAATCGAACCCAGCGACATCGCCCCCGTGGCGAAGCGCTTGACGATCTCCTTGGCCGGCTCGACCTCGTCGATGGAAATCGCCTTGGACGGATCGACCTTGAACTCGAACAAGCCGCGCAGCGTCATGTGGCGGCGACTCTGATCGTTGATCAACTGGGCGTATTCCTTGTAGGTATTCCAGTTGTTCGCGCGGGTGGAGTGCTGCAGCTTGGCGATCGCGTCGGGCGACCACATGTGCTCTTCGCCCCGCACGCGCCAGGCGTATTCGCCACCGGCATCCAGCATGGTGGCCAGCACCGGGTCGCTACCGAAGGCCGCCTTGTGCATGCGGATCGCTTCTTCCGCGATCTCGAATACGCCGATGCCGCCCACCCGGCTGGCCGTGCCGGTGAAGTACTGGGCGATGGTCTCGTCGTTCAGGCCGATGGCCTCGAACAACTGCGCACCGCAGTAGGACATGTAGGTGCTCACGCCCATCTTGGACATGATCTTGGACAGGCCCTTGCCGATCGCCTTGACATAGTTGTAGACGGCCTTCTCTGCGGACAGGTCGCCCGGCAGGTCCTTGTGGATCGCGGCCAGGGTTTCCATCGCGAGGTAGGGATGCACGGCCTCGGCGCCGTAACCGGCCAGCACGCCGAAGTGATGCACCTCGCGGGCGGAGCCGGTCTCAACCACCAGGCCGGCGGTGGTGCGCAAGCCCTCGCGCACCAGGTGCTGGTGGATGGAGGACAGCGCCAGCACCGCGGGGATGGCGACCTGCGTAGAAGAAACGGCGCGGTCGCTGATGATCAGGATGTTCTTGCCACCCTTGATCGCGTCGACGGCTTCGGCATTGAGCGAGGCGAGCTTGGCCTCCACGCCCTCGCGGCCCCAGGCCAGCGGGTAGGTGATGTCCAGCGTGTAGCTGCGGAACTTGCCCTGGGTGACGGTCTCGATGTCACGCAGCTTGGCCATGTCGGCGAAGTCCAGAATCGGCTGGCTCACCTCCAGGCGCATCGGCGGGTTGACCTGGTTGATATCGAGCAGGTTGGGTTTGGGTCCGATGAAAGACACCAAAGACATCACGATGGCCTCGCGGATCGGGTCGATCGGCGGGTTGGTCACCTGCGCGAACAGCTGCTTGAAGTAGTTATAGAGCGGCTTGTTCTTGTCAGAGAGCACGGCCAGCGGGCTGTCGTTGCCCATGGAGCCGATTCCTTCTTCGCCGGCCTGCGCCATGGGCGACATCAGGAACTTGATGTCTTCCTGCGTGTAGCCAAAGGCCTGTTGGCGATCGAGCAGGGTGACGTCAGAGGCCGACGCGTCGCCCGTGCCTTCCGTGAGGTCATCGAGCTTGATGCGCAAGTTCTCGATCCACTGCTTGTAGGGCTTGCTGCTGGCGAGGTTGGACTTGAGTTCCTCGTCGTCGATCATGCGACCCTGCTCGAGGTCGATCAGGAACATCTTTCCGGGTTGCAGGCGCCACTTGCGCACGATCTTGTTCTCGGGCACGGGCAGCACGCCCGACTCGGAGCCCATGATCACCAGATCGTCGTCGGTGATGCAGTAACGCGAGGGGCGCAGACCATTGCGGTCCAGCGTCGCGCCGATCTGGCGGCCGTCGGTGAACACGATGGAGGCGGGGCCGTCCCACGGCTCGAGCATCGCGGCGTGGTACTCGTAGAAAGCCTTGCGGCGCTCGTCCATCAGCGTGTGTTGCTCCCAGGGCTCGGGGATCATCATCATCACCGCCTGGTAGATGGGGTAGCCCGCCATCGTGAGCAGTTCCAGGCAGTTGTCGAAGGTGGCGGTGTCGGACTGGCCGGCAAAGGAGATCGGATAGAGCTTGTGAAGGTCCTCGCCCAGCACCGGCGAGGACATCACGCCTTCGCGCGCCTTCATCCAGTTGTAGTTGCCCTTGACCGTGTTGATCTCGCCGTTGTGGGCGACATAGCGGTAGGGGTGGGCCAGCGGCCACTCGGGGAAGGTGTTGGTGGAAAAGCGCTGGTGCACCAGGCCCAGGGCGGA
>JBEEIS010000031.1:0-17899 GCA_041169755.1 Pseudomonadota bacterium | reverse complement strand
GTGCGCCCGCAGTCGCAGCCGCTCTCGCGACGACGCACCAGGTCATGGGTGCGATAGTTCAGAAGCGGTTGCGCGGTGTTGGCGTAGCTGGTGACGACGTTCTCGCCGATCTCGCCGTCGGCTGTTTCGCTGCCGGTGGCCGGGTCCATGGACCAGGTGTAGCAGTTCATCTCGTTCACGTGCACGCCGTCGCCCAGGGGGCAGCCCGGCGCCATCGCGTCGACCTCTGCGATGCCCAGGAGTTCGCCGGCCTTGGCGCCCCAGGCGGTCTCGATCTGCTCGCGCATGCCAGGCAGTGCCGTCGGGCCGGGTTCGCCCGCGTGGTAGGTGTAGCGGATTGAACTTTGCGACAGGTCGACGCCCATCTCCTTGGCTACCTGCGCCATGCGCAGCGCGAAGGTGGGCGTGGAGATCAGCACCGTCGGCTTCATGCGCTGGATCGCCTGGATATGCCCCTTGGTGTCGAGGCCGCCGCCGGAAATGATGCGACAACCCAGGCGCCGCGCGCCCCAATAGGCGCTCCAGAAGCCGGCGAAGTTGCCCCAGCCGAAAGCGAAGTAGAAGGTGTCCGAGGGGCGGATGCCCAGAGCCCAGAAGCCATAGACCCAGGACTCGCCATAGCGCACCGTGTCCACCATCGAGTAGGGAATCGCCAGCGGCACGCCGGTGGTACCGGAGGTCTCGCAGTGGTGGGCTACCAAGTCGGGGGGCAGGGCGATCGTGTCGCCATAGGGCGGCTGCTCCTGCTGCAGACCGATGAACTCGCTCTTGTCGGTGACCGGGATCAGCCGCTTGTAGTCGGCCAGCGAGCGGATGTCTGAGGGTTTGACGCCCGCTGCATCGAGCTTGCGTCGGTAGAAGGCGGTGTTCTCGTAGGCATAAGCCACGAGGCGCTGGATGCGCGCCAGGTGCAGGGCGTCGAGTTGAGCGCGGGGTATAGTTTCGACGCGGCGGTTCCAGAAGGGACGACCCATCGACTCGTCTGACAAGGCGCCAGCGGGTGCCTCTGCATTCATCGACTACTCCTTGCTAAGGTGATGCCAGCTTGACCACATACCGACTGGATAGTATGTTCAGCCATCCAAGCCTTGCGCTGGGGTAAACCCTTGACCACCCTCACTCCCCGCAAACGACCGGCGCCCGCACGGCGGCCCGAGAGCACCAAGGCCGCCCAGCGGGCGGTCAGCATGGACCTGCTGCTGCAGGCCGCCTTGCGTTTATTCGTCTCCCAGGGCTACCGCTCGACGAACCTCGAGCAGATTTCCGGTGCCGCGCAGCTCACGAAGGGGGCGGTGTATTTCTACTTCGGCAGCAAGGAGGCGGTGCTGCTCGATCTGCTGCGGCGCGTGCAGGACGTGGTGGTCGACCAGGCGATCGCGGCGGTGGGGCAGGCTTCGGGGAGTGCCACGGACAGGCTGATTGCCTATGTGCATTACCAGGCGAGTCTGGGCATCACGCACCGCGATGAAGTGCTGCTGTTGATCCTGATGTCACTGGAATTCAAGGAGCGGGACGGGGAGGTGCAGGCCTTCATCCGCGAGCTGTACGCGCGCCAGCGCAGTTTCATCGACGGGTTGATTGCCGCCGGCCAGAAAAGCGGGGAATTTCGCAGCGACGTGCCGGTGCGCGAGATGTCCGCCATCGTGCAGGCGCTGGACGACGGCACGTTTCTCGAGTGGTTTCGCCGCTCCGACCACCTCAGTGGCGCAGACCTCACGCGCGGCCTGCGCACCACGATGTTGAACGGGATCCTGTCGCAGCCCCAGCCGCAGGCCAAGGCGCCGGTGCGCCCCAAGCGGACTGCTGCGGCGAAGACGCCGAAGAAGGTCGCGACGCGCAGGGCGTGAGCTGGGGGCGGCCATGCCGCGCGGCCAGTCCCACAGGGTTATCCCCGAGGCGCTGGCCTATTCGCTTAGATACCATCCGGATAGTATTATCAAAAAGGAGTCTCCATGAGCACCGTCGCAGCCCCGCCGGCCGTCTACAAGCAGAACGACCCCGCCATGCCGGAGGAATTCCGGCAGCTGCTGGTGAAGCTGCTCCTGGACGAACACCTGGAGAACAACGGCAACACCGAGTACCGAAAGATCCTGGCGAAGATTGCCGACGCCGGCCTGCGCTATGCGCCGCACGGGCGTGCGATGGAGATCGAGGCCGAGATCATTCGCCAGGAGGTGGCGCACGGCAAGATCTGCGAGGAGGTGTTGATCGGGCTGGGCGCCAACCCGAACATCACCAAGCCGATCAAGCAGTACGCCTTTCACCTGCCGTTTGACGACTGGATCGACCTGGCCTGGTTCCACGCCCTGATCGACCGTGTCGGGCTGTACGTGGGCGTCGAGTGGGCGGGCAGCCCCTACGAGCCGCTGGCGGTGGTGGCCCCGGACCTGGAGGCCGATGAGGAGTTCCATACCCGCAGCGGCTTCCTGCACCTGCGCGAGATCTGCCAGACCCCCGAAGGCAAGGCCGCTGTGCAGGAGCGTCTGCAGAAATGGTGGACCGCGGCGCTGGACATGTTCGGCCGGTCCAACTCGGTGACCTCGCCGCTGTATGTGAAGTGGGGCATCAAGCAACATAACAACGAGGACCTGCGCCAGAAGTACATCCGCGAGGCGCTGCCCGAGATCCTGAAGCTGGGCCTGACGCCTGCGGACAACGACCTCGGCCGCCGGTTCACCTGATCGCAAGGAGCGCCCATGGCCATCGACTTCAGCACCGAACAAGGCGTCGGCTTCATCACCTTCAACCGGCCGCCGGCCAATGCGTACGACGCGCAGATGTTGCGCGAACTCACCGCCGCAGTGCACCGGGTGGCCGAGGATCCTGCGGTACGTGTGGCGGTGGTGCGCAGCGCCAATCCGAAGTTCTTTTGCACGGGTGCGGACATCACCACGCTGCAGGATGCGGACCGCGCCGGCTTCGCGAACTTCCTGACCATTGCGCAGGAGGCGGTCGATGCGATCGGCCGTACGCCCAAGCTGTTCATCGCGGCGATCGCCGGGCATTGCATTGGCGGTGGGCTGGAGATCGCGCTGGGCTGTGACTTTCGCATCGCCTCGGCAGGCAAGTACAAGCTGGGGCTGGCCGAGGTGAACCTGGGTCTGTCGCCGGGCATGGGCGGTACGCAGCGCCTGCCGCGTCTGATCCCCAAGAGCCGAGCCCTGCACCTGATGGTGACGGGCGAGTCCATCGGGCCGGACGAGGCCCTGGCACTGGGGATCCTGGACCGTGTGGTCGAGGCCGAACGCTTCGAGGAGGACGTGCTGGCCTATGCGCGCAAGCTGGCCGCCGGACCGACGATGGCGCAGGGCTACATCAAGCTGTCGGTCAATCACGGCCTGGAAGTGAGTCTCGCGCAAGGCCTGGCGATCGAGCGTGCCCACCAGAGCCAGCTGTTTGCCTCTGACGATGTGGCCGAGGGCCTGAAGGCCTTCCTCGAAAAGCGTGCGCCCCGTTTCACCGGAAAGTGAGTCCCGTCGTGACCTACGAATTCATCGACCTGCAGGTGCAGGACCAGGTGGCCGTGCTGCGCCTGAACCGCCCGGATACCTTCAACGCCTGGAACCAGCAGATGCGCAGCGAGCTGCGCGACGCGGTCGAGGCGCTGGTGGCCGACGACAGCCTGCGTGTGGCGATCATCACCGGCACGGGGCGCGCCTTTTCGGCGGGCGAGGATGTGCGGGGCATGAAGGGCCTGGCGGATATCGGCACGCGGGCCTTCCGGCGCGTGGTGCGCGATATCCATAACGTCTTCGACGAAGTCGAGGCCATCGAGATTCCGGTCATCGCCGCGATCAATGGCGTGGCGGCCGGTGGTGGTCTCGAGTTGGCGCTGTCTTGCGACTTCCGCTTCGCAGCCAGTACCGCCAAGCTGGGTTTGCCCGAGAACAATGTAGGCCTGATCCCGGGGTCCGGTGGCTGCTCTCGCCTGGTGCGCACGGTAGGCCTTTCAGCGGCCAAGCGGCTGGTGATGACCGGCGAGATGATCCCGGCCGACCGGGCCCTGGCTTACGGGCTGATCGACGAGATCCACCCGCCCGAGCAGCTGGCCGATGAGGCGATGGCCTTTGCCCGGAAGCTGGCGGCCCGCGCGCCGCAGGCCCTGGGGATCGCGAAGGTGGTGCTCAATAACTGCGCCAAGGTGGATCCGGATACCGCGCGCAATTTCGAGCGCCTGGGTCAGAGTATCCTAAAGAAGACCGAGGACCATCTCGAGGGGGCGCGCGCCTTCATCGAGAAGCGGCCCGCGCAGTTCACGGGACGGTGAGGCCTGCATGAACGCTACGCCTGACTGGCAGCCCGCGCTGCCCGCCTCGCAGGTGGACGATCTGGGCATGCACCCGGTCGCCATCGGCGCGCACAAGCTGATCGTGCTGCGTGCCGAAGGCGAGCTGATCGCCTACCGCGACGCCTGCCCGCATGAAGGCTTTCCCTTGAGCGTGCACGGCGAGCGCCAGGATTTCGTGATCATGTGCCGCAAGCACCTGTGGGAGTTCGATACGGCGACGGGCGAACATATCAGCCGCATCCCGAGGCCGCAATGCAACTTGCAGCGCTATCCCACCCGGGAGGTGGACGGGATGATCGAGGTCGATGTGGGCGCAGTGTCGGCGCAGGCACCGCGCGTCAGCAGCATCAAGCCTATTTAACGGCGACAACCCGCCGCCCCGCACGCCCGGCGTGTCCGCCGGGGCGTCTCAGTCGAATACCGGCGATTCCACCCCCAGCACCTTGTGCAGCTTGGGCGAGGTGGTGGTGTATTGCAGGTGGATCTTGCCTTTTTCGGGGAAGACGATGGCCGCAGCAGCGAAAGCCGCCAGCGCGCACTCGTGAAAGCCCGAGAGGATCAGCTTTTTCTTGCCGGGGTAGGTGTTGATGTCGCCCACCGCGAAGATGCCGGGCATGTTGGTGGAGAACTTCTCGGTGTCCACCACCAGCTGCTTGCGCTCGATGTCCAGGCCCCAGTCGGCGATCGGGCCGAGCTTGGGCGAGAGGCCGAAGAAGACCAGCAGGGTGTCGGTAGGGACGACGCGGGTGACGCCGTCGCCGCCGGTGACCTTGGCGCCGACCAGCTTGCCGTCACGTTCTTCGTAGCCGGTGACCTGGCCGACGATGAACTGCATCTCGTACTGCTCGCACAGCTCCTTCATCTTGGCCACCGAGGCGGGAGCGGCCTTGAAGCCGTCGCGGCGGTGCACGAGGATGACACTCTCGGCCTTGTTCGGGCCTTCGGCGGTGAAGTTGAGGGTCCAGTCCAGGGCGGAGTCGCCGCCGCCGACGATCAGGAGGTTCTTGCCGGCGAAGTCGGCAGGGTTCTTGACGCGGTAGAACAGCTGCGAGCCGTCGAACTTCTCAAGTCCTTCGACCTTGAGCGTGCGCGGCTCGAAGGCACCCACGCCCGCAGCGATGAAGATGGTCTTGGTGATGAAACGCGTGCCCTTGGAGGTCTCGAGCAGGAAGCGCCCGTCGGCCTGCTTGTCCACCACGGTGACCGTCTGGCCCAGGTGAAAGGTGGCACCAAAGGGCTCGATCTGTTTGAGCAGGGCGTCGGTGAGTTCCTTGCCGGTGCACACCGGGATGGCCGGGATGTCGTAGATCGGCTTGTCGGGGTACAGCTCAATTGGCTGGCCGCCGGGGTAGGCCAGGGAATCAATGACGTGGGCCTTGATCTCGAGCAGGCCCAGCTCAAAGACCTGGAACAGGCCGACGGGACCGGCGCCGATGATGACGGCATCGGTTTCGATGGTGCCGTCGTGGGCGGCTGCGGTCTTGATCACTTCTTGGTTCAACAGGGGATCCATGCGGGAGGGGCGTCAGCGCACCAGCTCGGAGAGTTTGCCGGTCTTGTCTTTCCAGTCGTCGGCGTCGGGCAGGGCGGGCTTGCGCTTGGTGATGCTTTTCCAGCCGGGGGAGCGGGCCAGTTCGACGTTGAGCTTGACGAAGGCCATCTGGTCGGCCGGGACATCTTCTTCGGCGTAGATGGCGTTGACCGGACACTCGGGGATGCAGACCGCGCAGTCGATGCACTCGTCCGGGTCGATCACGAGCATGTTGGGGCCCTCGCGGAAGCAATCCACGGGGCAGACGTCCACGCAGTCGGTGTACTTGCAGCGGATACAGGATTCGGTGACGACGTGGGTCATTTTTTTGATCGCCGGGAGGGAAAGCTTCGATTTTAGCGGTTGTGCCTCAGGCCCAAAGACAGGTAGTCCGAAGGTATTGCTCCGGGCTCAGGCCGTGGCGGCAGGCGCTCGCACCAGCACCGCGCCTGCGGTCTTGTGGGTCGCGGTGTCAACCAGGACCAGCGAGCCCAGGGCGCGCGAGGTGGTGTAGGGGCGGGCGGCCAAGGCCTCCTGCAGGTCCAGTTCAATGTGGCCGATGGCATTGGGCTCCAGCTGCGTGGCTTCGGTGTGCGCCAAGGTGTGGATGTCGACCCGGTGCACGATCCGACGGACCTTGGCCTTGACCCAGCGATGCCCGTGCAGGGCCCAGTACACACGGCCCGCGACCAGCGGCTCGTCGTCCAGCCAGGCGACGGTGGCCGACAGGGTGCGCGAGGGCTCGGCCGCCTCGGGGGCGAGCAGCCAGTCGCCACGCGAGATGTCGACCTCGCGGTCCAGGATGAGGCCGGCGCTGTGACCCGAGGGTACGGGGTGGGGCAGGCGCACGTGGTTCAGGACCTGGGTGACGATGGCGCTCTGACCACTGGGCAGTACCTTCACCGACTGGCCCGGTGCGATGGTGCCGGCCGCGACGCGGCCCCAGAAGACGCGGCGGCCCTGTGAGGTGTCGGCCGAGTCATGGAACTTCTCGACCCACTGCACCGGAAAGGCAAAGGCTTCCTGCGTGTCGGCCGCAGTGATATCGAGCGTTTCGAGTAACTGCAGCAGCGACGGGCCGCTGTAACCGCACCAGCCCGCGTGCGCGGTGACGACGTTGTGGCCCTTGAGTGCGGAGATCGGGATGCAGGCGCGCACCGCGACGCCCGCCTCGCGTGCAAAGCGCTGGAGGGCGCCGGTGATGCGGGTGTAAGCCAGGGTGGGATCGTCCACCGCGTCGAGCTTGTTGATCGCGAAGACGATGGACGGCACCCGCAGCAGGTGGGCCAGCAGGGTGTGGCGGCGAGTCTGCGGCAGGAGCGCCGGGTCGGTGTCCTGCCAGGCCAGCTTGGTGGCATCGACCAGCACCACGGCGGCGTCGGCGCTGGAGGCGGCCGTGACCATGTTGCGGGTGTATTGCTCGTGGCCGGGCGCGTCCCCGATGATGAACTTGCGCGCGGGCGTGGCGAAATAGCGGTAGGCCACGTCGATGGTGATGCCCTGCTCGCGTTCGGCCGACAGGCCGTCGGTGAGGAGCGCGAGGTCGGCCTCGCCCGATCGCGAGACGCTGGCCAGCTGGTCCCGCAGCACGGCACGGGCATCCACCAGCAGGCGACCGATCAGGGTGCTTTTGCCGTCATCGACGCTGCCGCAGGTGATGAAGCGCAAGGCAGTGGCGTGGTCGCCGCCCGTGGGGACCGGCGTGAGAGCGGCCGGGGGCGTGAGGATGGTGGGGGTCATCAGAAGTACCCGTCCTTTTTTCGCTTTTCCATGGAGGCGTCGGAGGTCTTGTCGTCCATGCGCGTGGCGCCGCGCTCGGAGACGTCGGCGGTGAGCGTCTCCAGCACCACGTCGCGTGCGTTGGTGGCGGGGCTTTCGACGGGGCAGGTGCAGGTGATGTCGCCGACGGTGCGAAAGCGCACGGTCCGGGTCTGCACCCGCTCACCCTCGCGCGGCGGGGTCAGGGGCGTGACGGGTACGAGCAGGCCCTTGCGGTCGACCACCTGGCGCGGGTGCGCGTAGTAGATCGAGGGCAGGGCGATGGCTTCGCGCTCGATGTATTGCCACACGTCCAGCTCGGTCCAGTTGGAGATGGGAAAGACACGGAAATGCTCGCCAGGTTGCAGGCGGGTGTTGAACAGGGTCCACAGCTCGGGACGCTGGGCCTTGGGCTGCCACTGGCCAAAGCTGTCGCGGTGGGAGAAAAGGCGCTCCTTGGCACGGGCCTTTTCCTCGTCGCGCCGGGCGCCGCCGATCAGGGCGTCGAAGCGAAATTCCTCGATGGCTTCCAGCAAGGTGACCGACTGGTGCACATTGCGCGACTCGCCCGGGTGGGCCAGGCGCACGGTGCCGCGCTTCATGGAGTCTTCGACGCGACGCACGATCAGCTCGGCGCCGAGCTCCCGGGCGCGTTGGTCGCGAAAGTCGGTTACTTCAGTGAAGTTGTGACCGGTGTCGATCATCAGCAGCGGGTAGGGGATGCGCCCGCGCCCGAAGGCTTTCTCGGCGCACTTCAGGAGCACCAGCGAGTCCTTGCCACCCGAGAACAGCAAGGTGGGCCGCTCGAAGGCGGCAGCGACCTCGCGCAGGACGAAGATGGCTTCTTCCTCCAGCGCGTCCAGGTGCTGGTTGCTGGGGACCTTGAGCAGGTGCGGCGCGGTGCGTGCGTTCATGCGGGAGCTCCCTCGTTGTGTTTGACGTGCAGACCGCACTCCTTGGCGGCCTCGTCTTCCCACCACCAGCGGCCGGCGCGAAACTCCTCGCCCAGGCTGATGGCGCGCGTGCAGGGGGCGCAGCCGATGCTGGGATAGAACTGGTCGTGCAGGGCGTTGTAGTCCACGCCCCGGGTGGCGATGTAGTGCCAGACGTCGCCCCAGGTCCAGTCGGACAGGGGGTTGAATTTGGCGCGGGCCTCGGTGGTGTCGATGGCAGGCACTTCGGCGCGGGCGGCGGACTGCTCGCGGCGCAGGCCGGTGATCCAGGCCTTCTGGTCAGCCAGCGCACGGGCCAGCGGCTCCATCTTGCGGATGCCGCAGCAGGCCTTGCGCAGGTCGATGCTGCGGTACATCGCGTCCTGACCTTCGCGAGCGACGAACTGCACGACGGCTTCCTGCGCCGGCCGGTAGACAGTGACCGCTACGCGCGAGGCGACGCGGGTGCGCGCCAGGAGGGCCAGGGTCTCGGCATGCAGGGCGCCCGTCTCCAGCACGAAGACGGGGATGTCCAATGCCAGCGCGTTGATGATGTGCGTGATGACGACGTCCTCCGCCCCGAGGCTGGAGGCCTGGGTGACCGGCGCGAAGTCGGCGGCTGCGCGTTGCAGCAGGGCCTGTGTGCGCGCCAGCTTGGCGTTGAAGTCGGCGCTGGCGTGGGCGTGCAGCTGCGGGGCCCGGGCCGGGGCCGGGGTCTGCAGGGTGCTCACGTCCGTGGATGTGGTCATGCCACGGCCGTTTCCCGGAACCGGGGCTGCAGGGTGACCGCGTCGCCCTGGTAGTAGCGGGCATAGCGTGCGAACTGGCGGGTCGCATGGGCCGGGTCCTGGTCGGCACGCAGCACGGCGCTGGAAAAGCCGGTGCGCTGCATCTGCACGAGCTGGTCGATCAGCACGTCGCCGGTGGCCCGGATCTCACCGGTGTAGCCGCGGCGGCGTCGCAGCAGGAAGGCCTGGCTGAAGGCGCGGCCGTCGGCGAAGCTGGGAAAGTGCAGGTCGATGCGGGTGACGCCCTCGAGCGATACATCCGCCACCTCGCTGTCGTTGGCCAGGGCGAGCACGCCGGCGGCGCCGGCCTGGGCCTCGTGGTCTGCGGCGGCAATGAGTTTCAGGCTGAAGTCCATCACGCGACCTCTTTCGCGGCATCTTCCGTGGGGGCAAAGCGGGCGCCGTTGGCCGCGGCCTTGAAGGGGTCCTGGCCCACGCGGCGCAGGGTATCGATGAAGGTTTCGAACCGGTCGCCGACGCTGGCGCGTTCGCGCCGGTAGGTCTCGAGCACGGCTTCGATCACCTCGGGTACTTCGGCTGCCGAGAACGAGGGGCCGACCACCTTGCCTGGGGTGGCGGCGCCGGAGAGGCGGGTGCCGTCCGAGCCGCCGAGCGTGAGCTGATACCACTCCTTGCCGTCCTTGTCGACGCCCAGGATGCCGATGTGGCCGCTGTGGTGGTGGCCGCAGGAATTGATGCAGCCGGAGATATGCAGGTCGATGGCACCGATGTCGTGCAGTTCGTCCAGGTCCTGGTAACGCTGGGTGATGGCCTCGGCGATCGGCAGCGAGCGGGCATTGGCCAGGTCGCAGTAGTCGCCGCCGGGGCAGGCGATCATGTCGGTGAGCAGGCCGATGTTGGCCGTGGCCAGGCCCAGCGCGCGGGCCTCCTGCCACAGCGCTGGCAGGTCGGACACGCGCACCCAGGGCAGCAGCAGGTTCTGGCTGTGGGTGACGCGGGCTTCGCCCGCCGAGTAGCGGTCCACCAGGTCGGCCGCCGCGTCCAGCTGGTCGGCGGTGGCGTCGCCCGGGGCCTGGCCCAGCCGCTTGAAAGAAAGGGTGACCGCGCGCAGGTGCGGGTCGCGGTGCGTCGCCACGTTCTGCTGCAGCCAGCGCTGATAGGCCGGGGCGAGGTCGGTCTCGGGCAGTTCGGTGGGGGCGGCGCTGTCGATCACCGGCGCGGTGAAGAAGGCGCTCACGCGGGCGAGTTCGGCGGGCGTGACGGTGTGGGGCGCGCCGTCGTGTTCGAGGATGGCCTGGTATTCAGCCTCGACCTCGTCGATATAGCGCTGGCCTTCGGCCTTCACCAGGATCTTGATGCGGGCCTTGTACTTGTTGTCGCGGCGACCCCAGCGGTTGTAGACCCGCACCACAGCCTCGAGGTAGTTGAGGATCTGGTCGGCGGCAATGAATTCTCGAATGACCGGGGCGATGACTGGGGTGCGGCCCATGCCGCCACCAGCCAGGACCCGAAAGCCCAGCGCGCCCGCTGCGTTCTGAACCAGGTACAGGCCCACGTCGTGCCAGGCGACGGCGGCACGGTCTTCGGCGGCGCCGGAGATGGCGATCTTGAACTTGCGGGGGAGGAAGGCGAACTCAGGGTGCAGGGTGCTCCATTGGCGGATGATTTCGCACCAGGGACGCGGGTCGGCGACTTCGTCCGGTGCGATGCCGGCGAGTTCGTCGGTGGTGATGTTGCGAATGCAGTTGCCGCTGGTCTGGATGCCGTGCATGTCGACGCTGGCCAGGAGGTCCATCACGTCGGCGCTTTGCTCCAGCGGGATCCAGTTGAACTGCACGTTCTGGCGGGTGGTGAAGTGACCGTAGCCCACGGACAGCCGCGAGTGCGCGAAGCCGCCACCGGGCAGGGGCACCGGACCCAGCGAGTCCTGGCGCTGGCGGGCGCCCTCAAAGACCTCGGCCGAGGGCTGGTCGTAGTCGCGGGCGATACGGGCCAGTACGCGCAGCTGTCGGCTGGCAATCTCGCCATAGGGCACAGCGACCCGCAGCATGGGCGCGAAACGCTGGACGTACCAGCCGTTTTGCAGCCGCAGGGGGCGGAATTCTTCTTCAGCCAATTGGCCGTTCAGGCGTCGCGCCAGCTGGTCGCGGTACTGGGCAGCGCGCGCGTGCACGAACTGTCGGTCGAAGTCGGTGTACTGATACATGGGCCGCGACTGTAGATAGGCGGCTTATGGAAGCAAACTAACTTTTTGTCCGCGTCTTATGCGGATATGCATATTCGCAAGGCGCAGCGCGGGTTTCCAGGCGATTCGGCCTGCAGGCTGGATAAGCGCTTTAGGAGCGCTGACGGGCCAGGTCGAGCGCCGCTGCGAGGGGGGCGGGCAGGGGCAGGGGCTCGCCGTGCAGGCGGGCGATCAGCAGGTCGGCGCACAGGGCGGCGAAGGTGAGACCCCGCGAGCCCATGGCGGTGGTGACCCACAGGCCAGGCTCAAGTGGCCCGACCAGGGGGCGTCGGTCCGTGCTGGCGCAGCGCACGCCGGCCCAGGCGCGCACGCGACCTGCCTGGAATTCGGGGGCGAGGCGTTCGGCCAGTGCCGGCACGAGCGTGCGCAGACGCGCAAGATTCTCGGCATGGTCCGCCGGGCGTTCGTCGGTGGCGGTGTCGCCTCGGCCATAGGTGGACCCGCTGACCCAGGCGGTACCTTCGTCGGTGGGAATGTGGGTCAGGAGGTGGCCGTTGCCGTTGATGGAAAAGCCGGGCAGGCCCAGGGCCGCTGGCTGCAGGCCCCAGGAGAGCTGGCCCCGTACGGCGTGGAGCGCGAGCCGGCCTGCGGACAGCGGGCCCGAGCCCAGGGCCGCCGCGAGCACGATCAGCGGTGCGCGGCCCGCGTCCTGCCCGTGTGCATCCAGGGCCTGCCAGCCTTCGCCCTGTCGGTGCAGGCTCGCGATGCGGACGCCGCCGCGCCACGTGATGCCGGGGTGGTCCAGCCAGGCGCGCACCAGGGCCGCAGGGCGGATCCAGGCGGCACGTGGGTGCCACAGGGCGATGGCGCCCTCGGTCAGACCAGCTGCGGCGCGCTGTACGGGGCTGGCATCGCGGTGCCAGGTGTCGGCGCTATCCGCCACGGGCGGTACGCTGCGCTGGGATTTCACCCGGTGTTCGAGCGTGCCGGTTGCGCCCCAGTCGATGCCCTCCTGCAGCAGGGACTGCGCGTGGCGCCAGGTGGTCTGCACACCGTGACGCGAGAGCTGGGAGAGCAGGTTGTCGTCGCCCGAGAGGTGGGGGGCCATCAGGCCCGCGGGGAGGGCGGAGGCGCCGCTGGCGGGCTCGGGTGCGGCGTCGAGCACCTGCACCCGCCATCCGCGAGTGGCGAGGGCCGCAGCGGCGGCGGCACCCGCGAGGCCGCCGCCGATGACGAGGGCTTCATCGGGCGCAGGCGAGGCCTGTGCCATCACCTGCGTGGTCACCCGCGAGGTTCCTCGCGTCAGGCGCTGGGCGGGACGTAGCCGGCAGCCTGGTCGGCGCCGCCGCCGAAGAAGTGGGCTTCCATCTGGCGTTTCAGGTATTCGCGCGCACGCTGGTCGGCCAGGTTCAGGCGGTTCTCGTTCACCAGCATGGTCTGGTGCTTGAGCCAGCCGGCCCAGGCTTCCTTGCTCACGCTGTCGAAGATGCGCTTGCCGATCTCGCCGGGGTAGGGGGGGAAGTCGAGGCCCTCGGCTTCGCGGCCGAGTTTGATGCATTGGACGTTACGGGGCACGGGAGGTCCTGGAAAGTTGGAAAGGTGGGGCCGGGGCCGAGGCCGGGACTTTATCAAGATTCATCCGTCCCACCGTGTGCAGGGGCGTCGGACGGTGTTCCCCCCAATGGCCGGGGCCGGTCCGGGCGGGCATGATCGGCGCGATCAATACGAAGGAGACACGATGCAACGCAGGATTTGGCTGACCGCGGCCGCGATATCCCTGGCGCCTTGGCTGGCGCCCGCCGTCCACGCGCAGGACTGGCCGGCCCGACCGATCAAGCTGGTGGTGCCTTTTCCGCCCGGCGGGCTGATTGACAACATGGCGCGCCTGGTGGCGCCCAAGCTGGCCCAGGAACTGGGGCAGCCGGTGGTGATCGACAACAAGCCAGGCGCTGGCGGCAACCTGGGCGCGGCCGAGGCGACGCGCGCGGCGCCCGACGGCTACACCTTGCTCATGGCGTCTCCGCCCCTGACCATCAGCCCCGCGCTGTATGCCAGGCTGCCGTACCGGCCCGAACAGATCGTGCCGATCGGGTTGCTCGGGCGCGTGCCCAACGTGCTGGTGGTGAACCCCGCAGCGAATATCAATTCGCTGGCCGACCTGACTGCGCGGGCCAAGTCGCGCCCCGGGCAATTGAACTACGCCTCCAACGGCCAGGGCACCTCCTTGCACCTGAGCGCAGAGTTGTACAAGAGCCAGGCGGGCCTGTTCATCACGCACATTCCCTATCGCGGCGCAGCGGCCGGCCTCAACGGCGTGATCGCGGGCGAAGTGAACCTGATGTTCGACAACCTGCCTTCGGCGCTGGGCCTGATCCAGGGCGGCCGACTCAAGGCCCTGGCGGTGACCACGCCCCAACGAAGCAGCGTGCTGCCCAACGTGCCGACGATGGACGAGGCGGGCCTCAAGGGCTACCAGGTGTTCGCGTGGTTCGGGCTGGCCGCGCCTGCGGGCGTGCCGGCGCCGGTGTTGCAGAAGATCGAGCAGGCGCTGGAGCGCGTGGCCGGCCAGGCCGAGGTGAAGGCCGCGATGCAGCGCGCCGGCGCCGAGCCGACCTGGGCCAACGCGCAGGCCATGGCCGCTTTCATGCAAGCGGATACGGCCCAGTGGAAGAAGGTGGCGGCGTACGCGAAGATTTCGCTGGAGTGATCCGAGCGTGAGGCCCCCGGCGGGGCCTGCGTTCACACGCCCAGGTGCTGCTCGAGGATCTGCGGGTTGGCGCGCAAATCCTGCGAGCTACCCGAGTACACGACCTCGCCCTTGACCAGGATGATGTTGCGGTCGGTGACCTGGGTCACGTGCTTCCAGTTCTTGTCCACGATGACGCTGGAGATGCCGCTTTGCTTGATCAGGTCGCAGATGCGCCAGATCTCGCGGGCGATCAGGGGCGCCAGGCCCTCGGTGGCCTCGTCCAGGATCAGGACGTCGGGGTTGGTCATGAGCGCGCGTCCGATGGTGAGCATCTGCTGCTCGCCGCCCGAAAGCTGCTGCCCGCCGTGGCCCAGGCGCTCGGCCAGGCGCGGGAAGGTCTCGAGCACGCGCTCGTAGGTCCAGTCTCTCTGGCCGCGGGTGCCGGCGCGGGCGGCCATCTTGAGGTTCTCGACGACGCTGAGGTTGCCGAAGATGCCGCGGCCCTCGGGCACGTAGGCGATGCCCCGTTGCGCGATCTCGAAGGGCGCGGCGCCGGTCATGTCGCGTCCGCAGATGGTGACGCTGCCGCCGCGCGGCTTGACCAGGCCCATGAGGCTTTTGAGCAGGGTGCTCTTGCCCATGCCGTTACGGCCCATGAGGCCGAGGGTCTCTGCGCGCCCGACCTGAAAGTCGATGCCGCGCAGGATGTGGCTCTGGCCGTAGTAGGTGTGCAGGCCGCGTGCGTCGATCAGGAGGTCGGACATGATCAATGCTCCTCCCCAAGGTACGCGGCTTGGACGTTGGCGTCGGCGCGGATTTCTTCTGGGCTGCCACTGGCGATCACCTGCCCGTTGACCATCACCGTCAGGCGGTCGGCCAGTGCGAAGACGGCGTCCATATCGTGTTCGACCAGCATCACTGCGTGGTCGTCCTTCAGGCGCTGCAGCAGGTCGACCATGCGCTCGGCCTCGACCGTGCCCATGCCGGCGAGCGGCTCGTCCAGCAGGATCACCTGCGGCTCGGTGGCCAGGGTCATGGCCACTTCGAGCTGGCGCTGCTCGCCATGGCTGATGGCGCCGGCCACCATGTCGCGGCGGTGCGTGAGGCCGGCGAGCTCCAGGGCACGCTCGGCACGCGCGTTGGTGTCGGGGAAGGAGGTGGCGCGACGCAGCCAGCGCGCGGCATGTGGCGCGCGCGACTGGGCTGCCAAACGCACGTTCTCCCACACGGTGAAGGGCAGGAAGATATTCGTCTTCTGGTAGCTGCGGCCCAGCCCGCTGCGCGCGATGCGCTCGGGCGTCCAGCCCGTGATGTCGGTGTCGCCCAGACGCAGAGTGCCGGCGGTGGGTGCGAGGTCGCCCGAAAGCAGGTGGGTCAGGGTGGATTTGCCGGCGCCGTTGGGGCCGATCACCGCATGAATGCGGCCACGCCAGAGGTCGACGGAGACATCGTTGACCGCAGCCAAGCCGCCAAAGCGCTTGATCAAGTGGCTGGCGGAGAACAGAACTTCATTCATGGCCGGTCCTCCTTGCGACGCAGGAGGCCGGCCGCGAGGCCCAGCAGGCCACGCGGCGCGAGGACGATCACGGCCACGATGAACAGGCCCATCCAGAGCTGCCAGTGTTTGCCGGTGTTGAAGCCGCCGATGGCGGGCAGGTCCTTGAAGGCGTGCAGCAAGTACTCGAAGGCGAAGGCGCCGACGATGGCGCCCGCAAAGTTGCCGATACCACCCAGGATCACCATCATGATCGCGTGCGCGCTCAGGTGAAAGCCCAGCAACTCGGGGTTCACGAAACCGGTCTGCATCGCACCCAGAAAGCCCGCCAGGCCCGCCAGCGCACCGCCCAGGGTGAAGGCCGCGAGCTTGTAGCCGAACGTGCCGTAGCCCATGGCGCGCATGCGGTGCTCGTTCACGCGAATGCCGGCCAGCACGCGACCGAAGGGGCTCCACAGCAGCCGGCGCAGGAACAGGTACACCACGACCAGACAGACCAGCGTGAAGTAGTAGAAGACGCGCTTGTTCTCGAGGTCAAACAGGCCGGCTTCGGGTCGGAAGTTGATGTACAGGCCGTCGGAGCCCCCCAGCGGCTTGTTGTCGAAGAAGATGTAGAACACCATCTGCGCAAACGCCATGGTGACCATGATGAAGTAGATGCCGTGGGTGCGCACCACGAAGAATCCGATCAGCAGGGCCGCCAGGGCCGAGGCGCCGACCGCCACAGGCAGCGTGAGCCACAAACTGGCGGGGCCCGTCTCGGGCGTGAGGAAGGCCAGTGCGTAGCCCGCCAGGCCGAAGTAGGCTGCATGGCCCAGCGACACCATGCCGGTGACCCCGAGCAGCAGATCCAGACTCATGGCGAAGATCGCCAGGATCATCATGCGCGCCACCATCTGCGCGTAGAAGTCGGTGCCAAAGAAGGGAAAGGCGGCCAAGGCCACCAGCCCGAGCACCAGGGCGACCTGCACGCCAGCCGGCAGGGTTTCGAGATGGGCTTTGGCGGCGCTCATTGCTTGAACAGGCCTTCGGGTTTCCACAGCAGCACCGCCGCCATGAGCATGTACACCAGCATGCCGGAGAGGGCGGGCACGAGCACCTTGCCGAAGGTGTCGACCAGGCCCACCAGCAGCGCGGAGATGAGCGCGCCGCGCACCGAGCCGATACCGCCGATCACCACCACCACGAAGCACATGATCAGGACCTGCGAGCCCATGTTCGGATAGACGCTGGAGACGGGCGCGGCGATCATGCCGGCCACGGTGGCCAGGCCCACACCCAGCGCGAAGACGATGGCGTGAATGCGACGGATGTTGATGCCCAGGGCTTCGGTCATGTCGCGGTTGAAGGCGCCGGCGCGAATCTTCATGCCCAGGCGGGTACGCGAGATGAGGAAATACAGACCGAGGGCCAGCACGATGCATACGCCCGACATGAAGAGGCGGTACACCGGGTAGGACAGGTTGTCGGTGAGCGGGATGGAGGCGGCCAGCTGCGCGGGGATGTCCACGCCGTGCACGTCGTCGCCCCACAACAGCGAGCGCGATTCTTCAAAGATGTAGATCAGGCCGAATGTGAGCAGCACCTGGTCCAGATGGTCGCGGTGGTAGAAGAACCGGAACAGGAGCTTTTCCAGCAGCAGCCCCAGGATGATGGCGAGCACCGCGCCCACGAGGATGGCGAGGGTGAGGCTGCCCAGGTTGCGCGCAAGCCACCAGGCCAGGTAGGCCCCCAGCATGTAGAAACTGCCGTGGGCCAGGTTGACGACGCCCATGATGCCGAAGATCAGCGTCAGGCCCGCGGCCAGCATGAACAGCAGCAGTCCGTACTGGACGCTGTTCAGGAGTTGGATCAGGAAATTCTCGAGGCTCATGTCGGGTGAGAAAACAAAAGCGGCGGAAGGTCTCCGCCGCTTCGTCTGCCACACGTCGTCGGCAGGGACGGCGCGGAGGTCAGCCCATACGGCAGCCGGCGCCGGAGTCGGCCAGGGCCTTGGCGGCGATGCCCAGGACCTTGTTTTCCTTGTTCTCGACGCGGCGCAGGTACATGTCCTGCACCGGGTTGTGCGACTTGCTCATGGTCCACTTGCCGCGCGGGCTGTCGATGGTCTGGCTCTCCAGGGCGCCATACAGCGCCTTCTTGTTGCCCAGGTCGCCCTTGACCGCATCGGCCGCCTGCGCCAGCAGCAGGCCGGCGTCGTAGCCCTGCACCGCGTAGACGTCCGGCTGCATGCGAAAGCCCTTGGCGTAGTTCAGGCGGAACTGCTTGTTGC
>JBEEIS010000030.1:0-9746 GCA_041169755.1 Pseudomonadota bacterium | reverse complement strand
CAGCCGAACGGCTGGGTCGGCATGGGGCCGTACAGGTAGGAAGTGACGTCCAGGTTGAGGCTCTTGTAGATCTCGGCCAGCAGGTCCTTGCCGCCGCAGAAGTTGTGCCAGGCCAGGAGCATGTTCGGGTCCATGCCGTAGCCCGGGCCGGAACCCCAAAGCGCCAGCGCCGAGTTCTTGCCGTAGTGGTAGGCCACCACGCCGTGGCCGCCATCGAGCGTGCCCTTGGCCACGCCTTCCAGCAGCTGGAAGGCCGGCACCACCGCGCCGGAGGGCAGCACCTCGATCTTCAGCCGGCCGCCGGCCATGTCGTTGACCTTCTTCGCGAAGTCGGAGGCGTACTCGTGGAAGATGTCCTTGGCCGGCCAGGTGCTCTGGAAGCGCAGGGTGGTGGTCTGGGCCATCGCCACCATCGGGGCGGACATGGCAGCGCCGGCGACGGCGGCGCCCTTGAGCAGGTTACGGCGCATGGGCTTCTTCGGTTCGGTCATTGAAGGGTCTCCTAGGTAAGTCAATCAAACCCCACACTCTTGCTGAGTGGCGAGCATTGACAAAGAGGGTTTACACCGAGGGAATGATCCACCAAGGCAATACCCGACTGGGATTTTTGTAAATAAATAGATTGAATATTTCGCAGCGTTATGCATCACACTGATGCTCTGAGCGGGTGTCGACGCACGCGCTGGCAAAATCGGCCAGATGACTGCGACTTCCGACACCGTCCGGCCCGCGCAGGGCTACGCCGGCGACATCCCGCCCCAATTGGCCTTTCAGTGGTGGCAGGCCGGCGACGCCGTCCTGGTGGATGTGCGCTCTGACGCTGAGATCGCCTGGGTGGGTTTCGTGCCGGGTGCGGTGCATATCCCTTGGAAACTGTGGCCTGGCATGGCGATCAACCCGAATTTTGACGCTGCCTTGCAGGCCGCCGTCCCCCAAGGCAAGAAGCTGGTGATGCTATGCCGCAGCGGTGTGCGCTCGATCGGTTCGTCGCAGCGCGCCACCGAACTGGGCTACGAGGCCTACAACATTCTCGAAGGCTTCGAGGGGGATCCCGACAGTGCAGGCCACCGGGGTGCGCGGGAAGGCTGGCGCATGCGCGGCCTGCCCTGGAGACAGAATTAAGCTCCCCCCGATGCGCCTTCGGCGCTTCCCCCAGAGGGGGCGCCAGTGGCGGCCCGGCGGAGCCGGTTCCGCGCTGGCCCTGGTCTTGGATCCCCTCATGGCGCCGGCACGTCTGACCTTCAACACCTTCTTTCCAAAGGATTTTCGATGGCTGTGAACCTGCAAGCGCCGCGTGCGCAAGACCTGCTGCCCGTGCCTGGCCTGCGCATCGGCGTGGCTGAAGCCGGGGTGCGCAAGGCGGGCCGCAAGGACTTGACCGTCCTGCTGCTCGAGCCCGGTGCCGCCGTCGGTGGGGTCTTCACCCGCAATCGCTTCTGCGCCGCCCCGGTGCAGGTGTGCCGCGAGCACCTCGAGAGCGGCCGCGGGGTGCGCGCGATCGTCGTCAACACCGGCAATGCCAATGCCGGCACCGGTGAGGACGGCCTGGTACGTGCGCGCGCCACCTGCATCGCCCTGGCCCGACTGCTGGAAGTGGCGCCCGAGGAGGTACTGCCCTTTTCCACGGGCGTGATCATGGAGCCGCTGCCGGTGGACCGCATACAGGCGGGCCTGCCCGCGGCCCTGGCCGACGCGCGCGAGGACCATTGGTTGCGCGCCGCTGAAGGCATCATGACCACCGACACGATGGCCAAGGCCTTCAGCCGCCAGGTGGTGATCGAAGGCAAGACCATCACTGTCACCGGCATCAGCAAGGGCGCCGGCATGATCCGCCCCAACATGGCCACCATGCTGGGCTTCCTGGCCACCGATGCCGTGGTGGCGCCGGGCCTGATGAAAGCTCTGGCCACGCAGCTGGCCGAGGGCTCTTTCAACCGCGTCACCGTCGATGGCGACACGTCCACCAACGATTCCTTTCTCGTGATCGCCACCGGCAAGGCCCGCCATGCGCCCATCACCTCGCTCGAGAGCGAAGCGGGCCGCGCCCTGGCCGGCACGATGCTGGAGGTGGCGCGCTTGCTGGCGCAGGCCATCGTGCGTGACGGCGAGGGCGCGACCAAGTTCATCACCGTGCGCGTCGAAGGCGGCCAGACGGCTGCCGAGTGTCGGCAGGTGGCCTACGCCATCGCCCATTCGCCACTGGTCAAGACCGCCTTTTTCGCCAGCGATCCCAACCTCGGACGCATCCTGGCCGCCGTCGGCTACGCGGGCATCGAAGACCTGGACCAGACCAAGATCGATTTGTTCCTGGACGATGTGCATGTCGCCGTGGGCGGTGGGCGCAATCCCTCGTACCGCGAAGAGGACGGCCAGCGCGTGATGAAGCAAAGCGAGATCACGGTGCGCGTGGGCCTGGGACGCGGCACGGCGGCCGACACCGTCTGGACCTGCGATTTCAGCCACGAGTACGTGACGATCAACGCTGATTACAGGTCTTGAACCACCCTCGAGGCGCCTGCGGCGCTTCCCCCTCAAGGGGGCGCCGCCAGCGGCCCGGCGAAGCCGGTTCCGCGGCGGCCACTGGGACAATGCGGCGACACCGCGCCTTCACGATTCTGTTTGCACACTGAACGCCTCGCATCCAGCGGGCCCCTCAAAAAAAAATGTCCACTGCACTCGAACAATTTCTCGCACGCGCCGAACGCCTCATCGAGCGCATCGAATCGGTGCTGCCGCAGCCCCTGTCTGCACCCGACTGGGCGGCTTCCGTTGCCTATCGCTATCGCAAGCGCGCCAGCGGCCACGGCACGTTGGAGCCGGTGCGCCATGTGGCGGATATTCGTCTCGTAGATCTCAAAGAGATCGATGGCCAGAAAGACAAGATCCAGCGCAACACCGAGCAGTTCGTGCAGGGCCTGCCCGCCAACAACGTGCTGCTCACGGGCGCGCGCGGTACCGGCAAGTCGTCCCTGATTAAGGCTTGCCTCAATGAATACGCACCGCGCGGGCTGCGACTGATCGAGGTGGACAAGGCCGATCTCACCGACCTGCCGGACATCATCGACGTGGTGGCCGAGCGCCCCGAGAAATTCATCGTCTACTGCGACGACCTGAGCTTCGAGGACGGCGAGCCGGGCTACAAGGCGCTCAAGTCCATCCTCGATGGCTCGGTCACCGCGGCCACGCCCAATGTGCTCATTTACGCCACCAGCAACCGCCGTCACCTGCTACCCGAGTACATGAAGGAGAACCTCTCCTACACCCACACCGCGGACGGCGAGGTGCACCCCGGCGAGGTGGTCGAGGAAAAGATCTCCCTGTCCGAACGCTTCGGTCTTTGGGTCAGCTTCTATCCGTTCAGCCAGGACGAATACCTGGCCATCGTGGCCCAGTGGCTGTCGGCCCTGGGCGTAGCGGCCTCGAAGATCGAGGCGGCCAAGCCCGAGGCCCTGGTGTGGGCCCTTGAACGCGGCTCGCGCTCGGGCCGCGTGGCCTTCCAGTTCGCGCGCGATTTCGCGGGCCGCCAGTGAGGGGCGCGTGAGCGATCCGGTGCTGGTGGCCGACGGTGATCGGCCTCGCCAGGGCGGTGCCGATCGGCCCGAGGTGCAGGTCGCGGTGGGCGTACTGGTGCGCCCCGATGGGCGCTTCCTCCTGACCTCCCGCCCGACCGGCAAGGCCTATGCCGGCTACTGGGAGTTCCCGGGGGGCAAGATCGAATCGGGC
The DNA here is from genome assembly GCA_041169755.1 of Pseudomonadota bacterium. GTDB lineage: Bacteria > Pseudomonadota > Gammaproteobacteria > Burkholderiales > Burkholderiaceae_C > Ramlibacter. Next base: position 6,023 of record JBEEIS010000030.1, on the reverse strand, counting down.
GAGACGGTGCACCAGGCCCTGCACCGCGAGCTGCAGGAGGAAATCGGGGTCACCATCGGCGCCTCGCAGCCCTGGCGCGTTGAGCGCGTGGACTATCCGCACGCTCTGGTGCGGCTGCACTTCTGCAAGGTCTTTGAATGGACCGGCGAATTGCAGATGCGCGAAGGCCAATCTTTCGCCTGGGAAACCTTGCCAGTGCAGTCCGCTCCGGTGCTACCGGGCACCGTGCCCGTACTGGCCTGGTTCGCCCAGGAGCAGGGGTTTACGGGTGCTACCCATCACGGACCGCCAGCGGCCTCAGAGGGCTGAAGCCTTCACGCCTCGGGTGGTGGTGGTGGTGGTGGTGGCCGGCCTCACTGCAGGCGGGCGTCGCCGAAGGGCTGGTCGTCGGGCGGCGATTCGCTGGCCACCCGGAAATCTTCGCTGGCCCAGGCGCCCAGGTCCCCCTGCTTGCAGCGCTCGCTGCAGAACGGTCGAAAGACATTGCTCGGGGCGTAGACGCTGTCGCCGCCGCAGTGGGGGCAGGTGACGATGCGGGAGAGGGCAGCACGCCCGGCTGTCGGATCGGTCATCTGTCAAGGGTCGCCGCGCGCACGGTACGCGTCAGGCGCACAGGGTGAGCTCGAAGGGCACGTCCTCGTGACTGGCCTGCAGACGTTCGCCCGGCTCGTGCTTCATGAGGCGCACCGCCACCATCAGCCGGTTGCCGCTGATCTCGGGTACCAGATTGAGCGTGGGGTCGATGCGCAGGCGCATCAGCTGGAAGGTGCGGCCTTGGGGCAGGGCTTGTTGGAGATGGCCACCCGAGGCCATGACCTTCTGGGGCGCGCCGGCATCACGCATCAACTTCAGCAGCAGCCCGATGGAATCGGCCAGGTTGTTCAGGGGCGCGACCCAGCGCAGCAGATCGGCTTGGCGGCGCGAGGGGTCGAGCTGCTGCCAGGCATGGTAGGCCGGCAGGTCGAATTCGCAGGTGCCGCCCGGAATCGAGATTCGGCTGCGAATGCTCATGAGCCAATCGTTCTCGGACAGGGGTTGGCCGGCCTTGCCGGTCTGGTTGTTCAGAGCGTTGAAGCCGGCGTCGAGCTGGTCGATGACCTCCTGCAGCAGGTCTTCAGAGATGGCCGGGTTGCCGCGCAGAGACGACAGGGCGGACTTCTGTTTTTCGAGGTCCTTCATGACGTCGGACTTCAGGTCGGCTCGCGCCCCAACGTCCATGACCTCAAAGAGGGTGGCCAGCGCGTGGTGGTGGTCGACAGGGTGCTCTCGCGACACCAGCACCGAGAGCCGGCGGAACAACTGCTCAAGCCGCAGGTAGGTGCGGATGCGCTCGTTGAACGGGTATTCGTACAGGATCACGACAGCCGCGATCATAGCCCGAAGCTCATCGCCGCCTGGCGGACCTCCTGCTCGAGTGCGGTCAGGGACAGGCCCTCGTTGCAGATCACGAGGTCGGCGGCGGCCAGGCGCTGCGCTCGCGTGGCCTGCGCCGCGAGGATGGCCCGCACCTGGGCCTCGGCCAGCTGGTTGCGGGCCATCACCCGCGCCACCTGGGTCTCGGGGCTGCAGTCCACCACCATCACCCGGTCGAGTTCAGCGCGCCAGCGGCCCGACTCCACCAGCAGGGGGATGTCGTAGACCAGGCAGGCCCGGCCCTGTGCACGGGCCCGGCTTTCTTCTTCGCGGAAAGCCGCGCCCACCCAGGGGTGGATCAGGGCTTCGAGGTCGGACCGGGCCGAGGGGTCGGCAAAGGCGTGTTCGCGCATGCGCGCCCGATCCAAGCTGCCGTCGGCGGCGATGAAGTCCGGCCCGAAGCGCTCGCGGATCCCCGGCATGGCGGCGCCGCCCGATGCCGTGACGCTGCGGGCGATGGCATCCGCGTCCACCGTGGCGGCGCCCAGGGCCGCCAGCATGCCCAGGACGGTGCTCTTGCCGCTACCGATGCCGCCGGTCAGTCCGATGCGGTGCATGCCTGCGAGCCTTTCCTCTGCGATCCGGCTCACAGCCCCAGGGCACGCCAGAAAGCCGCCCCGCCGCCCGCCATGGCTGCCAGGCCGCCCAGTGCCAGGAAGGGCCCGAAGGGCACATAGCCGCCTTCGCGCAAGCCGCCTGTGAATTTCATGGTGATCCCGACTCCTGCCCCGGTAATGGAAGCCAGCAGGATAACGGGGATCAGAGCTTGCCAGCCCAGCCAGGCCCCGAGGGCGGCGGAAAGCTTGAAGTCGCCGTAGCCCATGCCCTCCTTGCCGGTCAGGCGCAAAAAGGCCTGGTGCACGCACCACAGTGAGAGGTAGCCGGCCACCGCGCCCCAGACCGCCTCGGCCAGCCCCGTCCCGCTCCAGCCCAGCGCGGCCGCGACCAGACCGGCCCACAGGAGGGGCAGGGTGAGGTCGTCGGGCAGCAGCGTGGTGTCCCAGTCGATCGCTGCCAGGGCCAGCAGCGTTGCGCCGAAGCCGGCCCAGGCCGCAGCGGTGGGCGTGAGACCCCAGCGCCAGGCGGCATAGCCGAACACCGCACCGGTGGCCAGTTCGATCAGGGGGTAGCGCGGGCTGATGCGGCCTTTGCACGCAGAGCACCGCCCCCGCAGCAGCAGCCAGCTCAGGACCGGCAGGTTCTCCCAGAGGGCCAGCGTGTGCCCGCAGTGCGGGCAGGCCGAGCGCGGCTGCGCTAGGTTGAAGGCGGGGCCGGGCACCAGCGGTCTGCCGGCCTGGTGGGCCTCCTCCTCGGCCCATCGTCGCTCCAGCATGCGGGGCAGGCGGTGGATCACCACATTCATGAAGCTGCCGATGGCCAGCCCGAGCAGGGCCGCGCCAGCCAGCACCAGCCCGGACACGCCCGCCATCAGACCACCTGCCCCAGCTTGAAGATCGGCAGGTACATCGAAACCACGATGCCACCGACCAGCCCCCCGAGGAACACGATGATGAGAGGCTCGAGCAGGCTGGACAGGCCGGCGACCGTGTCGTCGACCTCGGCTTCGTAGAAGTCGGCTGCCTTGTTCAGCATGTGGTCCAGCGACCCGGATTCCTCGCCGATGGCGCACATCTGCAGGACCATGGCAGGAAAGGCCCGGGCTTGGGTCATGGCCGCGGTCAGGCTGCTGCCCGAGGACACGTCCTGCTGGATGCGCCGGGTGGCGTCGAGGTAGAGGCTGTTGCCGGCCGCGCCTGCGACCGAGTCCAGGGCTTCCACCAGCGGCACGCCCGCCGCGAACAGCGTGGCCAGCGTGCGCGTCCAGCGCGCCACGACCGCCTTGCGCACCAGGGGTCCGAAGACCGGCACCCGCAGCAGGGCCCGGTCGGCCAGGCGCTGGATACGCGGCGAGCGCCGCCAGGCCTGCAGGCCCGCGAAGCCGCCCGCCACCAGCAGGCCCAGCCACAACCAGCCGTACTTCACGAAGAATTCGCTCAGGGCGATCACCAGGCGCGTGGGCGCCGGCAGCTGCGCGCCGAAGGAGGAGAAGACGTCTTTGAAGGAGGGAATGACGAACACCATGATCACGGCCACCACGACCATCGCCACCAGCAGCACGGCGACAGGGTACATGAGCGCAGATCGGATCTTGGACTTGATGGCCTGGATCTTCTCCAGGTAGGTGGCCAGCCGGTCCAGGATCGCCTCGAGGATGCCCGCGGCTTCACCGGCTTCGACGAGGTTGCAGTACAGGTCGCCAAAGTGCTGCGGAAACTTGCGAAACGCCGCCGACAGCGAAGTGCCGGTTTCAACGTCGGCGCGGATGTCCGAGAGCAGGCGCGCGACGCGGGGGTTGGTATGGCCCCGACCCACGATATCGAAGGCCTGCAGCAGGGGCACGCCAGCCTTCATCATGGTGGCGAGCTGGCGGGTGAAGAGCGCGATATCGCGCGGCTTGACCGCCCCGCCCCGCCCCAGTCGGCGCTTGCGGATGCGGGTCGCGGTGATGCCCTGGCGCCGTAGCGCGGATTGGACCTGGTGCTCGCCGGCTCCCCGCGTCTCGCCGCTGGCGGGCCGACCCTGGCGGTCCCGGCCTTCCCACTCGTAGAGGGATTCGCTGATCTTGGCGGAGGGAGCGCTTGCGGTGGCCATGGAGTGGAGTGCCTATCGGTGAGGAGCGGGTGGGTGCAATGGGGTGGCTACACCGAGGTGCAGGCCAGGACTTCTTCCAGGGAGGTCACGCCCTGGCGGACCTTGCGCAGGCCGGCTTGGCGCAGGCTGTGCACGCCTTCTCGCTCCGACTGGCGCGCGATGTCCAGCGCATTGCCATCCCGCAGGATGATTTGCTGGATGGCCTCGGTGATGGGCATGACCTGGTAGAGGCCGACGCGTCCCTTGTAGCCATGACTGCATTGGGAGCAGCCGACCGCGCGAAACGGTATCCAGCTGCCGTCAAGGTCCTCGGGCGTGAATCCGGCATCGACCAGGCTCTGTTGCGGCAGGTCGGCGACCTCTTTGCAGTGCGGGCACAGGCGCCTCGCCAGGCGTTGGGCGGTGATGAGGATCACGCTGGAAGCGATGTTGAACGGGGCGATGCCCATATTGCGCAGGCGCGTGAGCGTGGTGGGTGCGTCGTTGGTGTGCAGCGTCGAGAGCACGAGGTGCCCGGTCTGTGCGGCCTTGATCGCGATGTCGGCGGTCTCCAGGTCGCGGATCTCGCCCACCATGAGGATGTCCGGGTCCTGGCGCAGGAAGGAGCGCAGGGCCGCAGCGAAGGTCAGGCCGGCCTTCTCGTTGACGTTGACCTGGTTGACTCCGGGCAGGTTGATCTCGGAGGGGTCTTCGGCGGTGGAGATGTTGACCCCGGGCTTGTTCAGAAGGTTCAGGCAGGTGTAGAGCGACACCGTCTTGCCCGAACCGGTGGGGCCGGTGACGAGGATCATGCCGTGGGGTCGACCGATCGCCTCGAGCAGGCGGGACTTCTCCACGGGTTCATAGCCCAGGGCGTCGATGCCGATGCGGGCGGCCGAGGGGTCCAGGATCCGGATCACGATCTTCTCGCCGAACAGGGTGGGCAGCGTGCTCACGCGAAAGTCGATCACCCGCTCGGGGCCGATCTTGAGCTTCATGCGGCCGTCCTGGGGCACGCGCTTTTCAGAGATATCCATGCGCGATATCACCTTGATGCGCGAGGCCAGCTTGTCCTTGATCGCGATGGGCGGTGCGGCGATCTCGCGCAGCTCGCCGTCGATGCGAAAGCGCACCCGGTACTGGTGCTCGTAGGGCTCGAAGTGGATATCGGAGGCGCGCTGGCTGAAGGCGTCCAGCAGCATCTTGTGCAGGAACTTGACGACGGGGGCATCGCCGACGTCGGCGCCCGCGGACTTCTCCTCGGTGTCGTCCAGGGCCGGGTCCAGGGTGGACTCGTCGAACTGGAAGTCGTTGCCGATCAGGTTGTCCATCGCCTCGGCGGCGGTGGTGGACAAGGCCGTGACCAGGCGCGAGAGCTTGTCGTATTCGACGACGATCCAGTCGACCCCGAGCTGTGTGGCGAACTTGATCTTGTCGGCGGCCTGCTGGTCGGTCGGGTCTGCGGTGGCCACGACCAGGCGGTTGCTGCGCCTGGCCAGAGCAACGACACGAAAGGCCTGGCAGGTCTTGGCGTCCAGCAGGTCGCGGGGCAGGCGCCGCGCGTCGACGGCATCCAGATCGAGCAGGGGCACGCCGAAGGCGCCCGACAGGGTGTGGGCCAGGTCGGCGGCCGACACGGCGCCTGAGCCGGTCAGTTCAGCGATGAAGGTGGAGCGTGCCGCCTGGGCCTTGCGGCTGAGGTCCTCGGCCGCCCCCTGGCCCAGCTTGCCGGCCTGGATCAGGGCCTTGGCCAGGCCCGGCAGGGCCAGGGGGTGAGAGTCGGAAAGGGGCGGCGCAACCAGGGTAGCCATCGGCAGTACGCGAAAACCTCCGGTGGATACAGGCACCGAGGATGTCGTTGAAAAGACTGCGGATCATCCCTGAAAGCGGGAATTATGTAAATCTAGGTACTCTTTTTGGGGCGGCCTTGAGGCATCCCCCCCCCCGCGGTCAGCCGGGGCGGCGCGGGAGGATCAGGA
>JBEEIS010000029.1:0-35690 GCA_041169755.1 Pseudomonadota bacterium | reverse complement strand
TGACCGTGTTCACGCAAGGCCGCGCCCTTGGCGCAGTGCGCACCCAGGTTGATCGGCGAATCGAACACCGGCTCCTGGCGCACCCACACGCCGTTCTCGACGATGGCGTCGACCGCGCAGCCCACCGAGCAATGCGTGCAGACCGTGCGCTTGACCTCGATCTTGCCGGTGCCCACCGCGACACCGCCGGGGGTGGCGGCCTGCGACTTCTTCACCAGCGTGAGGCTGGATGCGGCCAGACCCACACCCACACCGAGACCGGAGCGGCGCAGGAAAGCGCGGCGGTCCATGGTGGGCAGGGCCTGCGACAGGCCGCGATGCAGGCTGTGAACGAACGGCGAACGGGCGCCTGCAGGGGCAGCGCCCGTTTTCTTTGTCAACAACATGGGGAACTCTCCGCCTGGTGAGCGTTAAACGAGGGTGGTCTTGTAGTACTGCCGAACGTGCTCGGACAGTTCGTAGCCGCCGCCGCGGGTGGGCGGGTCTTTCTTGACAACGGGAGCTTGCGCTTCTTGACGCACGGCAGGCAACAGGGTAGCTGCTGCGGCGACGGTACCCACAGTGGCAGCCCCTGCGAAAAGGCGGCGCCGGGACAGCGGGCGGGCGTTCTGGCTCATACGGTCTCCTGTAATGCTTTCATGCTTTCAATTGCATGAACGAGTCCGACTTTAGCCGGACGACTACCTGCGCGCAACCGAGTAAAACCCCTCAGCAACGCCATCCCACCGACGCCCGCGAATTTCGGGGCCAAACTGGGCGTTTTCATTGGAGGTTGCGGCGCAACATAACGGTCGTTTTGCGCAGGTTTTCTGGGGAAAAGCGGCGCGCTGGCGAAGACCGCGGCGCATTGTCCGACAAAAACTGTCGGCTAATACTCAGTTCCCCGTCAAGCCAGCATGTCGAAGCCCTGCTGCTCCACCCCCAGGAAGGCCCGGGTGAAGTCGGCCAGGCGGGCATAGAAGCGGGCCCGGGGATGGGCCGCGAGGGCATCACACAGGGCGACCGCCCAGGGCTGCAGATGGTCGGCAAAGAAAGCGCGCTGGCGCGTGAGGTTGGACACCGCCACGTCGTCGCCGGCGATCAGGTAGCGCATCACCTCACACAGGTAGGCGATGTGGTCCTCGGTCTCGGGCATGGCCTCGTCGCGGGCCAGGCCCAGGGCGGCCAGGTCCTCGCGCAGGTGCGCCAGGGGCCGTTCATTGAGAAAGCCGGTGAGGTAGTGCGACCCGAACAGATAGACCTCGGGCTTGCCGACGCCACCAAAGAGCGCGTCGTGTTCGGCGGCGATGTCGGTATCGGCCATCTCGCGGCACACGCCGACAAAGGCGCGCCAGGGCTCCTCCAGGAAACCACCGGCGGCTGGCGCCTCGGTGGGCGCCACGCGCAGCGCGCCGATCAGATCGGGCCCCGGCGCCGCGTAATAGAGCTGGGCCAGCAGGCCATAGACCTCGGCGCGGGCGGTCTCTTCGTCGAGGGCGGACGACGTCGGGGGCAAGGCGTCGCTCATAGGTCGTTGATCTTCGATTCGTTGGGATTGGAATACAGGTCGACCACGCGGCAATCACCGCACATCTTCAGTCGCTCGGCGGCAGCGCCCTGGAACATGGCGTGACCCGAGAGCTTGGCCATCATCGTCTCGATGGCCTTGAGCGTGCCAAAGGGCTTGCTACAGCGCACGCAGGCGAAGGGCGCCGATTCATGGAGCACGCGTGCCTGCTTGCGCTCGGGCGTGAGCAAGAGGCGCGGCTGCAGGGTGATGGCGTCCTCGGGGCAGGTGCTGGCGCACAAGCCGCATTGCACGCAGTTTTTCTCGATGAAACGCAGCTGCGGCCGATCGGGGTTGTCCTGCACGGCGCCGGCGGGGCAGGCGCTCACGCAACTCAGACAGAGCGTGCAGCGGTCCTTGTCGATGGCGAGGGTGCCCAGGGGCGCGCCGGCTGCGGGCAGCGCGATGGCCTCGGGCCGCGCCTTCGCCGGCGGGGCCTGCTCCATCAAGTGGTCCAGGGCGAGTTCCAGCGTAGGGCGCTTGTCACCCGAGACTGCGAAGCGCGCGGCGGACGCAGGCACCGCACCCAGCGTGCGGGCCGTGCACTGCAGCGCCTCGTCCAGCGCCTGCGGCGCGTCGGCGCGCAACAGGCTGAAATGCGTGCCCGCATACCCTAGCCCCTGCAAGATGGCCTGGGCCACGGCCATCTGCTGCTCCAACATCGCCAGATACTGCGGCGCCTCTTCATGGGTCGCGAGCACCGCCACGTGGCGCGCGCCGCCCGCCACCGCCGAGAGCCACAGGTCGATGCCGGTGCTGGCGGTGTGCCACAGGGCCACCGGAATCATGTTGGCGGGCACGCCATGCGCGCGGCCCAGCCGAGCCTCGCGGCCCACACGTTCCACCAGCGCGCGCCCGGCTTCCTGGCTATGCAGCAGCAGCACGGCGTCGCGACCGCCGGCACGTGCATACGTGGACAGCAGGGACTTGAGCTTCACGCCCTGTTCATTCGGACGCGGGTAGGTGTAGGTCAGCGCGCCGGTGGGACAGGCGGTGGTGCAGGCCCCGCAGCCCACGCACAGGTTGGGGTTGACCTTAATCTGCTGGCGCGACTTCTCCGAGCTGATGGCCTGTGCCGAACAGACATCGATGCAAGCGCTGCAGCCCACCGTCTCGTTGCGGCTGTGAGCGCACAGCTTCTGCTTGTACTGGAAGAACTTGGGCTTCTCGAATTCACCCACCCGCTCCCGCAGTTGCAGCAGGGCGGCCAGGCGCTCCTGCGGTGTGCGGGTGGGGGGAAGGTGCACATAGCCCTGCGGCTTGGCGTGCTGAAGGAAGGCCGGCTGCGCGCGCAGGTCCAGCACCAGGTCGAAGGGCTGGGTCTGGGCGCTGGGCTCGCGGCTGAAGTCGATCGCGCCGGCGGCATCACAGGCCTTCACGCAGGCGCGGTGGCCGGTGCAAGCGGCGAGGTCGATCTGGTAGTCCAGCCCGATCGCGCCCTCGGGGCAGGCGGCCAGGCAGGCATTGCAGCGCGTGCACAGGTCCAGGTCGATCGGGTTGTCCTGGGTCCACACGAGCTCGAAGGCGCCCAGCCACCCGGTGAGGCGGTCGATGCGGCCCGAGAGCACGGGATGGCGGCGCTCCTGCGCGCCCGCGCCCCCCTGGGCAAAGAGCGTGACCTGCAGCACGTCGGACAGGCTGGCGGCCACCGTCTCGGCTTCATCGAGCGGGCCGATGATGACCAGGCGCCCCTGGCTGGTGTAGGTGACCGTGGCCACCGGCTCGGGCTCGGGCAGGCGCGCACTGGCGAGCAAGGCGGCCAGCTTGGGGCTGGCGCTGGCGGCGTCGCGGCTCCAGCCGCCGGTCTCGCGGATGTTGACGAAACGGATCGGAGCCCAGGGCACCGGTTGGTCTTGCGCAGCGGCGGCCTGCGCCTGCTGGTCGGCCAGGTCGGCGAAGAGGCGCTGCTCCTGGGTGCAGGCCACCACCAGCGGTTCGCCGCCCCGCGCGGCCTGCAAAAAGGCCCCCGCCTCGCGCCGGCACAGGGTGGTGTGCAGTGTCAGGTCTTCATCGAGCGCCTTACCCAGGGCCTTGGGGTCCAGGGGCTGGGTCTTGTTGCAGTCGCAGATCAGGGTCGGCATCGGGGGCGCGTGCGGCAGGTTCGGTCGCGGAAAGGGAGGTGTCCTCGGGCGGCCCCGACTGTGCCACGAATTGCGGGTCGCTCTCGGGCAAGGGGTCACTGGCCGTTGCCGACTGGGCACGCGCGGGCTGGGCCGGTGGCGGGTCCTTGCGCACCAGCCCCAGGAACTCCGCGCTGGCCAACCCCTCCAGCATGCTTCGGGGCAAGGGGTCGGGCTTGCCGTAGTCGTCGATGTAGATGTCCAGGCCGTCCATCACGTTGAAGTGCGGGTCGGCAAAGAGTTTCTTCATCGCGGCGTTGCGCACCTCGGGGGCAACCTGCGATCCGGTGTAGCGACTGAAATCGGAATCCGGCGTGAGGGCTTGCACGTCGTCCAGCGTGGGCGGCGCAGGCGCCGCGTCCGCAGCAGGTGGCACGGAGGGCACCGGGTCGGCACCGCGCGCCACGGTGGCGGGAGCGGGCGTGGGGCCTGCAGGGCCCGAAGGCGCGAGGGTCTCGGTCCGGGGCGCCGGCGGTTCGGGCGCTAGGGGCCGGCCTTCTTTCGCGTCGATCTTGCGACGCGACCAGCGGCCCAGGAATCCATCAGCCACGGTCACCCTCCCCGCCTTCCCGGGGGAAATTGCCACCGCCGGATCCGCCGCGCCCGGTCTTGCCCGTGCTGATGGAAGCCGGGTTGCCGAAGCGGTCTTGCAGGGGCTTGAAGCTGTCCGGGCGTTTGCGTCGCTTGGGTTCGGGCACGTAGTGGTCCTGGGCGAAGGTCCGCATCCACTCGATGATGTCCGGCGGCGCTGGCACCTGCTCCACGTGTTCCTGCGCATCGAGCCAGCGACCGGCATCGTGATAGCTCAGGGTGACGATCTCGGGACGGGCAATGGGCTCGTCGGCCACGGTCGCTTCGTCCTCCATCCGCCACATCACGAACCAGCCGGGTGCCGGGGTGGTGGCGTTGAGGTAGTAACCCTCGGCGTCATCGCGAAAGAGTTCGACGGTGAAGCCGGGGTGCAGCCAGTCCTCGGTCCGGTCGTCGCGGCGCAAGCAGCGCGGCCCCTGGCCGAACGCCGGTTCGTCGCGCACCACGTCGTACAGCTGCCACCGATAAGGCTGCCAGCGGTTGTCGATGGCCTCACGGCGCATCACCACCGCCACCTGTACGCTCGGACGCGAGTTCATGATCGGTGCTTCTTCAGGCCTGCAGCCGCACGGCGCAGTATTTGAATTCGGGAATCTTGGCCACCGGATCGAGGGCCGCGTTCGTGAGCAGGTTGGCGGCCGCCTCGGCAAACGCGAAGGGCAGGAACACCGTGCCATCGGGCGTGCCATCGTCACGACGCAGGTGGCAGCGGACCTCGCCACGGCGCGATTGCAGCCGCGCCATCTGACCGGCCACCAGGCCCAGACGCTGCAGTTCGCGGCCATTGAGGGACGCGGTGGCCACCGGCTCCAGGGCGTCGAGTACGACGCTGCGCCGGGTCATGCTGCCAGTGTGCCAGTGCTCCAGCTGCCTTCCGGTGATCAGCACCAGCGGGTAGTCCGCATCGGGTCGTTCGTTGGCCGGGACGATCTGCGCGGGCACCAGGTGCAAGCGCCCGTCGCCGGTAGGGAACTCCTCGGTGAAGACCACAGGCTGGCCCGGATCGTCTTCGGAGAGGCAGGGATAGGTGACCGCGCCCTCGCGCTCCAGGCGCGTCCAGGTGATGCCGGCGATGGCGCGGTGCATGGCCTGGCGCATTTCTTCATAGACCGCTGCCACGCCGGCCTGCGGGCCCGGGTAGTGCCAGGCTAGGCCCATGCGCTGCGCCATCGCCTGGATCAAGGCGAGGTCGGGACGGGCATCACCCGGCGGATCGATCGCCTGCCGGCCCAATTGCACGGTGCGGTCAGTGTTGGTGACGGTGCCGGTCTTCTCGGGCCAGGCGGTAGCGGGCAGGACCACGTCGGCCAGCCAGGCGGTCTCGGTCAGGAAGATGTCCTGCACCACCAGGTGCTCCAACGCAGCCAGTGCCGCGCGTGCGTGGTTCAGGTCCGGATCGCTCATGGCGGGGTTCTCGCCCTGCACATACATGCCGCGCACCTTGTGCGGGTCGGTATCGGGCGCCAGGGCCTTGTCCATGATCTCGACCACCGTGTAGCCCGGGTGAGCGTCCAGACGGGTGCCCCAGAACTGCTCGAACCAGGCGTGCGCACCCGCGTGGTCCACCCGCTGATAGTTGGGGAACATCATGGGAATGAGGCCGGCATCGCTGGCGCCCTGCACGTTGTTCTGGCCACGCAAGGGGTGCAGGCCGCTACCGGGCTTGCCAATCTGGCCAGCCACCGCGCACAGGGCGATCAGGCAGCGCGCGTTGTCGGTGCCGTGCACATGCTGACTCACGCCCATGCCCCAGAGGATCATGGCGGACTTCGCCTGCGCGAACGCCCGGGCGACTTCGCGGATCCGCTCGGCGGGCACGCCGCAGACCGAGGCCATGGCCTCAGGCACGTAGGCGGCGACGCTGGCCTGCAGCGCCTCGAAGTTGCTCGCGCGTTGCGCGATGAACTCGCGATCGGCCAGGCCCTCTTCGATGATGGTGTGGATCATCGCGTTGAGCAGGGCCACGTCGGCGTCGGGCTTGAACTGCAAGGTCCGCCAGGCGTGGCGGCCGATGTCGATCACGCGCGGGTCGGCCAGCACGATCTTGGTGCCACGTCGCGCCGCGTTCTTCATCCAGGTCGCGGCCACCGGGTGGTTGGCGGTGGGGTTGGAGCCGATGATGATCACCAACTCGGCTTGCGCCACATCCCCCACCGGGTTGCTCACCGCACCGGAACCCACGCCCTCAAGCAGCGCCGATACGCTGGAGGCATGGCACAGGCGCGTGCAGTGGTCCACGTTGTTGCTGCCGAAACCGGTGCGCACCAGCTTCTGGAACAGGTAGGCCTCTTCGTTCGTGCCCTTGGCGGAACCGAAGCCGGCCAGGGCCTTGGGGCCATGGGTATCACGCAGCGTCTTCAGCCGGCCTGCGGCGAAATCCAGCGCCTCGTCCCAGGTGGCCTCGCGAAACACCTCGTGCCAGCGCGCGGGATCGCGCAGGACGTCGGCATCCTTGGCAACCCCTGGCTTGCGGATCAGGGGACGCGTGAGTCGATCCGGGTGGTGCGCGTAGTCGAAGCCAAAGCGCCCCTTCACGCACAGTCGCCCCTGGTTGGCCGGGCCGTCGCGCCCCTCGACGCCGACGATGCGGTTGCCGCGCACCTGGTAGGTGAGTTGGCAGCCCACGCCGCAGAAAGGACAGACCGAGTCGACCTCGCGGTCCACCGCCTGAGAGCCCACCAGGGTCTTGGGGCTGAGCGCGCCCGTGGGGCAGGCCTGCACACATTCGCCGCAGGCCACGCAGGTGCTGGCGCCCATGGGGTCGGCCAGGTCGAACACGATCTGGCTGTCGGCGCCACGGCGCGCATAGCCGATCACGTCATTCACCTGCGTCTCGCGGCAGGCGCGCACGCAGCGCGTGCATTGGATACAGGCATCCAGGTTCACCGCCATCGCAGGGTGCGAGAGGTCGGGCGCGGGCGCTTCGCGGCGCAGGGCGGTCAGGGACGCACGGGGCGTCACGCCCAACTCGCGCGCCCAGGCGCTGAGTTCTCCGTGCTGACCTGGGGTTTCGCCCACTTCCAGCGGATCGCCGGCGCCGTCGTTCCACTTGTGGCCCTGCGCAGGCAGGTCCGCCAGCAGCATCTCCAGCACCATCTTCTGACTGCGAGTGGCGCGGTCGCTGCGGGTCTGCACGTCCATGCCCGGGGTGACGGCGCGGCAGCAGCTGGGGGCCAGCACCCGCTCGCCCGCGACCTCGACGACGCAGGCGCGGCAATTGCCATCGGGGCGCAGGTGGTCGCTGTAGCACAGACGAGGAATGCGCACGCCCAGGCGGTCGGCCGCTTGCAGCACGGTCTCGCCCTGCACGGCCTGGACGTCCTGACCGTCCAGGCGAAACGACACGAGGGGAAGGTCAGGCGACTTCATCGGGGAAATAGGTCTGCACGCAGCGGATCGGATTCGGGGCGGCCTGACCCAGGCCACAGATGGAGGCATCCGCCATCACCTGCCCCAGATCGCTCAAGGTGTCATGGTCCCAGCGCAGCGCCTGCATCAGGCGTGCCGCCTTGTCGGTGCCCACGCGGCAAGGCGTGCATTGGCCACAGCTTTCATGGGCGAAGAAACGCATCATGTTCAGCGCGGCATCGCGGGCGCGGTCCTGGTGGCCCAGCACGATCACGGCGGCCGACCCGATGAAGCAGCCATGCGGTTGCAAGGTGTCGAAGTCCAGCGGCACATCCGCCAGGCGCGCGGGCAGGATGCCGCCCGAAGCGCCACCGGGCAGATAGCCATACAGCGTATGCCCCGGCGCCATGCCGCCGCAATATTCATCGACCAGCTCGCGCAGGGTGATGCCGGCGGGTGCGAGCTTGACGCCGGGTTCGCGCACGCGCCCGCTCACGCTGAAGGAGCGCAGGCCCTGGCGGCCGTGGCGACCCTGGGCGGCAAATACCTGCGGACCCTCTTGCAGCAGCGTGCACACCCAGTACAGGGTCTCGAAGTTGTGTTCCAGCGTGGGGCGGCCGAACAGGCCGACTTCGGCGATGTAGGGCGGGCGCAGGCGCGGCTCGCCGCGCTTGCCCTCAAGGCTCTCGATCATGGCCGACTCTTCGCCACAGATGTAGGCACCTGCACCCCGGCGCAGGTGGATCGCAGGCAGCGCACACGGCGGGTCAGCCTGCAGGCGCGCGAGTTCGGCGTGCAGCATGGCGCGCGCGTCGTGGTATTCGTCGCGCAGATAGATGTAGACGGCCTGCACACCCACCACATGGGCCGCAATCAGTAGCCCCTCCAGGAAGCGGTGCGGATCGCGCTCAAGGTAGTGGCGGTCCTTGAAAGTGCCGGGCTCGCCTTCGTCGATGTTGACGGCCATCAGGCGCGGCGCGGGCTGCGCGCGCACGATGCGCCACTTGCGACCGGCCGGAAAGCCCGCGCCGCCCAGGCCCCGCAGGCCGGCGTGTTCGAGTGTGGAGATGACGGACTCTGCATCGCGTTCACCGCGCGCCACCGACGCCGCCAGGGCATAGCCGCCCTGCGCGCGGTAGGCGTCATAGCCCAAGGCCTGGGGCACCGGCGACACGTCGGCGCCGGCCACGGCCTGCTGGATGCGGCCCGCGTCGGCAGGCGCCACCGCGCGCTGCCCCACCAGCGCCGCAGGCGCCTGCTCACAACGGCCGATGCAAGGCGCGGGAATCACGCGCACCTGCGAACCGAGCAGGGCCGGCAGCCGCTGCAACAGATCTTGCGCGCCAGCCATCTCGCAAGACAGCCCGTCGCACACACGCACCGTGAGCGGGGGGCCCGCTTCGCCATCGCGCAGGATCTCGAAGTGGTGATAGAAGCTCGCGACCTCGAACACCTCGGCCATCGGCAGGTTCATTTCCTGGGCCAGCGCCGCGAGGTGGCGCGGCTGCAGGCCGCGCCCATGGTCGTTCAACAGGTGCAGATGCTCGATCAGCAGGTCGCGCGCATGCCCCCCCTCGGGTCGGGGGCCGATCAGGGCCCGCACGTCCTGGAGGCTGGCCGCGTCGACCTGCCGGCCCTTGAGGTGGCCGGTACGCCCGCTGGCGCGATGAATCCGGACCGGCGCCTCTTGCATCAGGTGTCCTTGGAAACCGTGATGGTGGGGAACCGCGAAGAAAAGTCCTTGGCCTTGGCCGCGATCTTGATCGCCACCTGGCGGGCCATGGCCTTGTAGAGGCCGGCCACCTGACCGTCGGGATCGGCGACGACCGTGGGTTTGCCGCCATCGGCTTGCAGGCGGATAGCCATGTCCAGGGGCAGCGCACCCAGGTAGTCGATGCCGCGCTCGGCAGCATAGCGCTGGCCACCGCCCTCGCCGAAGATGTGTTCGACATGGCCGCACTTCGTGCAGACATGCGCCGCCATGTTTTCCACCAGACCCAGGATCGGCACGCCCACCTTGTCGAACATGGCCACGCCCTTGCGCGCGTCCAGCAGCGCGATGTCCTGCGGGGTGGTCACGATGACCGCGCCCGTCATGGGCACGCGCTGCGAAAGCGTGAGCTGGATGTCGCCGGTGCCGGGCGGCATGTCGACGATCAGGTAATCGAGGTCGCGCCAGTTGGTCTGGCGCAGCAGCTGCTCCAGGGCCTGGGTGGCCATGGGGCCACGCCAGATCATGGCCTCATTGGGGTTGATCAGGAAGCCGATGGACATGACCTGCACGCCGTAGTTCTCCAGCGGGTCCATCGTCTTGCCGTCTTCGCTCTCGGGGCGCCCCTCGATCCCCATCATCATGGGTTGGCTGGGGCCGTAGATGTCGGCGTCGAGCAGGCCCACCGAAGCCCCCTCGGCCGCCAGGGCCAGGGCCAGGTTGGCAGCGGTGGTGCTCTTGCCCACGCCGCCCTTGCCCGAGGCCACAGCCACGATGTTCTTGACGCTGGGCAGCAGCTGCACCCCACGCTGAACGGCATGGGCGGTGACGCGGGTGGTGATGTTCACGGACACGTCGGTCACGCCCGACACACCGCGCGCCGCAGCCACCAGGGCCTGGCGCAAAGCCGCATGCTGGCTCTTGGCCGGGTAGCCCAGCTCGACGTCGAAAGCCGCCTTGCCCCCTTCGAACTTCAAGTTCTTCAGGGCCTTGGTGCTCACGAAATCCTGGCCGGTGTTCGGATCCTTGATGGCGCTCAGGGCGGTCAAAAGCGGTGCGGTGAGGTCGGTGGAAGCCATATCAGGAGGAAATCAATAACCGGCCAGTTTACCCAGCGGAACTAAAATGACAGGTTCCGAGCGAAAAAACCATGTCCAAGCGCAAGCTCTTCGTCACGACCGCCCTGCCCTACGCCAACGGCAAGTTCCATATCGGCCACATCATGGAGTACATCCAGGCCGACATCTGGGTGCGGTTCCAGCGCATGCAGGGCCATATGGTGCACTTCGTGGGCGCCGACGACGCGCACGGCGCGCCGATCATGATCGCCGCCGAGAAGGCCGGCAAGACGCCGCAGCAGTTCGTGGGCGAGATCGCCGCAGGTCGAAAGCCCTACCTGGACGGCTTTCATGTGCGCTTTGACAACTGGCATTCCACCGACAGCCCCGAGAACACCGCGCTGGCGCAGGACATCTACCGCACGCTCAAGGCCAACGGCCTCATTGCCACGCGCACCATCGAGCAGTTCTACGACCCGGTCAAGGGCATGTTCCTGCCCGATCGCTACATCAAGGGCGAGTGCCCCACCTGCCACGCCAAGGACCAATACGGCGACAGCTGTGAGGTCTGCAGCGCGGTCTATGCGCCCACCGACCTGATCGAGCCCTACTCCACCCTCACCGGCGCCAAACCCGAGATCCGCAGCTCCGAGCATTTCTTCTTCAAGCTGTCCGACCCCCAGGTGGTCGACTTCCTCAAGGCCTGGACACAGGATCAGGATGCGGCCGGCAGTGGCCGGCCGCGCCTGCAGGCCGAGATGGCCAAGAAGGCCAGCGAGTGGTTCGAAGCCGGCATGGCCGACTGGGACATCTCGCGCGAGGCACCCTATTTCGGCATCGAGATTCCCGACGCGCCGGGCAAGTATTTTTATGTGTGGCTGGACGCCCCGGTGGGCTACCTCGCCAGCTTGAAGAACCACTTCGACAGGGGCCAGGCCCGGACGCACTGGCATGAGGCTTCGCGCACCGACGCCAGCTTCGAGCAGTTCATCGCCGACCCGGCGGTCGAACAGGTGCACTTCATCGGCAAGGACATCGTGTACTTTCACACCTTGTTCTGGCCCGCGATGCTGCAGTTCTCCGGCCGCAAGACGCCCACGCAGGTGAACGTGCACGGCTTCATCACCGTGAGCGGCGAGAAGATGTCCAAGAGCCGCGGCACCGGCATCGATCCGCTGAAGTACCTCGCCCTGGGCATGAATCCCGAGTGGCTGCGTTACTACATCGCCGCCAAGCTCAATGGGCGCGTGGAAGACGTCGACTTCAATCCCGACGACTTCGTCGCCCGGGTCAATGCCGACCTCATTGGCAAGTACGTGAACATCGCCAGCCGCGCGGTGAAGTTCGTGCCGGGCGGCCAGCTGGTGAAGCACGACGCGGCCAGCCTCAACCCCTCCCGCCTGCTCGAGTCGGTGGCCCGCCTCTACGAAGCCCGCGAATACGGCAAGGCGCTGCGCGAGATCATGGCCTACGCCGACGAGGTCAACCTGCGCTTTGACAGCGCCGCGCCCTGGAAACTGGTCAAGGAAGGCCAGGCCGACCGCGCTGCGGCCATCGGCTCCGAGTGCCTGGAGCACTTCAAGGTGCTCACCGCCTGCCTCAAGCCGGTGCTGCCCGAGCTCGCGCAGCAGGCTGAAGCCTTCCTGCAATGCGGTCCGCTCACGCTGCTGGACGCCGGCACGCTTTTGCCTGCCGGCCACCGCGTGGGCGAGTACCAGCACCTGATGCAGCGCGTTGACCTCAAGCAACTGGACGCCCTGTTCGAGCCGCCCGCCGAGGCTGCACCCGAAGCGCCGGCGGCAGCCGACCCGGGCGGCGAGGCGTTGGCCCCCACCATCACCATCGACGACTTCGCCAAGATCGATCTGCGCATCGCCAAGATCGTGCAGTGCGAGGCTGTTGAAGGCTCGACCAAGCTGCTGCGCCTGACGCTGGATGTGGGTGAAGGCCGCACGCGCAATGTGTTTTCTGGCATCGCCAGCGCCTACCAGCCCGCCGACCTGGTGGGCAAGCTCACCGTGATGGTGGCCAACCTCGCGCCACGCAAGATGAAGTTTGGCGTTTCCGAAGGCATGGTGCTGGCCGCCAGCCATGGCGACGACAAGACCCACCCCGGCATCTACGTACTGCAGCCGGGATCAGGCGCACAGCCCGGCATGCGGGTGCGGTGAGCCGCTTCAAGCCCGCCCCCTTCCGACCGCGCCTGATCGACGCGCTGCGGGGCTACGGAGCGCGCGCATTCCAGAACGACCTGGGCGCGGGCCTGACCGTCGCCATCGTTGCCCTGCCCCTTGCCATGGCCTTTGCCATCGCGTCCGGACTCAAGCCCGAGGCCGGCCTGTGGACCGCCATCATCGGCGGGCTGCTCGTCTCGTTGCTGGGGGGCTCCAACGTCCAGATCGCCGGGCCTGCAGGCGCCTTCATCGTCATCGTCTACGGCATCCTCGAGCGCCATGGCCTGGCCAACCTGCTGATCTCGACCGCCTGCGCCGGCGCGCTGCTGTTTGCGCTGGGTCTGCTGCGACTGGGCAACCTGGTGCGCCATGTGCCGGTGAGCATCGTGGTCGGCTTCACCAATGGCATTGCGGTACTGATCGCGCTGTCGCAGGTCAAGGACTGGCTGGGCCTGTCGGTGGCAAAGATGCCCGCCGACTTCTTCCACCAGGTGCAGGTGCTCGGCGCCCACCTGAACACGTTCAACCCGCAGGCCTTTGCGCTGGGCGCGCTGTGCGTCGCAGGCCTGTGGCTGTGGCCCCGCCTGTGGGCGCGGCAGGTGCCACGCCTGCCCGCCATCGACCTGCCGCTGGTGCGCAGCGCCGCGGTCGTCGGCGCGCGCCTGCCGGCGCCTATCGTCGCGCTGGTCACCCTCACCCTCGCCGCCTGGGCCCTGAAGCTGCCGGTCGAGACCATCGGCTCGCGCTTTGGCGCGCTGCCTCAGGGCCTGCCAGCGTTCGCCCTGCCCGCCTTCAGCTGGGAGACCGTCAAGCAGCTGGTGAATCCGACGATCACCATCGCCCTGCTCGGCGCCATCGAGTCGCTGCTGTGCGCGCGCATCGCCGACCAGGTCAGCGGCCTGCCACGACACGACTCCAACCAGGAGCTCATGGCCCAGGGCGTGGCCAATGTGGTGGTGCCGTTCTTCGGGGGCATGCCGGTGACCGGGACCATCGCCCGCACAGTCACCAATGTGCGGGCCGGGGGCACCACGCCGGTGGCGGGCATCACCCATGCCGTGGTGCTGGCGGGGGTGGTGCTGCTGGCGGCGCCGCTGGCCCTGCATGTGCCGATGGCGGTGCTTGCAGGCATCCTGTTGTTCATCGCCTGGAACATGGGCGAGTGGCGCGAGTTCGCGCACCTGCGGCGGCAAAGCGGCCCCTATCGCCTGCTGATGCTGGGGACCTTTCTGCTCACCGTGGTGTTCGACCTGACCGTGGCCCTGGAGGTCGGTCTGCTGGTGGCCTGCGCCCTGTTCATACGCAATATGGGTGCGCAATTTCGGGTCGAGCCTGTGCCGCAACAAGCCGCAGGACACCTGCGTTTTCGCTTGGCGGGCTCGCTGTTTTTCGGCGCGGTCGTTCATCTCGATGCCGCGGTACGGGCGGTGGAAGACGGCCCCGAGTCCCCGCAGGTGGTGCTGGACGCCTTGCAGCTGGTCTACCTGGACGCCACCGGGGTGGACGCTCTGCGCCAGGTGCACAAGGCGGTTCAGAAAAAGGGCGGGACCCTGGCTCTGGAGAATCTGCAAGCGCAAGCCCGCGATGCGATCGAGCGCTCGGGCTTCGCACAGGAGCTTGCGGCCTGAGTCCACCCAAGGTCGACGGGCCGCGTCGTTAGAATCAGCCCCTTCGAAGGCCCCCACCATGTCCCTGCTTCAGCGCATCTTTCGCCGCCCCGACTACCACTCCGAGGTCAGCCAGTTCATTGACGGCCTCAAGACCGCCCGGCCCGACCTGGAAGCGCAGCAGCGCGCGGGCCGCGCCCTCCTGTGGGACCAGCAGGTAGACCGCGGTCTTCAGGGTGAGTGGCAGGCCGCGCGCGTACGCCAAAAGGCCTACGTCTACGGCAGTGGCAACCAGTAAGTGCGGGCTTGCCGTCGGCGATGAACACTGAGACCCCGCCCGAGACGCTGCCCGAGCCGGGCACGCCGGACCTGCCCGGCATGCCCGTGGTGGTCGATCAGGTGGCCCTGGCCCGCCTGTACGGCGAGCCGCTGTTCGCCCTGCCCACCGACCTGTACATCCCGCCCGACGCGCTCGAGGTGTTCCTCGAAGCCTTCGAGGGCCCGCTGGACCTGCTGCTCTATCTGATTCGCAAGCAGAACTTCAACATCCTGGACATCCCGATGGCGGGCGTCACGCGCCAGTACCTGCAGTACGTCGACGAGATCCGCAGCCGCAACCTGGAGCTGGCCGCGGAATACCTGCTGATGGCGGCCATGCTGATCGAGATCAAGTCGCGCATGCTGCTGCCGCCCAAGAAGGTGGCCGAGGGCCAGGAACCCGAAGACCCACGCGCCGAGCTCGTGCGCCGACTGCTCGAATACGAGCAGATGAAGCTGGCCGCCGCCCGCCTGAACGAGGCGCCGCAAATCGGCCGTGACGTGCTGCGCGCGCAGGTCTACATCGAACAATCGCTGCAGCCGCGCTTTCCCGACGTGGCCGTGATCGATCTTCAGGACGCCTGGCGCGACATCCTCAAGCGGGCCAAGCTGGTCCAGCACCACAAGATCTCGCGCGAAGAGCTTTCCGTGCGCGAGCATATGAGCATCGTCCTGCGCAAGTTGCAGGGCCGCAAGTTCATCGAGTTCGAGAACCTCTTTGACATCGACCGCGGCATGCCGGTGGTCATCGTCACCTTCATCGCGATGCTGGAGCTGGCCAAGGAAACCCTGATCGAGGTCACCCAGGCCGAAGCCTACGCGCCCATCTACGTGCGGCTGGCCTACCAGCCGGCCTGAGGCCGCCCGCTGTCCCTTTCTGCATGAACGCCTGCGCGACGCTGGATTTCGACGTGGTCATCGTGGGCAGCGGCCTGGCCGGCCTGTCCGCCGCCCTGCACCTGGCGCCCACGCAACGCGTGGCCGTGATCACCAAACGCGCCCTGTCCGACGGCTCCAGTGGCTGGGCCCAGGGCGGGATCGCGGCGGTCATGGGGCGAGAAGATTCCTTCGACGCGCATGTCGACGACACCCTGGTGGCGGGCGCGGGCCTCTCCGACCCCGCAGCCACGCGGTTCGTGGTCGAACATGCGCCCGAGAGCATCGAGTGGCTGCGGTCGCTGGGGGTGCCCTTCTCGCAGGAGAACGGGCAGCTGCACCTCACGCGTGAAGGCGGCCACAGCGCGCGGCGCATCGTGCATGTGACCGACGCCACCGGCGCCGCCGTGCAGCAGACGCTGATCGAGCATGTCCGGCGCACGCCCAATATCAAGCTCTTTGAGCACCACATGCTGGTGGACCTGATCGTCGCCGGCAAGATCGGCCTGGCGCCCCAGCGGTGCCTGGGCCTGTACGCACTGGACGAGACGCGTGACGAGGTGGTGGCCTTTCGCGCGCCGCAGACCATCCTGGCCACGGGTGGCGCGGGCAAGGTGTACCTCTACACCACCAACCCCGACACCGCCACGGGCGATGGCATCGCCGCCGCCTGGCGCGCAGGCTGCAGCGTCGCCAACATGGAATTCATCCAGTTCCACCCGACCTGCCTGTACCACCCCCACGTCAAGAACTTCCTGATCACCGAAGCCGTGCGCGGCGAAGGCGGTCGCCTGCTGCTGCCCGATGGCACGCGCTTCATGCCGGCGCACGATGCGCGCGCCGAGCTCGCGCCGCGCGACGTGGTGGCGCGCGCGATCGACTTCGAGATGAAAAAGCACGGTCTGGACTGTGTGTACCTGGACATCTCGCACCAGAGCCCGCAGTTCATTCACGAGCATTTCCCCAACATCCAGGCACGCTGCCTGGAGCTGGGCATCGACATGACGCGCCAGCCGATTCCGGTGGTGCCGGCGGCCCACTACACCTGCGGCGGGGTGCAGACCGACCTGGCCGGCCGCACCGAGCTGCCCGGGCTGCATGCCATCGGCGAGACCACCTACACCGGCCTGCATGGCGCCAACCGTCTGGCGAGCAACTCGCTGGTGGAGTGCATGGTGTTCGCCCACTCGGCGGCCCAGGACATCCTGGCCCACCCCCTGCCTGCGGCGCCACCGGTACCAGCCTGGGACGACAGCCAGGTGACCGATGCCGACGAAGCGGTGGTGATCTCTCACAACTGGGACGAGTTGCGCCGCTTCATGTGGGACTACGTGGGGATCGTGCGCACCAACAAGCGGCTGGAGCGCGCGGCGCGGCGCATCGCGCTGCTACAGCATGAGATCCAGGAGTTCTACAGCGCCTTCCATGTGACGCGCGACCTGTTGGAGCTGCGCAATTTGGTGCAGGTGGCCGACCTGATCGTGATGTCGGCCATGATGCGCCACGAGAGCCGCGGGCTGCACTACAGCCGCGACTACCCGCAGATGCTGGAGAAGGCCGTACCCACGGTGCTGCGGCCGGCCCAGGCGGGCGGACGGGTGGCGGCGGGCGCTTCAACCTGAGGGTGCTTCTGCGGCCTGGGGCTTAGCCGCCGAAGCCCTCGGGCCTGTGCCGCCTGCCCAGAGCGCTCTCACTTCAAAACTTCAAGCCGCCCCAATCCCGGGCACCAGCCCTCCAGGGGCCTTGCCGTCCTTGAGCCCCTGCGTGAACGCCAGCATCCGGTCGATCGGCAACTTCGCGCGCAAGCCCAGTGCAGGATCCACGAACACCTCGTTCGCAACGGTCTCCAGCACCCGCGCCACATCCGCCAGGCTGTTCATCGCCATCCAGGGGCAATGCGCGCAACTCTTGCAGGTCGCGCTGTTGCCCGCAGTGGGTGCCTCGATGAACACCTTGTCTGGGTTGAGCGTGCGCAGCTTGTGCATCATCCCGTTGTCGGTGGCCACGATGAATTCGCGTGCATCCATCTCGCGAGCCGCCTTGAGAATGCCGGAGGTCGAACCCACCGCATCAGCCAGCGCCACCACATCGGCGGGCGACTCCGGATGTACCAGCACCTTCGCGCGCGGGTGATCGCGCTTGAGGGCCTCGAGCTCGAAGGCCTTGAATTCGTCGTGCACGATGCACGAGCCGTTCCACAGCACCATGTCGGCACCCGTCTCGCGCTGGATGTAGCCCCCCAGGTGGCGGTCAGGCGCCCACAGCAGCTTGTGGCCCGCGTCTTTCAGCGCGCGAACGATCTCCAGCGCGCAGCTGGACGTCACCACCCAGTCGGCCCGCGCCTTCACCGCCGCACTGGTGTTGGCGTAGACCACCACCGTGCGGTCCGGATGCTGGTCGCAGAACGCGCTGAACTCCGACACCGGACAGCCCAGGTCCAGCGAGCAGGTCGCGTCCAGATCGGGCATCAGTACGCGCTTGTGCGGCGAAAGGATCTTGGAGGTCTCGCCCATGAAGCGCACTCCGGACACCACCAGCGTCTGCGCCGGATGGTCGCGGCCGAAGCGGGCCATCTCCAGCGAGTCGCTCACCAGACCGCCGGTCTCTTCGGCCAGGTCCTGCAGGTCTGGGTGCGCGTAGTAGTGCGAAACCATCACCGCGTTGCGCTCTTTGAGCCGCTGGCGGATGCGGTCCTTCAGGGCGGTGCGCTCGGTGGGCGAAGGCTCGGGCGGCACCCGCGCCCAGGCGTGACGGGTGTCGCAGCGGGCCCCCGAGGGCTGCTCGTACTCGACATCAACAACAGGGATCACCGCAGGCATCGAACTTCCTTGACACGCGAAACCGCGTATTTTCGCAGGTGCCGGCGGTCCCTGGGCTGGGTACCGGACACCCCTGCCGCGTCGGAGCACGCGCGACAATCTGGGGCATGAGCACAGCCTACACCCCCGAAACCCTCACCCGAGACCAGGCGGACACGCTGCAAGGCACCACCGTGCTGGAGTTCGGCGCCAACTGGTGCAGTTGGTGCCAAGGCGCGCAGCCCGCCATCACCCAGGCCCTGCAGGGTCATGCCCGTCTGCGCCATCTGAAGATCGAGGATGGCAAGGGCCGGCCGCTGGGGCGCAGCTATGGCGTGAAGCTCTGGCCCACCCTCGTCTTTCTGCGCGAGGGCCAGGAGGTCGCCCGTGTCGTGCGGCCTGCAGATGGCGCGGCACTGCGCGACGCCTTGAGCCGACTGGGCTGAGGCGAGACTGCAGCCGACGCTGACAAGGTCAACGCCGGCCCGGGCTCAGGTCAGTCGGCCTGGCGGCGCAGAAAGGCCGGGATCTCGTAGTCCTCCATGCCACCGGAAGACAGCGCATCGACCTTGGCGGCGGCCTGCGTACGATTGGTACGCCACACGCTGGGCACGTTCAGGTCGGCCGAGGTACCGATGGCGGGGGCGGCCACCGGAGGCAGACCGGCCACGTTACCCGGCGCGGAAGCGACCACGCTCCCCAGGGTGGGGATGCTGGACGTGGGCACGCTGGAAACGTTGATCGGCACGTTGTCGGTGCCGGTGCGGATCACAGCGAGCGGGGGCGCGGTGCGGCGCTGACCCTGGCGGGACAGGCCGGTAGCCACCACGGTCACACGCACCTGGTCGCCCAGGTTGTCGTCATAAGCGGTGCCGTAGATCACGTGGGCGTCGGGCGAGGCGTAGGCGCGGATGGTGTTCATCGCCAGCTTGGACTCCGACAGCTTGAGGCTGCCCTTGGCGGCGGTGATCAGCACCAGCACACCGCGCGCACCGGACAGGTCGATGCCTTCCAGCAGCGGGCAGGCCACGGCCTGTTCGGCAGCGATCCGGGCGCGGTCCGGCCCCTCGGCCACCGCAGTGCCCATCATCGCCTTGCCCGGCTCGCCCATGACGGTGCGTACGTCCTCGAAGTCCACGTTGACGTGGCCCGGGACGTTGATGATCTCGGCGATGCCGCCCACGGCGTTCTTCAGGACGTCGTTGGCGTGCGCGAACGCCTCGTCTTGCGTGATGTCGTCGCCCAGCACTTCCTGCAGCTTCTCGTTCAGGACCACGATCAGCGAGTCGACATTGGCTTCGAGTTCGGCCAGGCCGGCGTCGGCATTGGTCATGCGGCGACCGCCCTCCCAGTCGAAGGGCTTGGTGACCACGCCCACGGTGAGGATGCCCATCTCCTTGGCCACACGCGCGATCACCGGCGCGGCGCCAGTACCGGTGCCACCCCCCATGCCGGCAGTGATGAACAGCATGTGCGCACCCTCGATGGCGCTGCGGATGTCGTCGACGGCCAATTCAGCGGCGTCACGACCCTTGTCCGGCTTGCTGCCGGCGCCCAGACCGCTGTGACCGAGCTGGATCGTCTTGTGGGCCGCCGTACGCTGCAGGGCCTGGGCGTCCGTGTTAGCGCAAATGAATTCAACGCCCTGGACCTGGCGCTCGATCATGTGCTCGACGGCATTGCCGCCACCGCCTCCCACGCCGATCACCTTGATCTGGGTGCCCATATTGAACTCTTCGACTTCGATCATTTCGATGGTCATGTCTAACTCCTTGATTCAAAAACTGCAGTTGCCTGTATCTCGTTGTCTGTTTTCTTGTTCTTCGGGGTTCGTCCTACCCGCTGGCTGGGGGCGCGGTCGAACAACTTCGACCACGGCGGTACGCGGGCGGGCTGCCCCGCGCGAGCCAGAGTCGGATGCGACGCATCAGAAATTCCTCACGATCAGATCCTTGAAGCGACCAAAAGCCGTCTTCACCGAGCCGTTCTTCTGAGCCACCTTCTGTCCGCGCACACGGGCCAGGCGAGCCTCTTCGAGCAGGCCCATGACGGTGGCGGAGCGGGGCTGGGCCACCATGTCGGAGAGCGCGCCCACGTACTTGGGAATGCCGCGCCGCACCGGCTTGAGGAAGATGTCCTCACCCAGTTCGACCATGCCCGGCATGACTGCGGTACCGCCAGTGATCACGATGCCCGAGCCCAGGACTTCCTCGTAGCCGGATTCGCGAATGACCTGCTGCACCAGCTGGTAGATCTCGTCCACCCGCGGCTCGATCACGCCGGCCAGGGCCTGGCGCGAGATGGTGCGCGGGCCGCGGTCGCCCAGGCCAGGCGTCTCGACCTGGTCATCGGGATCGGCCAGCAGCTGCTTGGCATAGCCACTTTCGACCTTGATGTCCTCGGCGTCCTTGGTGGGCGTGCGCAGGGCCATCGCGATGTCGCTGGTGATCAGGTCACCCGCGATCGGAATGACTGCGGTGTGGCGGATCGCGCCACCGGTGAAGATGGCGACGTCGGTGGTCCCTGCGCCGATGTCCACCAGGGCCACGCCCAATTCGCGTTCGTCGGCCGTCAGCACCGCCTGGCTGGAGGCCAGGGGATTGAGCAGCAGCTGTTCGACCTCCAGGCCGCAGCGGCGCACGCACTTGATGATGTTCTCCGCTGCGCTCTGCGCCCCGGTGACGATGTGCACCTTGGCTTCCAGGCGGATGCCGCTCATGCCGATCGGCTCCCTGACGTCCTGGTTGTCGATCATGAACTCCTGCGGCTCGACCAGCAGCAGGCGTTGGTCGGTGGAGATGTTGATCGCGCGAGCGGTGTCCACCACGCGGGCCACGTCGGCAGCGGTGACTTCCTTGTCCTTGATGGCCACCATGCCGCTGGAGTTCATGCCGCGGATGTGGCTGCCAGTGATGCCGGTATAGACCCGGGTGATCTTGCAGTCCGCCATCAGCTCGGCTTCTTTCAGTGCCTGCTGGATGCTTTGCACCGTGGCGTCGATGTTGACCACCGCGCCGCGCTTGAGGCCATGGGAGGGCGACACGCCCAGACCCGCGAGCTTGAGTTCGCCACCGGGCAGGACTTCCGCGACGACCGCCATGACCTTGGCGGTGCCGATGTCCAGTCCGATGACCAGGTCCTTGTATTCCTTTGCCATTGCAGTCCTCTCTATTTCTTCTGTACGTCGTTGCCCAGGGTGCTGACCCCGCGCAGGCGAATGGCGTAGCCGTCCGCGTGGCGCAGGTCGGCCGACACCAGGGCCTCAGGGCGGCGCCCGTAGCGCGAGGTGGCCTGGGTGAGCGTCTGCACGAAGCGCTGCGCCCGCGCAGCGACCTCTTCGGGCGTGCCCCGTCCCAGTTCGACCAGCGCGCCGGTATCCAGCAAGGCCTGCCAGCTGCCCCGGGCGGTGAGCGTGAGTTGCTCGATCTCCAGCTCCAGCGAGCGGAACATCGGCGCCAGCGTGCGGTACGTCGCCAGCACCTGGGCCGATTGCTCGCGCGGGCCGGACAGGCGCGGCAGATCGTCCTGGTCCAGGTCGCCGGGATTGGCCTCGAAAACTTCGCCAAAGCTGTTCACCAGCAGGGTCTCGCCCTCGGGGCCCCAGAAGGCCACTGGCCGGTGTTCCTGCAGGATCACGCGCAGGCGGTGCGGGAACTCGCGCCGCACCACCGCCTCGCGCACCCAGGGCACTTCGCGAAACGCCTGGCGTACGGCGCCCAGGTCGACGGTGAAGAAGTTGCCCTGCACACGCGGGGTCACATTGGCCCGCAAGGTGGCAACGCTGTTGTGGGCCACATCGCCCTGCACCGTGATCCCACTGAGCGAGAACGCCGGATGGCGCAGCCCCCACCAGCCCAGCGCCGACACCGCGATGACACCGAACACGCCCAGCATCAGCAGGGCGGTGGCGTTCATCACGCGGATGTCGACGGGCACAGGCGCGGCCGATTTCATGGACGATGCACGCTCGCGGGGTTGTCCAGCGCCGCGCTGGCAAGCAGCTGCAGGCACAGGTCTTCGTAGGAAATGCCGGCGGCGCCCGCCGACTTGGGCACCAAGGAGTGGCTGGTCATGCCCGGCGAGGTATTGAGCTCCAGCAGCCAGGGCCGGCGTGTGGCGGCATCGATCATCACGTCGACACGACCCCAGCCGCGACAACCCAGGACGCGATAGGCCTTCAGCACCATGGCCTGGATGGCGGCCTCCTCGCCCTCGGGCAGGCCGCAGGGCACGAGGTACTGGGTGTCGTCGTTGAAGTACTTGTTCTGGTAGTCGTAGTTGCCCTGAGGCGCAACGATGCGGATCACGGGCAGCGCGCGAGCGCCGTCACCGGTGCCCAGGACCGGGCAGGTGACCTCGTCGCCGGCGATGAACTGCTCGCACAGCACGTCGGTGTCCAGAGCCGCCGCAGCCTCGAAGGCGCGGGCCATGTCGGCAGCATCGGTCACCTTGCTCAGGCCGATGGAGGAGCCTTCCCGCGCAGGCTTGACGATCAGGGGCAGGCCCAGGGTGCGCGGTACCTCGGCGATCTGCTGCGGCGTGGTGGCCCCCTTGCGCAGGAGCACGTAGCGCGGCGTCGACACGCCCTCGGACAGCCACACGCGCTTGGTCATGACCTTGTCGATGGCCAGCGCCGAAGGCATGACGCCTGAACCGGTGTAGGGAATACCCAGGAGCTCCAGGGCACCCTGCACCGTGCCGTCTTCGCCGAAGCGGCCATGCAGGGCGATGAAGGCGCGCTGGAAGCCCTCCTTGCGCAGGTCGGACAGCTCACGCTCGGCCGGGTCGAAGGCGTGGGCGTCCACCCCCCGCGCCCGCAGGGCCTGCAGCACGCCGGTCCCCGACATCAGCGATACCTCACGCTCGGCGGAACGTCCTCCCAGGAGGACTGCCACCTTGCCGAAATCCTGTGTGGTCGTCATGCCGCGCCTCCGATATCCAGCAGCTTGGAGGGCACACCCCCGATCGAGCCTGCGCCCATGCACATCACCACATCGCCGTCACGCGCCATTTCCAGTAGCGCCTGGGGCATATCGGCGATGTCCTCGACAAAGACCGGCTCGACCTTGCCTGCCACCCGCACCGCGCGGACCAGGGCCCGGCCGTCCGCGGCGACGATGGGCGTCTCACCGGCGGCATAGACCTCGGCCAGAAGCACTGCGTCCGCATGGCCCATGACCCGCACAAAATCCTCGAAGCAGTCGCGGGTACGGGTGTAGCGGTGCGGCTGGAAGGCCAGCACCAGGCGACGGCCCGGGAAGGCGCCGCGTGCAGCGGCCAGCGTGGCCGCAATCTCCACCGGGTGGTGGCCGTAGTCCTCGATCACGCGGAAGGTGCCGCCGCCGTTGGCCGCGCGCACCGGCAGGTCGCCATAGCTCTGGAAGCGACGGCCCACGCCCCGGAATTCAGCCAGCGCCTTCTGCACCGCAGCGTCGGGGATGTTCAATTCCACGGCCACCGCGATCGCCGACAGCGCATTGAGCACGTTGTGGTGGCCGGCCAGGTTGAGGGTGACGTCCAGATCCGGGAGCACCACGCCGTTGCGTCGCTGTGCGGTGAAACGCATGCGCGGGCCATCGGGGCGGATGTCGATGGCGCGCACCTGGGCCGCCTCGTCCACGCCATAGGTGGTGATGGGGCACTGCACGTCGGCCATGATGGCGCGCACCGCCGGGTCGTCCATGCACAGGATCGCAGTACCGTAGAACGGCATGCGGTGCAGGAAATCGACGAAGGCGCCCTTGAGACGACCGAAGTCCTGGCCGTAGGTTTCCATGTGGTCGGCGTCGATATTGGTCACCACCGACATCACCGGCATCAGGTTCAGGAAGGAGGCATCCGATTCGTCGGCCTCCACCACGATGTAGTCACCCGCGCCGAGCTTGGCATTGGCGCCTGCGCTGTTGAGGCGCCCGCCGATCACGAAGGTGGGATCCAGCCCGCCCTCGGCCAGCACGCTGGCCACCAGGCTGGTGGTGGTGGTCTTGCCATGGGTGCCGGCAATCGCGATGCCCTGCTTCAGGCGCATCAGTTCAGCCAGCATCATCGCGCGCGGCACCACCGGGATCAGCCGCTTGCGGGCAGCCACCACCTCGGGGTTGTCGGCCTGGACGGCGGTGGATGTGACCACCGCATCAGCGCCGGCGATGTTCGCTTCGGCATGGCCGATACAGGTGCGGATGCCCAGACCCTGCAGGCGACGCAGCGTGGCGCTGTCGGCAAGGTCCGAGCCGGAGATCTCGTAGCCGAGGTTGCGCAGGACCTCGGCGATGCCGGACATGCCCGAGCCGCCGATGCCGACAAAGTGAATGTGCTTGATCGCGTGTTTCATGAAGCCAGGGCCTCGCAGGCCGCGACGACCTCGGTGGTCGCTTCGGTTTTTTCCAGGGACTTGGCCGCCTGGGCGCGCACCAGGAGTTGCGCGCGATCCAGACCTTGCAGCAGGGCCGCGAGGCC
Organism: Pseudomonadota bacterium; assembly: GCA_041169755.1. GTDB lineage: Bacteria > Pseudomonadota > Gammaproteobacteria > Burkholderiales > Burkholderiaceae_C > Ramlibacter. The sequence goes on along the minus strand of JBEEIS010000029.1, from coordinate 11,087 downwards.
CTCGGGAGTGAGTTCACGTTGCGGCACCAGCCAGCCGCCACCTGCATCGACCACGAAGCGGGCGTTGGTGGTCTGGTGGTCGTCCACTGCGTGCGGGAAGGGCACGTACACCGCAGCCACACCCACGGCAGCCAGTTCGGTGACGGTGCTGGCGCCGGCGCGGCAGATCACCAGGTCGGCGTCGGCGAAGGCCTGGGCCGTGTCGTCGATGAACGGCGTGAGATCAGCCTGCACGCCGGCCGCCTGGTAGTGGGCGCGCAGGGCGTCGATCTGGCGCGCGCCGCTCTGGTGCGTCACCACCGGCCGCTGCGCGGCGGGGATCCGGGCGAGCGCCTGGGGCACGATTTGATTGAGTGCCTGTGCGCCCAGACTGCCCCCCACCACCAGCAGGCGCAGGGGGCCACTGCGACCGGCCAGGCGCTGCGCAGGGGGCAGTTGGCGCAGGAAGCCCTCGCGCAGCGGGTTGCCCACCCAGGCTGCCTTGGGTAGCACGTTCGGGAAGGCACTGAAGACGCGGTCGGCCACCGAGGCCAGCACGCGATTGGCCATGCCAGCACGCGAGTTCTGCTCGTGCAACACCAGGGGCTTGCCCAGAAGCACGCTCATCATCCCGGCGGGAAAACTGATGTAGCCACCCAGGCCGATCACCACATCGGGCTTCACGCGGCGCACCACCTGCAGGCTTTGCCAGAAGGCCTTGAGCAGGCGCAGGGGCAACAGGGCCAGCGTGACCAGGCCCTTGCCCCGCACACCAGAGAAGTTCACGGTCTCGAAGGCGAAGCCGCGCGGGGGCACGAGGCGACTCTCCATGCTGTCGGGGGCGCCCACCCAGTGCACCGTCCAGTCGCGAGCGCGCAGAGCCTCGGCCACAGCCAGTCCCGGGAAGATATGGCCGCCGGTGCCACCGGCCATGACGAGGGCGCGCCGGGTCATAGCCGCCCTCCCCGCTGCACGACGCGGCTTTCGTAGTCGATACGCAGTACCACCGCGATCGCCACCAGGTTCACCAGGATGGCAGAGCCGCCATAACTCAGAAGCGGCAGCGTGAGGCCCTTGGTGGGCAACGCGCCCAGGTTCACGCCCATGTTGATGAAGGCCTGGAAACCGATCCAGATGCCCACGCCCTGGGCCACCAGGCCCGCAAAGAGGCGGTCCATGGCCACCGCCATGCGGCCGATATGAATCATGCGGCGCGTGAGCCAGAAGAAAGCCACGGCCAACAACAGGATGCCCACGAAACCGAACTCCTCGCCGATCACTGCCAGCAGGAAGTCGGTATGGGCCTCGGGCAGCCAATGCAGCTTCTCGACGCTGCCGCCGAGACCCACGCCAAAGATCTCGCCGCGGCCGATGGCGATCAGGGCGTGCGACAGCTGGTAGCCCTTGCCCAGGGCATGCTTTTCGCTCCAGGGGTCGAGGTAGGCGAAGATGCGCTCGCGCCGCCACTCGGACAGGGCGATCATGAGCATGAAGGCCACCAGCAGCACGGCGGCGATCAGGAAGAACATGCGGGCATTCACGCCGCCCAGGAACAGGATGCCCATGGCGATCACGGCAATCACCATGAAGGCACCCATATCGGGTTCGGCCAGCAGCAGCAGACCCACGACCGCCACGGCCAGCGCCATCGGCCCGACGGCGCGCAGGAAGTTCTGCTGCACCTCCATCTTGCGGACCATGTAATCGGACGCATAAAGCACCACCGCGAACTTGGCGAGTTCGGAGGGCTGAAAGCTCATGAAGCCCAGCGAGATCCAGCGGCGCGCGCCATTGACCACCGAGCCGATACCGGGAATCAGCACCACCACCAGAAGGATCAGGGCCGCAACGAAGAGCCAGGGCGCAAAGCGCTCCCAGGTATCCACTGGCACCTGAAAGGCCAGGATGGCGGCGGTCAGACCGACCGCGAGCGCAAAGATGTGGCGCAACAGATGATGGTGGTGGGTCAGTCGTGCCATGCGCGGGTTGTCCGGCATGGCGATGGAGGCCGAGTACACCATCACCAGGCCGAAGGCCAGCAGGCCCAGTACCACCCAAAGCAGCGTGAAGTCGAACTGCTCGACCCGCGCGTCCGATCCGCCCGCGCGATAGCCACTGGTACGCACCGGCACGTCGGTACCGGAGCGACCCGTGATCCACTGCAGCAGCTGGGCGGGCGAGAGGTTCAAGACTGTCCCTCCAGCGAGCTGCCGGTCTCGTGGGCCAGGGCGTGCACGGCTTCCACGAAGACGCGCGCGCGGTGTTCGTAGTCGGTAAACATGTCAAAGCTGGCGCAGGCGGGCGACATCAGCACGGCGTCGCCTGCGTGAGCGCGGCTGGCGGCCAGCTGCACCGCCTGCGCCATCGATTCGGCTTCCAGCAGGGTCACGCCTTGCGGCTCGAGTACCGCGCGGATCTGCGGCGCGTCGCGGCCGATCAGGACGGCGGCGCGAGCATGGCGAGCCACGGGGTCGGCCAGCGGGCTGAAGTCCTGGCCCTTGCCGTCCCCGCCCAGGATCACCACCAGCTTGCGGTCGGCGCCCAGGCCCTGCAGGGCCGCCACCGTGGCGCCCACGTTGGTGCCCTTGCTGTCGTCGAAGAATTCAACGTCGCCCACAAAGCCCACGGGCTCGACGCGGTGCGGCTCGCCACGGTACTCGCGCAGGCCATACAGCATGGGACCCAGGGGGCAGCCGGCCGACACGGCCAGGGCCAGCGCAGACAGGGCGTTGACCGCGTTGTGGCGGCCACGAATGCGCAAGGCGTCAGCGGGCATCAGGCGCTGAAAGTGCAGCTCCTGCTCCTCGTCGCGGCGGCGCTTGAGGGTTTCGTCGGCCTCGAGGGCGCGCACCAGCCAGGTCATGCCGCCCACGACCTCGATGCCGAAGTCGCCGGGGCGCTGGGGCATGTCGCTGCCGAAGGTGATGTGCGCGCGTTGCTCGATCTTGCCGCCCTTCAGGCGCACCGGCGCGGGCAGCATGGCCATCACGCGCGCGTCCTCGCGATTGAGAACCATGAGGCCCTGGCTGCCGAAGATGCACGCCTTGGCCGCGGCATAGGCGTCCATGCCGCCATGCCAGTCCAGGTGATCCTGGGAGAGATTGAGCACCGTGGCGGCTGTGGGCTCGAAGCCTTGCACGCCCTCCAGCTGGAAACTGGAGAGCTCGAGCACCCAGACCTGAGGCAGGTCGTTGGCGTCGATACGGGCCGCCAGCGTGTCCAGCATCGACGGGCCGATGTTGCCCGCGACAGCCACGCTACGGCCGCCGCGCTCCACCAGTTGACCGGTGAGCGAGGTGACGGTGGTCTTGCCGTTGGTGCCGGTGATGGCCAGGATGGCGGGCCGGTAGCCTGCAGGCTGGGGCTCGACGGCGATGAGGGTCGCGGGCTCGTCGTCGCCGTGGGCCAGTGCGGCGGCGGCGGTGGCCTCGGGACCTGCAGCGACCTCCTCGTCGGGCGTTTCCTCAGGCGCTGCGTCCGTATCGGGGGTGTCGGCTGGCGTGTCGGTCGCCGCGGCAGCGGCAGCTTCAGCAGCAGCTTGTGCGGCCTCGGCAGCGGCGCGCGCCGCCTGCTCGGCGCGTTCAATCGCCTCGGTCTGCACGCGGATCACCTCGAGCGCCTGCACGAACAGATCGAGCTCGCCGCCCACACGCATTCCCCGGCTGCGCGCAGCGTCGAGCACCGTGTCGACCTGCGAAGGCGCCAGGCCCGGGCTGCGGAACACCGCCTGCGCGCCTTCAAGCAATGACTCACTGAAAGGACCGCTCACGAAGCGGGCCTGCGGCAGCTGCTCGCGCAGGGTGGCCAGGTGAGGCGGCGCCTCGCGCGTGTCAGCGACCGTCACATGCGCGCCGCAACGCGCGCACCAGCGGGCCATCGCCAGGCCGGAGATACCCAGGCCGAGGACGACGATGTGCTGGTCTTGGAGAGAATTCATGGCTTATCGCAGCTTCAGGGAGGACAGGCCGACCAGACACAGGAGCATGGTGATGATCCAGAAGCGCACCACAACCTGAGTCTCCTTCCAGCCGGTTTTCTCGAAGTGGTGGTGCAGGGGCGCCATCTTCAGGATGCGGCGACCCTCTCCGTAGCGTTTCTTCGTGTACTTGAAGTACGCGACCTGCGCCATCACCGACAGCGCCTCCACCACGAATATGCCGCCCATGATGGCCAGCACAATTTCCTGGCGCACGATCACGGCGATGGTGCCCAGCGCCCCGCCCAGCGCCAGCGCGCCCACGTCACCCATGAACACCTGCGCCGGATAGGCGTTGAACCAGAGGAAGGCCAGACCCGCGCCGGCCAGGGCGGCGCAGAAGATCAGGAGTTCGCCCGAGCCCGGGATGTGCGGGAACAGCAGGTACTTGGAATACACCGCGCTGCCGGTGACGTAGGCGAACACGCCCAGCGCGGAGCCCACCATCACCACCGGCATGATGGCCGGGCCGTCCAGACCGTCGGTGAGGTTGACCGCGTTGCTCGCGCCGACGATGACCAGGTAGGTCATGATCACGAAGCCGAACACGCCCAGCGGATAGGACACTTCCTTGAAGAAGGGCACCATCAGGCCCGCCTTGGGCGGCAGGTTCACATCAAAGCCCGAGGTCACCCAGGTGTAGAACAGTTCCACCACCTTGAGGTTGGAGCTTTCGGAGATGCTGAACACCAGGTACAGCGCCGCGACCAGGCCGATCACCGACTGCCAGAAATACTTCTCGCGCGAGGGCATGCCCTCGGGGTCCTTGTTCACGACCTTGCGCCAGTCGTCGGCCCACCCGATCGCCCCGAAGCCCAGGGTCACGATCAGCACGATCCAGACGAAGCGGTTGGACAGGTCGAACCACAGGAGCGTGGAGATGGCGATCGACAGGAGTACCAGCACCCCGCCCATGGTCGGCGTGCCGCTCTTGGACAGGTGGGTCTCCATGCCGTAGCCACGCACCGGCTGCCCGATCTTGAGTTCGGCCAGACGGCGGATCACCCAGGGGCCAGCCAGCAGGCCGATCAGGAGTGCGGTCATGGCGGCCATCACCGCGCGGAAGGTGAGGTACTGGAAGACGCGCAGAAAGCCGAACTCCGGCGACAGCGATTGGAGCCAGATGGCCAGACTCAGAAGCATCAGGCACCTCCCGTGTTGTTGTTGTTTGCCGCTTGGGCGGTGATGGCGTCGACCACCCGCTCCATCTTCATGAACCGCGAGCCCTTCACCAGTACGCTGGCCACCGCCGGCAGGCGGCCGAGTACGTCCTGCTGCAAGGCGTCGATCGCCTCGAAATGCAGGCCGCCCATGGCCCGTGACTGCTCGCCCAACGTGAGCAGCTGCGGGATGCCTCGCGCACGGGCGTACTCGCCGACCTCGGCATGGAACTGCGGACCCTGGTCGCCGACCTCGCCCATGTCGGCGAGCACCAGCAGCTGCGGGCCGGGCAGTTCGGCCAGCACATCGATCGCCGCCCGGACGGAATCGGGGTTGGCGTTGTAGGTGTCGTCGATCACCGTCAGCGTGCGCGCGCCCAGCGTGACGGCCAGCGCGCGCGAGCGACCCTTGACCGGCTCGAAGGCGGCCAGCCCGCGGGCCACAGCCTCCAGGGGCGTGCCCACCGCCAGGGCGCAAGCCGCCGCCGCCAGGGCGTTGATCACGTTGTGGCGGCCCGCCAACTGCAGGCTGAAAGCCAAGGCGCCAGCGGGCGTGCGCGCACGCACCTGCCAGCGGCCTTGCTGCCACTGCGCATCTTCCAGGGCCACATCGGCGCCGACGGCGCCGAAGGTCATGCAGCGGCGCGCGCCGGCCAGGTCGTGCCACAGCGCGGTGTAGGTGTCGCCGAAGGGGAAGACCGCCGTGCCGTCGGCCGCGAGATGCCGGAACACCGAGCCGTTCTCGCGGGCGACCGCCTCGACGGTCGCCATGAATTCCTGATGTTCGCGCTGAGCGTTGTTCACGAGGGCGACGGTCGGCGCAGCGATGCGGGCCAGGTAGTCGATCTCGCCCGGATGGTTCATGCCCAGTTCGAGCACGCCCACCCGGTGCTGCGGCGTCAGGCGCAGCAGCGTGAGCGGCAGGCCGATGTCGTTATTGAAATTGCCCTGCGTGGCCAGCGCCGCCTCGCCCTGCCAGGCGCGCAGGATGCTGGCCACCATCTGGGTGACGGTGGTCTTGCCATTGCTACCGGTTACCGCGACCAACGGGATGCCAAAGCGCAGTCGCCAGCCCTGCGCCAGCTGACCCAGGGCGATGCGGGTGTCGTCTACCTCCAGGCCGCTGGCACCCGCCGGGAGCCGCCCGCGGTGCGCCAGGACCGCCGCTGCACCGCGCGCCAGGGCGTCGGCGATGAGGTCATTGCCGTCAAAGCGCTCACCGCGCAGGGCCACGAACAGGTCGCCGGGCTGCAGCGTGCGGGTATCGGTGTGCACACGGGTGATGGCGGTGGCGCCGCTGCCGATACAGCGCGCGCCCGGGATACAGGTCGCGGCCATGTCCAGTGTCAGGAGGGCGGTCATGCAGCGCTCCTCTTGTCCAGGGCGGCGCGCGCATGCACGCGGTCGTCGAAGGGCGTGCGCACGCCGTCGATCTCCTGATGGTCCTCATGGCCCTTACCTGCCAGCAGGATCACATCGGCCGCACCGGCGGACAGCACCGCGACCTCGATCGCGCGAGCGCGGTCCACCTCGACCTGCACCGCGTCGCGGTGCGACAGTCCCAGCAGGATCTGGCTGATGATGTTCTGCGGCTTCTCGCGGCGCGGGTTGTCGCTGGTGACCACCACCTGGTCGGCCCGCTTTTCGGCGATGGCGGCCATCAGCGGTCGCTTGGTGGCGTCGCGGTCGCCGCCGCAGCCGAACACGCACCACAGGCGTCCGCCACGCTGCTGCGCCAGCGGCCGCAGGGCGGCGAGCGCCTGGTCCAGCGCGTCGGGTGTGTGGGCGTAGTCCACCGCCACCAGCGGATGGCCCGCCCGCTGCAGGCGCTCCATGCGGCCTGGCACGGGCAGCAGGCGGCCGCAGGCATGCACCGCCTGCGCCAGGGGCACACCGACCGCGCGCATCGCACCGATCACACCGAGCAGGTTGGACACGTTGTAGTGGCCGACCAGGCCGGTCTGCAGCGTCTCGCGCTGCGTGCCCTCGGCCACGGTGAAGTGCAGGCCCGATTCGCCGTAGGCGATATCCAGCGCGCGCAGGCGGGCATCGTCACGATGACAGGACAGCGTCCACAGGTCCAGATCTCGATCCCGCAGCGACTGCACCAGGTCCTCACCCCGGATGTCGTCCACATTGACCACCGCGGCACGCAGGCCGGGCCAGTCGAACAGGGCCGCCTTGGCCGCCCAGTAGGCCTGCATGGTGCCGTGGTAGTCCAGGTGGTCCTGGCTGAAATTGGTGAAGACGGCGACCGCGATGCGGGTGCCGTCCAGGCGCCGCTCGACGATCCCGATGGACGAGGCCTCGATGGCGCAGGCCGACAGCCCCTGCTCGACGAAGCCCCGCAGGTGGGCCTGCAGCAGCACCGGGTCGGGCGTGGTCAGGCCGGTGTACATCACCTGGGGCGGACGGCCGATTCCCAGGGTGCCGATCACGCCGCAGCCGGCGCCGCGCGCCTCGGACAAGGCCTGCGCCAGCCACCAGGCGGTGGAAGTCTTGCCATTGGTGCCGGTGATCGCCAGGACCTCCAGGCGCTCGGACGGCTGCTCGTAGTAGGCGGCGGCGATGGGGCCGGTGGCCGCCTTCAGGCCGGTGTAGCGGGCGACGGCCGCCTCGTGACCGCGGCCGAAATCGAAGGCGTCCACGCCCTCGGCCTCGACCAGGCACGCCGAGGCGCCACTGGCTAACGCCGCGCCTACATGGCGGCGACCGTCGGTGGCAGCGCCCGGCCAGGCGATGAAGCCGTCACCCGCGCTCACCTGGCGGCTGTCGCAGTGCAGCTGGCCACGCACCCGACCCGCCAGCCAGCGGGCAGCTTCGTGCGGCGTGTGCAGGGTCTGCATCAGAACGACTCCTCCACCGCCACGACGACCTGCGGCTTGACGGTCATGTCCGGCTGCAGGCCCATGATGCGCAGGGTCTGTTGGACCGTGGCACTGAACACGGGCGCCGCGACTTCGCCGCCGTAGTAGCTGCCGCCCCGCGGCTCGTCGATCATGACGGCGACGACCACGCGCGGCTTCTCGATCGGGGCCAGGCCCACGAAGAAACCCCGGTACTTGCCCTCGACATAGCCCTTGCCCTCGGTCTTGCGCGCGGTGCCGGTCTTGCCGCCCACCGAGTAGCCCACGGTCTGGGCCTTGGGCGCGGTGCCACCGGCGCTGGTAGCCAGGTGCAGCATGTGGCGCACCTGGGCGGCATGGGTCGGATCGAAGACGCGCACGCCAGCAGCGGGACGCTCGGACTTGACCAGGGTGACCGGCACGAGCTCGCCGTCACGCGCAAAGACGCTGTAGGCACGCGCCAGCTGGAACAGACTGCCCGAGAGGCCGTAGCCGTAGCTCATGGTGGCCTGGCCGATCGGACGCCAGCTCTTGTAGGCCGGCAGACGGCCACTGACCACCCCCGGGAAGGGCAGCTGCGGACGCTGGCCGAAGCCGACGCTGGAGTACATCTCCCACATCTGGCGCGGCTCGAATTGCATGGCCATCTTGACGGTGCCCACGTTGCTCGATTTCTGGATCACCTCGTTGACGGTGAGCACACCATGCGGGCTGGAATCGTTGATCGGCATGCCCGAGACGTAGATGCGCCCGGGCGCGGTCTGGATCTGTGTGTCGGGGCGCACCAGCCCGCGCTCGAGGGCGAGCGCGGCGATAAAGGGCTTGACCGTCGATCCGGGCTCGAACATGTCGACCAGGGCGCGGTTACGCATCTGCTCTGTCGACACGTTCACGCGCTTGGAGGGCGAGTAGCTCGGGTAGTTGGCCAGGGCCAGTACCTCGCCGCTTTGCACGTCCAGCACCACGATGCTCCCGGCCTTGGCCTTGTGCTGGATGACAGCGTCACGCAGCTTCTGGTAGGCAAAGAACTGCACCTTGCTGTCGATGGACAGCTGCAGGTCCTGGCCGTCCATCGGGGGCACCTGTTCGCGTACATCTTCAACGATATTGCCCAGACGGTCCTTGATCACGCGGCGCGAGCCCGAGCGACCCGCGAGGTCCTTGTCGAAGGCCTTCTCGATGCCCTCCAGGCCCTGACCATGCCCCTGATCGTCGATACCTGTGAAGCCGACCACGTGAGCGGCAGCCTCGCCCTCAGGGTACTGACGCTTGTATTCCTTGCGTAGCAGCACGCCCTTGATGCCCAGGGCCATCACCTTGTCGGCAACGGCGTCCTCGATCTGGCGGCGCAGCCACACCGGCTTGCTGCCATCCCCCTGGAGCTGCAACCGCTTGTCAAGTTCGGCCACGGGCATCTCGAGCAGGGCGGCCAGCTGGGTGAGTCGCCCCTTGTCGCGATCGATGCTGTCGGGGATGGCCATGATGCTAGGGGCCGGCACGCTGGTGGCGAGCAGCAGGCCATTGCGGTCCAGGATGCGCCCGCGGGTGGCCGGCAACTCGATCGTGCGCGCGAAGCGCACCTCGCCCTGGCGCTGGAAGAAGGCGTTGCCGAACACCTGCACCCAGGCCGCGCGTCCCGCCAGGCCGATGAAGGCCAGCGCGATGACGGCCACCACCGTTTTGCTGCGCCAGACCGGGGTCTTGCTTGCGAGCAAGGGGCTCGAGGCGTAGAGGACGCTGCGGGTCATCGGCTCGCCGCCTCCTGGGGCGCGGGGACAACGGCCGGCGCGGCCGGAGCCGTCACCGCCGGGGCACCGCCCTGGGTCACGTACTGCGTGATACCCGGCGTAGGCGCGCGCATCTGCAACTGGTTCTTGGTGATCTGCTCCACGCGCAACGGCGTGGACTGGCCACGCCGCTCGGCGAGCAGACGTTCCATTTCGGACTCGTGCGCGCGCGCCTCGGCCTGCGCCTTCTCGATTTCGGTGTACAGGCGCCGCGACTCGTACTGCACCCTCACCAGGTACAGGGCACTGGCGATGACAGCGAACGTGAGCAGGATATTCAGACGGAGCATGTCAGCCTCCGCCGAGCCGCCTCAAGGAGGCTCAGCACCCCCTCGGAGGGCAGCGTAGTACACGTCGTGACAAGCGTGGGGGTCGACATGTCAGTGCGCCGTCCTTTGCGCCACGCGCATGATGGCGCTGCGCGCACGGGGGTTGGCTACGACTTCGTCGGCCGAGGGCTTCACACGTTCCAGCGCAGTGAGCTTCAGGGGCGCACCCGAGGCGAAGGGCGCGCGGCGGTCCACCACCTCGCGCGCATGCTTGGCGATGAACTGCTTGACGATGCGGTCTTCCAGCGAATGAAAGCTGATCACGACCAGGCGTCCCTGAGGCTCGAGGAGGTTCAAGCTGCCCTCTAGCGCTTGCTCGAGCTCTTCAAGCTCGGCATTGACGAAAATCCGAAGAGCCTGAAATGTGCGCGTTGCAGGGTTCTGGCCCGGCTCGCGGGTTTTGACCGCGCCAGCCACGAGCTCGGCCAACTCGGCGGTGCTTGCAAGAGGGCCCCGTTCCTGTCGGCGAGCAGCAATCGCCTTTGCAATCGGAACAGCAAACCGTTCATCCCCATAGTCCCTCAGCGCTCTTGCAATGTCTCGCTCGTCGGCTTGCTGGAGCCAGGCCCGTGCGCTGATCCCATGGTCGGGATCCATGCGCATGTCCAGCGGCCCATCGGCCCTGAAGCTGAAGCCTCGCGATGCGTCGTCCAGTTGCGGCGACGACACGCCCAGATCCAGCAACACGCCATCCACCACTGCGATTCCCAAGGCATCGAGTACCTCGCCGAGTTGCGAGAAACGCGCCCGATGAACTGAGAACCGTGAGTCCTTCCACTGCGAACCCACCGCAATCGCTTCGGGATCCCGGTCCAGGGCCACCAGGCGGCCGGCCGGTCCGAGGGCCTGCAGGATGGCGGCGCTGTGCCCGCCACGCCCGAAGGTTCCATCCACGATCACGCTGTCCGGGCGCAGCGCCAGCCCTTCAATGCAGGGCTGCAGCAGCACCGGACGGTGTGCGGTCGATTCCTGTTGCGCCACCTCCTCCGTGACCTAGATCGACAAGCCCG
>JBEEIS010000028.1:0-14488 GCA_041169755.1 Pseudomonadota bacterium | reverse complement strand
CGGTCGTGATCGTGGACAAGCAGCAGGCCCGTGTGTTTGTGCTGGATGCGGCCGGGCGCTTCGTGGGCGCCGCCCCCGTGCTGCTTGGCAGCGCCCGAGGGGACCACACCGTGCCCGGTATCGGCGACAAGCCCTTGTCGCAGATCCGCCCCGAGGAACGGACCACGCCGGCCGGTCGCTTCATCGCGGAACCTGGCGTGAACGCGCAGGGCGAGGACATCGTCTGGGTGGACTACGCGTCGGCGGTATCCATGCATCGCGTGCGGGCGCGCGTGCCTGCCGAGCGCCGCCTGCAGCGACTGGCCTCAGCCACCCCGCACGACAACCGCATCTCCTATGGCTGCATCAACCTGCCTCGCCACTTCTACGAGAACATCCTCGCGCCGCGGGCCCGGACTGGTGCCGTGGTCTACGTGCTGCCCGAGGTGCGTAGCCTGCAAGAGGTCTTTGGCTGGCCGGGCGCGCCAGCCCTTGCGGTATCACGGCGCGCGGTACCGGATGGCGCTGTCCGACAGCGGTTGCGGACCCCCACCGACGGGACGGGCGTTGCGGCTCACTAGGCTGGTCGCAGCTGGCATCGATGCCGGCGTCTTCCATCGTTCCAGCTTTTTCAAGGAGTTCCCCACATGACTGCATCGACTCTTTTGCGTAGCCTGCTGGCCGGCTTGGCCGTGACCGTCACTTGCGGCGCGGCGTTGGCCCAGGGCAGTTCAACTTCGCCAGGAGGCAGCGCCACTGGCGGCGCTGCGACCACCGAGCCATCGCCCTCCGGCACTACGGGTGCCACAGGCGCCAGCGGATCGGGCAGCGACACCGGCACCATGGGCGCCGGAGGTACCACCGGCGGGTCGAGTGGCGGCACGACGGGGGGAAGCACGGGGGCCTCCCCTGGCGGGACAGGCAGCGACACCAGCGGTGCATCGCCCAGCCCCTCGACCGGCACCTCGCCCGGTGGGGCGGGTAGCGATACGGGTGCCAGTGGTGCGGGCCCCTCGACGGGCAGCGACCCGGGAACCAGCGGCGCGAGCGGCAGTATGGGCGCGGGCGGAACGGGGTCGGGAAGCACCGAGACCACGACCCCCTCGCGCACCCAGCGCATGGACCGCAACTGAGGTCCGCGCGGACCCCATGCGGCGCATCCCGTGGTGCGTCCCTGGGGTGCAGGGCCCCAGTCTCCCGACGCTGCGCAGCGCTCGGCAGGAATCCGGCAAAGGTGTTAACTTCGCCGGTCCGCCGGGCGCACAGCCTTGGGAAACAAGAATGAGAATTCCCCTTCCGGTCCTCGAAGCCGTGGACCGCACCACCCTCCTGGGCATCCGGCGGGGTGTCGAGAAAGAGAGCCTGCGCGCCGATTCGTTCGGCAGGCTCGCGACCACCCCGCACCCGTCAGCGCTGGGGTCGGCGCTGACGCATCCCCACATCACCACCGACTACAGCGAGGCCCAGCTGGAGCTGATCACCGGCGTGCACGCGACGCCGCAGGCTTGCGCAGACGAACTTGCGCGCATCCACCAGTTCACGCTGCGCGCCCTGGGCGAGGAGACGCTGTGGGTGTCCAGCATGCCCTGCGGCCTGCCACCTGAAGACGCGATCCCGATCGGACGCTATGGCCGCTCCAATGTAGGACAGGCCAAGAGCGTCTACCGCCTGGGCCTGGCGCACCGCTATGGGCGGCGCATGCAAACGATCTCGGGCATCCACTACAACTGGTCGATGCCAGGCGTGGACAGCGCCAGCTACTTCGGCCTGATCCGCAACTTCCGCCGGCACGCCTTCCTGCTTCTGTACCTGTTCGGCGCGTCGCCGGCGCTCGATGCCTGCTTCGTCGAAGGTCGACAGCACGAGCTGCAGACGCTGTCCGAGGGCACGCTGTACATGCCGCATGGCACTTCGCTGCGCATGGGGCGACTGGGCTACCAGAGCGAGGCCCAGGCCCGGTTGGCCGTGAGCTACAACGATCTGGACGGCTACGCCGCGTCGCTGCACGAAGCGCTCACGCAGCCCTATCCGCCCTACGAGGCGATCGGTGTGCGCGACGCGCAGGGCCGCTACCAGCAGCTATCTACCACCTTGCTGCAGATCGAGAACGAGTTCTACGGCACCATCCGCCCCAAGCGCAATATCTTCCCTGGCGAGCGGCCGCTGCACGCCCTGCGTGAGCGCGGGGTCGAATACGTGGAGGTGCGCTTGCTGGACCTCGATCCCTTCGAGCCGGTGGGAATCAACGCGCAGGCCATGCAGCTGCTGGACGTATTCCTGCTGCATTGCCTCCTGTCCGATAGCCCACCAGACACGCCGCAGGAGATCGCGCAGATCGGCCGCAACCAGCACAAGACCGCCGCCTTCGGCCGCCAGCCTGGGCTCCAGCTCGAACGCGGCGCAGGGTGGGTTGGCTTGACCGACTGGGGGCACGAATTGCTGGAGGCCTTCGAGCCTGTAGCCGGCCTGCTGGACGCCGCGCAAGGCGGCGACGCGCATGCGCGCGCAGTCCAGGCGGCCCGCCGGCTGTTGTCCGAGCCGCAGCGCCTGCCCTCGGCCCGGGTCCTCGAGGTGATGGCGCGCGAGTACCGCAACTCCTTCCTGGACTTCGCGCTGGACCGGTCCCGGCAGACCCGGGCCCACCTACTGTCCCTGCCCTGGGACGCCGCTTCGCAGGCGCATTTCGAGGGCCTGAGCGCGAAGTCCCTGCAGGACCAGCGCCAGATCGAGGCGGGCGACACCATGCCCTTCGAGATCTACCGACAGCAGTACATCGCCCCGCAGCGCCTGGGGCTGTCCCGGGCCGCGATCTCGCCCTCGTTGGCCGCGCCCTGAGGCCGGTGCGCCGCGTCGGCGCGGTGGCGGTGTCCTACACCGGTTGCGATTTGCGGGCGGGACATTCGCGGCGCGGCTGTCCCCTCGGGTACAGGCGCACAGCGCAGACCGGCGTAGAGTCCTTCGCGACCAAAAACAACCTGGAGCAAGGCAACATGGCACTCGATTTCAAGGCCCGCGTGGCCATCGTCACCGGCGCGGGCGGCGGCCTGGGCCGCCAGCACGCACTGGCCCTGGCCGCGCGGGGCGCCAAGGTGGTCGTCAACGACCTGGGCGGCGATGTGCACGGCGCAGGCGGTTCGGTGAGCGCGGCACAGGCTGTGGTCGACGAGATCCGCGCCAGCGGCGGCGAGGCCATCGTCAATGGCGCTTCGGTGACCGATTACGGCGCCGTCGAGAAGATGGTGCAGCAAGCGATGGACACCTGGGGTCGGATCGATGTTCTCGTGAACAACGCCGGCATCCTGCGTGACAAGAGCTTCGCCAAGATGGACCTGGCCGATTTCCGGCAGGTGCTGGACGTGCACCTCATGGGCGCGGTGCATGGCTGCAAGGCGGTATGGCCGCACATGATCGCCCAAAAGTACGGGCGCATCGTGCTCACGACCTCGTCGACCGGCCTGTACGGCAACTTTGGCCAGACCAATTACGGCGCAGCCAAGCTGGCGCTGGTGGGCCTGATGCAGACGTTGGCACTGGAAGGCGCCAAGCACGATATCCGCGTGAACTGTCTGGCACCTACGGCGGCCACCCGCATGACCCAGGACCTGTTCCCGCCGGACATGCTGCAGGCCTTCGGCCCTGAGGCGGTGGTGCCCGCCATGCTGGTGATGGCCAGTCAGAACGCCCCCACGCGCACCACGCTGTGCGCGGGCGCAGGTGCCTTCGAGGCGGCGCACATCACGCTCACGCACGGTGTCTATGTGGGCACGGGACCGGATGCCGACGAACAGCTCGCGCAACGCTTGCCGCAGGTGCTCGATCGCACGGGCGAGGCCGTGCCCGGAGGTGGCAACGCCCAGGGCGAAAACGAGCTGCGGCTGGTGCGCGCCGGGCACTGAGCGCCTAGGCCCTGTCAGGGCCCGGGATTCATTTCGCCCAGGTGTCCTTCAAGCCAGTGGTGCGATTGAAGACCAGGCGGTCGGCGCGGTGGTCGACCCGGTCGGCCACGAAGTAGCCATGGCGCTCAAATTGGAACTTCGCGTCGGGCCGGGCCTGGGCCAGTGAGGGCTCGACCCAGGCGGAGACGGTCTTCAGGCTGTCGGGATTGATTTCCTCCAGGAAATCGCGCTCGCCGGTGTCCGGCTGTGAGACCGTGAACAGGCGGTCGTACAGGCGCACCTCGGCGCGCACGCCGTCACTGGCGCCCACCCAGGTGATCACGCCCTTGGCCTTGACGCTGTCGCTGCCCGGGGTGCCGCTCTTGGTGTCGGGGATGAGGCGTGCGTGCACGGTGCTGATCTGGCCGTCCGCGCCCACGTCGGCACCCACGCACTCGACCACATAGCCGTATTTCAGGCGCACCTTGTTGCCGGGGAACAGGCGGTTGTAGCCCTTGGGCGGCACAGCCTCGTAGTCGCCGCGCTCGATCCACAGCTCGCGGCCGAAGCGGAACTCGCGCTGGCCACGCTCCGGGTGGTGCGGATGCACAGGCGCTACGCAGGGCTCCAGGTGTCCCGCACCCATGACCTCGTCCCAGTTGTCGATCACGAGCTTGACGGGCTCGAGCACCGCCATCGCACGGGCGGCGCGAGGGTCGAGGTCGTCGCGCAGCGCGATTTCCAGGGTGCTGAAGTCGATCCAGCCATTGGCCTTGGTCACGCCGATGCGCTCGGCAAAGAGTTGCAGGCTCTCGGGCGTGTAGCCGCGACGGCGCAGGCCGACGATGGTGGGCATGCGCGGGTCGTCCCAGCCGCTCACATGCTTTTCATCGACCAGCTGCTTGAGTTTGCGCTTGCTGGTGACGACGTAGGTGAGGTTCAGGCGTGCGAATTCGTACTGTCGCGGCTGCGGCGCGTTGATCAGGCCGCCTTCGCGCAGGCGATCGAGCAGCCAGTCGTAGAAGGGGCGCTGGTCTTCGAATTCCAGCGTGCAGATGCTGTGGGTGATGTTTTCCAGCGCGTCCTCGATAGGGTGCGCAAAGGTGTACATCGGGTAGATGCACCAGGCCTTGCCGGTGTGGTGGTGCTCGGCATGCTTGATCCGGTACAGGGCCGGGTCGCGCATGTTGAGGTTGGGGCTGGCCATGTCGATCTTCGCGCGCAGTACTGCGGCCCCATCGGGCAGCTGGCCTTCACGCATTTGGCCAAGCCGCGCCAAATTCTCCTGCGGGGTACGGGTCCGGAAGGGGCTGTCCACGCCGGGCTTGCCGAAGTCGCCGCGGTTCGCGCGCATCTGCTCGGGGGTCTGTTCGTCGACGTAGGCCAGACCCGCTTCGACCAGGTATTGCGCGGCGCGGTACATGAAGTCGAAGTAGTCGCTGGCCTGGTACCGGTGCGAGGTGTCATGGGCGTCCCAGGAGAATCCGAGCCAGCGCACGGCATCCAGGATGCCGTCGACGTATTCCTGGTCCTCTTTCTCGGGGTTGGTGTCGTCAAAGCGCATGTGGCACACGCCGCCATAGGCGCGTGCCAGGCCGAAGTTCAGGCAGATGCTCTTAGCGTGGCCCACATGCAGGTAGCCATTGGGCTCGGGCGGAAAGCGCGTGCGGATCCGGGCCGGGTCGAGCGCGCCGGCCTGGTGGGCGGTGGCATCGGCAGGATGACCCGCCCACCGGCGCTGCGCGTAGGTGCCTTGCTCCAGATCGCGGTCGATGATCTGGCGCAGGAAGTTGCTGGTCTTGGCGCCTTCCGGGGTGGACGCGGTGTCGGTGGGGGCGGTCATAAGCCCCAGATTTTAGGCGGGCCACAGGCCGTGGCCAGACGCCGGGCACTGAGGCTCCTGAGACTCGCTGCACCCGCAGCAGGTGAGGCGGGGGGCTATGGTAAAAGTCCGGGCGTCACGACACGAGGAGCGCACCCCATGACATCCGTCCCGAACTGGCATCCCGACGAACGCGCCGCGCGCGTGCAACTGGCCGCCTGCTACCGCATCTTCGACATGCTCGGATGGACGGAGATGATCTACAACCACATCACGCTGCGACTGCCCGATAGCGTGACGGGCGGCCAAAAGCATTTCCTGATCAACCCCTTCGGACTGCATTACAGCGAAGTCACGGCCAGCAACCTGCTCAAGATCGACGTGCAGGGCCACAAGCTCGAGGACAGCCCCTGGAGCGCCAACCCCGCCGGGTTCACGGTGCACTCGGCGATCCACGAGCACCTGCCCCAGGCGCATTGCGTGATGCATACCCACACCACCGCCGGCCTGGCGGTCGCGTGCACACGCTCGGGTCTGGCCCAGAACAACTTCTACTCCGCGCAGCTCGGGGACATGGTGGCTTACCACGACTTCGAGGGCATCACCGTGCACGCGGACGAGGCGCCGCGCCTGCTCCAGGCCATGGGCCAGCGGCCGCTGTTGATCCTGCGCAATCACGGCCTGCTGTCCTGGGGCCAGACCCTGCCTCTGGCGCTGGTGCGCCTGTGGACGCTGCAGCGCGCCTGCGAGATCCAGGTTGCCCAGGCGGCCCTGGGGCCCGCCATTCCCATCCCCGAGGACGTCGTGCGCAAGACCACCGGCGACGCGTTGCAGTGGGACGCGCGCTTTGGTGCCGGCCAGGACGTTTTCGACGCACTGGTGCGGCGGGTGGACCGTATTGACGATTCCTACAAGCGGTGAACGCCTGAAAAAGGCCCACGGGCTGTCCCGAAAAGGCCCCCGGGCGTCCCAAAAAAGGCCCCCGGGCCTTGGGACCCGGGGGCAACGTGCCGGTCGCGGGACGGAGGGCCGGACCAGCTCACCCCGGAGGAGGAGGGGACTCAGAGGAGTCGGGGTGATCGGCGGTCAGTAGACCGTCGGGCCCGGGCTGGCCCTGTAGGACAGGGGCGCTCGTACGGGCGGGCCGGACGGGCGGATGTGGCCCATCTTTCACTGACCCGACACAGTTGGACGCCTACGGCCCCGGCCAGCCTTCCTACAATGACCCCGATGAAGAACAAGTTCTCCTGGAAGCACTGGGCCCTGCTGTCGGTCCTGGTGTTGGCGGTGGCAGGTGGTGCGGCCTGGTGGACCTCCGATCGGGCGCCGCAGGTGTCCTATCGCACCGGCCTGATCGAACAGGGACCCCTGCAGTCCACGGTCTCGGCGTCCGGCACCGTGAACCCGGTGACCCAGGTCTCGGTGGGTACCCAGGTGTCGGGTCAGATCCAGGCCCTGTTCGTTGATTTCAACAGCGAGGTCCGGGCGGGCCAACTGATCGCCCAGATCGACCCGGAAACCTTCCAGTACCGCGTGCGCCAGGCCCAGGCCGATGTCGAGGCGGCTCAGGCCGCGGTCCTCACCGCGCAGGCGAACGGCATCGCGGCCCGCGCCGCGGTGTCGCGTGCCCAGGTGGACCTGTCCGAAGCTCGCCGCGATCTGGATCGCAAACGCATGCTGGTGGCGCGCGAGTTCATTGCCAAGAGCGAAGCGGAGAAGGCCGAGGCCCTGGTGAACACCAGCGCCGAGACGCTCAAGTCCGTGCAGGCCCAGGCTGGCGTGGCCGATGCCCAGGTGAAAAGCGCCCAGGCCAACGTAGCCCAGCGCCAGGCGGCCCTGGCCCAGGCGCGGGTCGACCTGGCGCGCACGCGCATCGTCTCGCCGGTCAATGGCATCGTGATCAAGCGCACCGTCGAGAAAGGCCAGACCGTGGCGGCCAGCCTGCAGGCCCCCGAGCTGTTCGTGATCGCGCAGAACCTGCAGGACATGCAGGTGGAAGCCAGCGTGGACGAGAGCGACATCGGCCGCATCCGCCCTGGCCAGAAGGCCACCTTCACCGTCGACGCCTTTCCTGGCCAGAACTTCGAGGGCGAGATCCGACAGGTTCGCAAGGCGGCCCAGAACGTGTCCAACGTGGTGACCTACGTCGCGGTGGTGGGTTTCTCCAACACCAGCGGGCGCCTGCTGCCCGGGATGACGGCCAATGTGCGGGTGATCACCGATGCGCGCGAGAACGTGCTCAAGGTCCCGAACGCGGCGCTGCGGGTGCGTATCGCAGGCATCGAGCCGCCGGCGCCTGCTGCTGCGGCGGCTTCGGGGTCAGCGTCGGCGGCAGCTCCTGGCGCTTCGGGTGCGGTGCCCGTGGCGTCTTCACCAGGGCCCGCCACCGCCGCGGCCCCGGGCGCCGCCACTCCCGGTGGGCGCGGCGGACCCGGCAGCGAATTGCGCAACCGACTGGTGACCGAGTTGCAGCTCACCCCCGAACAGATTGAGAAAGTGGATGCGGTCTACGCCGAGGCCCGCCCTCGCTTCATGCAGTTGCGGGATCTGCCCGCCGAGGAGCGACCCAAGGCCCGCGAACGCATTAGTGCCGAGATCCGTGCCCGCGTCGGCGACCTGCTGACCCCCGAGCAGAAGCCCCGCTATGCGGCCCTGTTGGCGGAAGCCGCCGGCCGCACCATCACGCGCGGTCGCCTGTACGTGCTGGGAGATGACGGCCAGCCCCGCGCCCTGGGCGTGCGACTGGGCATCACCGACGGTACGTCCACCGAGTTGCTGGTGGCACCGGACTCGCTGGACGCGAAGGTGCTGCATGCGGGCGCGCGCGTGGTGACCGGCGTGGCCACCGCGCCTGCCGCTTCGGCCGGCCCGCGCCTGCCGTTCTGAGACCGCGCGAGCGAGATACACCCCGTGGCCCTGATCGAAGCGCGCGACCTGGCCAAGGCCTACACCCTGGGTGGTCAGACGGTGCATGCCCTGCGCGGCGTGTCGCTGGACATCGAGGCCGGCGAGTTCGTGGCCATCATGGGTGCCTCGGGCTCGGGCAAGAGCACCCTGATGAACATCCTGGGCTGTCTGGACCGCCCGGACACGGGCACCTACCGCCTGGCCAGTGAGCCGGTGCAGGACATGACCGCCGACCAGCTGGCTGCCATCCGCAACCGGCGCATCGGCTTCGTGTTTCAGCAGTTCAACCTGCTGCCTCGCACCAGCGCGCTGGAAAACGTGGAGCTGCCCCTGGTCTATGCCGGGGTGAAGTCGGCGCAACGCCAGGAACGTGCCCTGGCGGCCTTGCGCCAGGTGGGCCTGGAGCAGCGTATCGACCACACGCCAGCGGAGCTTTCCGGCGGGCAGCAGCAGCGAGTGGCGATTGCACGCGCCCTGGTGAACGAGCCCGTGCTGGTGCTGGCCGATGAACCCACTGGCGCGCTCGACTCCCAGACCAGCGAAGACATCATGCGGCTGCTGTCCCAACTCAATGCGCAGGGGATCACCGTGGTGCTGGTCACTCACGAGCCGGACGTGGCGGCCTGGGCTCGCCGGCGCATCGTGTTTCGCGACGGTGCCATCGTCGAAGACCGCGCCACTGGGGAGTCTGCATGAACACGCTGGCCGCCTTACGCGCGGCGCTGCGGGCGCTGGCCGCCAATACCTTGCGCAGCATGCTCACCATGCTGGGAATCATCATCGGGGTGGCGGCGGTGATCACCATGATCGCCCTGGGGCGCGGCGCCACCGAACGGGTGCAGGCGCAGATGAAGGGCCTGGGCTCCAACATCATGCTGGTGCTGCCTGGCGGGGTGACTGCCGGCGGTGTGCGCCTGGGCGCACAAAGCGGGCAGGCCCTGACCGAGGAAGACGCGATCGCCATTGCCCGCGAGGTGCCGCAGGTGCAGGTGGCTGCCCCGACGCTGCGTACCGCGGCGCAGGTGGTAGTGGGCAACACCAACTGGAATACCTCCATCTTCGGCACGACCAACGATTACCTCGAGGCACGTGACTGGCCGCTGGCGTCCGGGCGCAGCTTCGAGCCCGCCGAGGTACAGGGTTCGGCCAAGGTGGCCCTGATTGGACAGACCGTGGCCCAGCAGCTCTTTGGCGACGCTGACCCGCTGGAGCAGGTGATCCGGGTGAAGAAGGTGCCGGTGACGGTGGTGGGCGTGCTCGAGCGCAAGGGCCAGAACGCCATGGGACAGGACCAGGATGATGTAGTCGTGGTTCCGGTCAGCACCTACCGCAACCGCATCCAGGGGGGCGTGGGTGGCAAGCAAAAGCGGGTGGGCTCGATCAGCGTGAAAGTACGCGAAGGTCAGGACATGCGGGCAGCGCAGGAGGGCATCCGCGAGTTGCTGCGTCAGCGCCTGCGGGTGACGCCCGGCGCGGACGATCCCTTCATCATTCGCAACCTCACCGAGATCCTGCAGGCCCAGGAGTCCTCCAGCCGGGTGATGGGAATGCTGCTGGCTGCGGTGGCGGGCATCAGCCTGATCATCGGAGGCATCGGCATCATGAACATCATGTTGGTGAGCGTGACCGAACGCACCCGTGAGATCGGCCTGCGCCTGGCGGTGGGTGCGCGCGGGCGCGACATCCTGGCGCAGTTTCTGATCGAGGCGGTGACCCTGAGCCTGATCGGCGGCGCCATCGGCGTAGCCCTGGGCGGTGTGGCGACCTGGGCGGTGGCGTACTTCATGCAATGGCCCGTGAGCATCTCGGGCGCCTCGATCGCGCTGGCCGCCGGCTTCTCGGCTCTGGTGGGCGTGTTCTTCGGCTTCTACCCCGCCCGGCGTGCCTCGCGCCTGCTCCCGATCGAAGCCCTGCGCCACGAGTGAGCCCGCTGCTGCCCAGGCAGCAGCGATAATCGCGCCACCGTTTTCAGGGAGCGCGCGTGGACATCCTCTTGCTGGTCAAGGCCGCCGTCATGGGCGTCGTCGAGGGCCTGACCGAATTCCTTCCCATCTCCAGCACCGGTCACCTGATCCTGGCAGGCGCGCTGCTCGGTTTCGATGACGACAAAGCCAAGGTCTTTGACATCGCCATCCAGACCGGTGCGATCTTCGCGGTGATCCTGGTGTACTGGCAGAAGATCCACGACACCGTGCGCGCCCTGCCTACCGAGCGCCAGGCGCAGCGTTTCGCACTGAATGTCCTGATCGCCTTCCTGCCCGCCGTGGTGCTGGGGCTGCTTCTGGGCAAGGCGATCAAGGCTCACCTGTTCACGCCCGCGGTGGTGGCCAGCGCCTTCATCGTGGGCGGCCTGATCATCCTTTGGGTGGAGCGTCGGCCGCAGGCCCAGGCCCGCATTCACGACGTGGATGCGATGACGCCCTGGGACGCCCTCAAGGTGGGCCTGGTGCAGTGCCTGGCCATGATCCCGGGTACCAGCCGCAGCGGCGCCACCATCATCGGCGGGATGATGCTGGGCCTGTCACGCCGGGCCGCGACCGATTTTTCGTTCTACCTGGCCATCCCCACCCTGATCGGTGCAGGCGCCTACAGTCTTTACAAGGAGTGGGGCCTGCTTTCGGTGAACGACGTGCCGATGTTCACCATCGGCCTGATCTTCTCGTTCGCCAGCGCCTGGATGTGTGTGCGATGGCTGCTTCGCTATATCTCCACGCACAGCTTCGTGCTCTTCGCCTGGTACCGCATTGCCTTTGGCGTGATCGTGCTGGCCACGTCCTGGAGCGGCCTGATCGCCTGGAAAGGCTGATTCAGAAGGCGAGGATCGCCGCCTCGATGGCCGCTGCGGTGGCGGCGGGCTTTTCCATCGGGAACAGGTGGGTGCCCTCCAGCAGGCTGATGCGACCGTGCGTGGCCTTGTGTGTGAGGGCCAGGCCCACCTGCTTCAACTCCTGGGACAGGGTGCCGCCGATGAAGGCCGCCGGGCACTGCAGCGGGTGGCGTTGCAGCAGGCGGTCGATGTTGTGCGGCAGGGTGTTGTAGATCGCGGTCTCGACGTCACGGTTGAAGGACAGCACCCGCTGACCGTCGATGTCGCGGGTGCAATGGGTGATGTAGTCCTGCAGGACCTGCGGGTCCCAGCGGGCGAAGGACTTCTTGTGGCGAAAGTGCTCCAGCGCCGCGTCCAGGCTAGGCCAGCGGTCACGTCGCTTGCGGCTCACGGCACCGGGCGAGACCGCGCCGATCATGGTGGTGCGCTTGGCAGCGCTGACCGCAGTGGCCTTCCAGCCCCCGAGCAGCGGCGAATCCAGCATCACGACGCCGCGCGCCACTTCCGGGTGGCGGGCGGCGCACATCACGCTCAGGAAGCCTCCGAGCGAGTGGCCCACCAGCCAGACTGGCTCACCGGCCTTCACCGCTTCGTTTTCCGCGAATTCCTGCAACTGGGCGACCAGGTGGGTCCAGTTGTTGGTAATCGGGAAACGTGGATCGTGCCCGTACTGGTCCACCGCCTTCACGGTGTAGCCGCGTGCGCGCAGGTGCTTGAACAGGACGCCGTAGGTAGCCGCTGGAAAGCTGTTGCCGTGGGAGAAGACGATGAGGCTCAAATGAGCTTGTCCTCTGGGCGGGTGATCTTGCGCAGGGGTTGACTGCCGTCCTCGGGCACGCGCAGGGGCGTTTCGGTGTGCGTGCCGTCCCAGACCGGGCTGTCCAGGCTGTCGAAGGCCTCGCGCAACTTGCGGCCCCAGGTGCCATGCAGCATGCGCAGGTAGGGGTTGTCGATGCCGATGCACACTACCTTGTCGGATTGCAGACGATTGGCCTCATAGACCACGAGGTCCAGCGGCGTACCCACCGAGAGGTTGGACTTCATGGTGGAGTCCATGGACACCAGTGCGCACTTGGCGGCTTCGTCCAGCGGGGTGTCGGGCGTGAGCACGCGATCGAGCACCGGCTTTCCGTATTTGGATTCGCCAATCTGGAAATAGGGCGACTCGGCGGTGGCCTCGATGAAGTTGCCCGCTGAATAGACGTGGAACAGGCGCATGCCCTCGCCTGCGATCTGGCCGCCAAAGACCAGGGAGACGTTGAACTCGACGCCGGCGTGCTTGAGGGATTCAGCGTCGCGGTCGTAGACGCGACGCACCGCCTGGCCCAGCACGCGTGCAGCGTCGAACATGCTCTTGGCGTTCCAGATGGTGATGGGGTCGCCGCCTTCGTGGTTCTTCAATTGCTCGACCTGCAGGATCTCGCGTACCGACTGCGAGATGGACAGGTTGCCTGCCGAGAGCAGCACCATGAAACGGTCGCCCGGGCGCTCGTAGACGATCATCTTGCGGAAGGTGCTGATGTGGTCCACGCCCGCATTGGTGCGCGAGTCGGACAGGAACACCAGGCCTGCCTTGAGCTTGATGCCAACGCAGTAGGTCATGACTTGCTTTTAAGTTTTTTCAGTTGATAGAGCGCGTCCAGGGCGTCGCGCGGGCTGAGGGCGTCGGGGTCCAGGGCGTCGAGGGCTGCCTCGACCGCGCTGGCCACGGTCTGCGGCGGCTCGGGCGGGGGTGCAAACAAGTCTACCTGCTCGCGTGCCTGCGTCTGTTGCGCCTCCAGCGATGTCAGAGCGTGGCGTGCGTGATTGACCACCGCAGCCGGCATGCCGGCCAGGCGCGCGACCTGGATACCGTAGCTGCGGCTGGCGGGGCCGGGCTGCAGCTCGTGCAGGAAGACGATGTCGTGGCCCGCCTCGGTGGCGCTCACATGCCAGTTCACGGCGGCATGGTGGCGCGCCGGGAACTCGGTCAGCTCGAAATAGTGGGTGGCAAAGAGGGTGTAGGCCTGGGTCTTGTCATGCAGGTGGGCGGCGATGCCCGAGGCCAGGGCCAGTCCGTCGAAGGTGGAGGTGCCGCGACCGATCTCGTCCATCAGCACCAGGCTGTGCGGGGTGGCCGCGTGCAGGATCTGCGCCGCCTCGGTCATCTCCAGCATGAAGGTGGACTGCGCGTTCGCCAGATCGTCGGCGGCGCCGATTCGGGTGTGGATCGCGTCCAGCGGACCCAGGCGGCAGGCCGACGCCGGCACATAAGACCCCATGGACGCCAGCAGACAGACCAGGGCCACCTGGCGCATGTAGGTGGATTTGCCGCCCATGTTGGGACCGGTGATCACCTGCATGCGCTGGCGCGGACCCAGCATCGTGTCGTTGGGGATGAAGCTTCCGCCGGTGGTTTCGGCCAGGCGGGCTTCGACCACCGGGTGGCGCCCCTTGGAAATCTCGATGCCGGGCTCTTTCATGAACTGCGGGCGGCACCAGTTCAGGGTGAGGGATCGCTCGGCCAGCGCGCACAGCGCATCGAGCGAGGCCAGGGCCTGGGCCAGACCGGTGAGCGCGGGGACATGAGGCTGCAGCTGGTCGAGCAGTTGTTCGTACAGCCACTTCTCGCGGGCCAGAGCGCGCTCTTGCGCGGAGAGGGCCTTGTCCTCGAAGGCCTTGAGCTCGGGCGTGATGAAGCGCTCGGCGTTTTTCAGGGTCTGCCGGCGGCGGTAGTCCTCGGGCACCTTGTCCAACTGGCCCTGCGTGACCTCGATGTAGAAGCCGTGCACCTTGTTGTATTGCACGCGCAGGTTGGCGATGCCGGTGCGTTCGCGCTCCTGTACCTCGAGCTTGACCAGGAAGCCGTCGGCGTTGTCCTGGATGGCGCGCAGTTCGTCCAGGTCGGCATCGAAGCCGGTGGCGAAGACACCGCCATCGCGCACCAGGGCGGCGGGCTCCTCCATCAGGGCGCGGGCCAGGAGTTCGGCGCAGCCGGGCGGCGGTACGAGGTCGCCGCCAAGGCGTGACAGCAGGCCGGGCTGGCCGGCCAGTGCCGGGGCGAGGCCGGCGGCCTTCTCCAGCGCGTGGCGCAGCCCC
>JBEEIS010000027.1:0-9941 GCA_041169755.1 Pseudomonadota bacterium | reverse complement strand
CGCTCCAGTACGACACCGGCGACTTCCATGCCTGCCTGGAAAAATCACGCGAACTGGCCGATATGGCGGGCTATGAAAAGCGCAAGGCGGCCTCCCAGGCCAAGGGCCTGCTACGCGGTGTCGGCTACAGCAGCTACATCGAAGCCTGCGGCATTGCCCCCAGCAACATCGCGGGCGCCCTGGGCGCACGCGCAGGCTTGTTCGAGTGCGGCGAGGTGCGTGTGCACCCGACGGGCAGCGTCACCGTGTTCACCGGCTCGCACAGTCACGGTCAAGGCCATGAGACCACCTTCGCGCAAGTCGTGGCCTCGCGCCTGGGCATGGACCCGTCGCAGGTCGACATCGTGCACGGCGACACCGGCCGCGTTCCCTTCGGCATGGGCACCTACGGCTCCCGCTCCATCAGCGTGGGTGGTGCCGCCATCATGCGCGCCCTGGACAAGATCGAGGCCAAGGCCAAGAAGATCGCGGCCCACCTGATGGAAGCCAGCGACGCCGACGTCGACTTCGCCAACGGCGAGTTCACCGTCAAGGGCACCGACAAGAAGTTCACCTTCGGCCAGGTGGCTCTGACCGCCTACGTCCCGCACAACTACCCGCTGGACAAGCTCGAGCCGGGCCTGAACGAGACCGCCTTCTACGACCCGGTCAACTTCACCTTCCCGGGTGGCACCTACATCTGCGAGGTCGAGGTTCAGCCCGAGACCGGCGTGGTGCGCATCGACCGCTTCACCGCGGTCGACGACTTCGGCACCATCATCAACCCGATGATCGTGGAGGGTCAGGTGCATGGCGGCCTGGCGCAGGGCATCGGCCAGGCGCTGATGGAGCACTGCATCTACGACCGCAGCACCGGCCAGCTGGTCACCGGGTCCTTCATGGACTACACCATGCCGCGCGCCGACGACATGCCCGAGTTCCGCCTCGGCCATGTGGTCACGCCCTGCACCACCAACCCCCTGGGCACCAAGGGCTGCGGCGAAGCCGGCGCGATCGGCTCGCCCCCCGCCGTGATCAACGCCGTGCTCGACGCGCTGGCGCCTCTGGGCGTCAAGGACCTGGACATGCCCGCCACCCCGCACCGCGTGTGGCAAGCCATCCAGGCGGCCAAGTAAGGAGATCTGCCATGTACGCATTCACCCTCGAACAACCCAAGACCCTCGCCGACGCCCAGCGCCTGGCGGATGGTGGCGCGCAGGTCCTGGCTGGCGGCCAGACCCTGATCGCCGCCATGAAGCAGCGCCTGCTGCGCCCCGAGCAGCTGGTCGACCTCGGCGCGATCGCCGACCTGCGGGGCATCTGCATGGACGGCAAGACCCTGGTCATTGGCGCCATGACCCGCCACCAGGACGTGGCTGCCAGCGCTGACGTGCGCAAGCACCTGCCTGGCCTGGCGGCTCTGGCCGAAGGCATCGGCGACCGGCAGGTCCGCGCCATGGGCACGATGGGCGGCTCGGTCGCCAACAACGACCCCGCCGCCTGCTACCCCAGCGCGGTGCTGGCACTGGGCGCCACGGTCGTCACCGACCGCCGGCAGATCGCGGCCGACGACTTCTTCCAGGGCCTGTACACCACCGCCTTGCAGCCCGGCGAGCTGATCACCGCGATCCGCTTTCCGGTGCCCGAGAAAGCGGCCTACGCCAAGTTCCGCCAGCCCGCCTCGCGCTTTGCGCTGCTGGGGGTGTTCGTCGCCAAGACCGCCAGCGGGGTGCGGGTGGCGATCACGGGCGGTGGCAATGGCGTGATGCGCCATGCCGGCCTCGAGGCGGCACTCACCAAGAGCTTCACCCCGGAGGCGGTGCAAGGGGTGGCGATTGATGCCAGCGCCTTCAGCGGCGACCTGCATGCCAGTGCCGCCTACCGCGCCCACCTGGTCACGGTCCAGACGCAAGCCGCGGTGCGGCAAGCGAACGGATAAACCGGGTGCCCGCCCGCCTGGACACCCTCGACGGCCTCTCCGGCGCGCTGCAAGCCGCGGGCTACCACGCCCCTCGGCAGCTGGTCACCGCCGTGTTCCTGGCCCTGCGCCTGGAGCGTCCGCTGCTGCTCGAGGGCGAACCCGGCGTGGGCAAGACCGAGCTGGCCAAGGCCCTGGCGGTGGCCCTGGGCCGGCCCCTCTTGCGGCTGCAGTGCTACGACGGCATGGAGCTGCGCGAAGCCCTCTACGAGTGGAACCACACCGCGCAACTGCTGCACATGCGCGCGGCCCAGGCCTCGGCCACCCCGGAGCAGATCGAGCGCGAGGTCTACCAGGCTCGCTACCTGATTCGACGTCCCCTGCTACAGGCGCTGGAAGCTCCTCCCCCCGGCGCGGTGCTGCTGATCGACGAAGTCGACCGCGCCGATGAACCCTTCGAAGCCTTCCTGCTGGAATACCTGGGCGAGTACCAGGTCACCATCCCTGAGTGGGGCACCCTGCGGGCCGCTGCGGCGCCGCTCACCCTTCTCACCAGCAACCGCACGCGCGATCTGAATGACGCCGTCAAACGCCGCTGCCTGTACCAATGGCTGGACTATCCCGATCGCGAGCGCGAGCTGGCCATCGTGCGCAGCCAGGTGCCGCAGGCGGGCGACGCCCTCAGTGCCCAGGTGACCGACTTCGTTGCGCGCCTGCGCAGCCAGCCCATGGCCCAGTCCTTCCAGCGCAGCCCCGGCATTGCCGAAAGCGTGGAATGGGCCAAGGCCCTGGTCGCACTGGACACCCTCACCCTCGATCCCGAGGTGATCCAGGACACTGCCGGCATCCTGTTCAAGCACCGCGAAGACGTGGCGGCCCTGCTGCCCCTGGTCGACCAGTTGCTGGAGCCTGCGCCGTGATCCTGGGCGACGCGCGGCGTGGCAAGCTGCCCGCGCACTTCACCGCCTTGGGCCGTGCCCTGCGCCGCGCGGGCGTGCCCGTCGACAGCAGCCGCATCGTCTTGGCGATCGAAGCAGCTCAAGCCGTGGGCGTGCAGCACAAGGACGATCTGCGCGCCGCGCTGCAAGCGGTCTTCATCAGCCGCCAGCAGGACCTGGGTGTCTTTGACGAAATGTTCGAGGCCTTCTTTCGCAACCCCGAGCTGGCCCAGCAACTGCTCGCCCAGATGCTGCCCAAGGCGGCCCAGGCCCAGCCCGTGCGGCGCAAGGCCCGGGTGCAGGAGGCACTGCACATCCCGCGTCCTGCCAGCGCCGCGTCCTCGCCGGCCGAAAGCGAGCTGCGCCTGGACGCCGCCATGAGCGCCAGCGAACAGCAGCGCCTGCGCCATGCCGACTTCGAGGGCCTGTCCGCCAGCGAATTCCGGCTGGTCGAACAGCTCGTGCGCGACATCCCCCTGCCCCTGCCGCAAGTGCGCGCACGTCGATACCGCGGTGCACCGCAGGGCCACCGCCCGCACTGGGCCCGCGCGCTTCAAGAAGCGCGGCGCCACGATGGCGAGCTCCTCACGCTGCCACACATGGCGCGCCAACGCCAGCCCCTGCCGCTGTTGATCCTGGTCGATGTGTCCGGATCGATGGAGCGCTATGCGCGCCTGCTGCTGGCCTTTCTGCATCACGCCACCCGACAAGCCCCACGGGCTGCCTTTGCCTTCGGCACCGGATTGAGCGATTTGCGTGCCGCCTTTCGCCAGCGCGACACCGACCAGATGCTGACCCTGGCCAACGAGACCATCGGCGACTTCGCCGGCGGCACCCGACTGGCCGACTCGCTGGCCACCCTGCGCACCCACCATGCCCGTTGTCTGGTCGGCCGTCGTACCGTGGTCCTGATGATCACCGACGGTCTGGACACGGGCGAGCCTCACCGACTGGACGAAGAACTCCAGTGGCTACGCCGCCACACCGGTCGGCTGTTGTGGCTGAACCCGCTCCTGCGCTACGAGGGTTATGCCCCTCTGGCCCGCGGCGCCCAGGTGCTGCACCGGCATGCCCACGGCATGCTGGCGGTGCACAATCTCAGCAGCTTGCAGACGCTCGCTCGGTCCCTGGCGGCGCTGATGCAACGCGCAGGATCTTGATCCTTCGACAACAGGAGACTTCTCGTGGACATGCAAGGCAGCCGCACGCTCGCCGTCACAGTGCAACAGGCCTGGGAGGCCCTCAACGACCCCGCGATGCTGCAGGCCTGTATCCCCGGCTGCGAAAAATTCGAACAGACCGAGCCCGACACCTACACCGTCACCACGGCCATCAAGATCGGCCCGGTCGCCGCGCGCTTTAGCGGTCGGGTGCGCCTCTCGGACATCGTGCCCCCGCAGTCCTACACCCTGGGCTTTGATGCTCAGGGCGGCGTGGCCGGCTTCGGCAAGGGTCAGGCCGCGGTGCGCCTCGTGCCCACCGAGACAGGCTGCGAGCTGTCCTACACCGTGCAGTCGACTGTCGGAGGCAAGCTGGCCCAGCTCGGACAGCGGCTGATCGATGGGGCCTCCCGCTCGCTGGCCGAAGATTTCTTTCGTCGATTCGAAGAGGCACTGGCCCAGCGCCACCCCGCCTCCGAGGGCGATGCTGCGACCGAGCCCCCTGCGCAAGCGCCGACGGGCTCGTCCGGCCTGCCCACCTGGGCCTGGGGCCTGATCGCTCTGGCCGTCGCCGCCGCCCTCTATCTGACGACCCGCGCTTGAATTCCATGGAAAACCTCGATGTCACAGTCCTGAGCACTTTGCACGCATGGCGCGCACAGGGTCGTCGCGCCCTGCTGGTCACCGTCGTGCGCACCTGGGGCTCTTCGCCCCGGCCGGTGGGTTCGATCATGGCGCTGTGCGACACCGGTGCGGTGGTCGGCTCGGTCTCGGGCGGCTGCATCGAAGACGATCTCATCGACCGCTACCGCCGTGCCAACGCCATCCCCGACGGCCCTCCGCAGCGCGTGAAATACGGCATCAGCGCCGACGAGGCCCACCGCTTCGGACTGCCCTGCGGCGGCACCCTCGAACTGATACTCGAATTCAATCCCGACACCGCGCTGCTGGCGCAGCTGGTGCAGGCCCTGGGCCAAGGCCGGCTCGTGGCACGCCGCCTGCAACTGGCCGACGGACAGGTGCAACTTGAGCCCTCGCAAGCCCCCGCCGCCCTGGCAGACGATGGCACCTGGCTGGTCAACACCTTCGGCCCCGCCTACCGCATGCTCTTGATCGGCGCCGGCTCGCTCGCACAGTACCTGGCCACCATGGCGCGCTTTAGCGGCTTCGAGGTCTGCGTCTGCGACCCGCGCGATGAATACCGCCAAGGCTGGCAGATGCCCGACGTGCCCTTGATCACCGGCATGCCCGACGATGTGGTGCGTGAGTTCAAAGTCGACCGCCGAACCTGCGTGATCGCGCTCACCCACGACCCCAAACTCGACGACCTGGCCCTGCTCGAAGCGCTCGAGACCGAGGCCTTCTATGTGGGTGCCATTGGCTCACGCCGCAACAACGACGCCCGCCGCGCCCGCCTGATCGAGCACTTCGAGCAGACCACCGAGAGCCTGGCGCGCTTGCGCGGGCCGATCGGCCTGTACATCGGCAGCAAGACACCGCCCGAGATCGCGGTCAGCATCATGGCTGAAGTCCTCGCGGTCAAGAACCAGGTCACCCTGCCGCGTGACTCGGACGTCGCCACCGCCAAGAACGCACTGGCGCCCGCTGCGGCCGACAGCCCTGTCTGCCCCGCACGCGCGTGAGCACAGGCCTGGTGATCCTCGCGGCAGGCGCTGGCCGGCGCATGGGCGGGGTTGCCAAATGCCTCCTCCAGTTTGAAGGTCGTAGTCTGATCGCGCGCCTGCTGGGGCAACTGCAGGACCTGCACGAGGTACCGCTGACGCACCGTGTCATCGTGCTGGGTCACCATGCCGACGCCATCCAGGCTCACTTGGCGCAGCTGCCGTCCGACCACGTGCCGCGCTGCGTCCTGAATCCGCAGCCGCAAGAGGACACCGCCTCCTCGCTGCGCGTGGGCCTGACCGCCCTGCCCTCCGGGCTGCAGCAAGTGCTCGTGCTCCTGGCGGACCAGCCCTTGATCGATACCGACGATGTGCGTGCGGCCCTGCAGGCTTACGCCGCGCGCGCACCGGGCACCCAGGTGCAGATCCCGCAGGTGCAAGGCGAGCCGGGCCACCCGGTGATCCTGGACGCTGCGGTGTGCGCCCAGCTCGTCGTCCAAGACCCACCCAGCCTGCGCCAGTGGCGCACAAAGCATCCGCAGGCGGTGCGCCTGTGGGACGTCGACAACCCGCACTACACCTTCGATCTGGACACCCCGCAGGACCTGCAGGATCTCCAGACGCTGACCCAGAACACCCGCACACCGGAACGTGCGAACCCGACCCCGACGAAGGACACGCGATGACGCGCCGCAAGACATTGAACGAACTCAGAAGCCAGCGCTGGCTGGCCAGCGACGACATCCGCGGCTTTGCGCACCGCCAGCGGATGCAGCAGCAGGGCCTGGCCCGCGAAGAGTTCATGGGCCGCCCTGTAATCGGCATCATCAACACCTGGAGCGAGCTCTCGCCCTGCCACGCCCACCTGCGCGAACGGGTACAGGCCGTCAAGCGCGGCGTCCTGCAAGCCGGCGGCTATCCCTTTGAGCTGCCCGCTCTGAGCCTGGGCGAGGTCATGGTCAAGCCCACCACCATGATCTACCGCAACATGCTGGCCATGGAGGCGGAAGAACTCCTGCGCAGCCTGCCCCTGGACGGCGTCGTGCTCATGGGAGGCTGCGACAAGACCACGCCCGGCCTCGTCATGGGCGCGCTGTCGATGGACATCCCCGCCCTCTTTTTCGCTGCGGGGCCCATGCTCAATGACCGCTACAAGGGCCAGACCGTCGGAGCCGGGACGCACACCAAGAAGTACTGGGAGCAATACACCGTCGGCGCCATCGACAAGACCGAATGGATCGCGCTGGAAGCGAAGATGACCCGCTCGCCCGGCACCTGCAACACCATGGGCACGGCCAGCACCATGACCTCCATCGTGGAGGCGATGGGCCTGACGCTGCCCGGCTCCACCAGCATCCCCGCCATGGACGCAGGGCACTCGCGCATGGCCTGGGTCTGCGGACAACGCGCGGTGGAAATGGTCTGGGAAGACCTCAAGCCCTCGCGCTTCATCACGCGCGCCTCCTTCCTCAATGGCGTGGCCACCTGGATGGCCCTGGGCGGCTCCACCAATGCGGCGGTGCACCTACCAGCCATGGCTGGCCGCGCCGGCATCGCCTTGAGCCTGGACGACTTCGACGCCATCGCCCGGCGCGTGCCCGTCATCACCAACCTCTTTCCTTCGGGCGACCGCCTGATGGAAGACTTCCACTACGCCGGTGGCGTGCCGGCGCTCCTGAACGCGATCGCGCACGAACTCGATCTGAACGCGGGCACGGTCACCGGCAAGTCGCTGGGCGAGAACATCGCCGGCCAGGTCTGCACCGACCCCGAGGTGATCCGCGATCCGTCTCGCCCCCTGGTCAGCGCGCCCGCCGATTGCCCCGAAGCAGCCATGGCCCTGGCCGTGGTGCGCGGCAATCTGTGCCCGGACGGCGCCGTCCTCAAGCCCTCGGCGGCCAGCCCGCGGCTGCTGCGGCACACCGGCCGCGCCCTGGTCTTCGACTCCAACGCGCAGATGCTGGCCGCCGTCAACGACCCCGATCTCGATGCCGACGAAAACACCGTTCTGATTCTGCGCAATGCCGGCCCCGTGGGCGGCCCCGGCATGCCCGAGTGGGGCAACCTGCCCATTCCGAAAAAGCTCCTGAAGCAGGGCGTGCGCGACATGCTGCGGATCTCCGATGCGCGTATGAGCGGCACCCACTACGGCACCTGCGTCCTGCATGTCTCGCCCGAATCGGCGGTGGGCGGGCCGCTGGCCCTGGTACGCACAGGCGATCTCATCACCCTGGACATCGGCCAACGCCGGCTGGACGTGCAGATCACCGACGCCGAATGGGCGAAGCGCCGCGCCGCCTGGAAGCCCCCCGAGCAGCCCTACGCGCGCGGCTGGACCCGCATCTACCAGCAGCAAGTCACGCAGGCCCACGCGGGCTGCGACTTCGACCTGCTCGCGGGCAAGGCGCCCACGCCCGAGCCCCCCATCTACTGACTGGCCCCTTCCTCGCTGAAATTCGCATGTCTTACTCTCCCGATCTCCTGGTCAATCCGTTTCGCGAACGCCTGCGACAGCCCGGCGTGCCTTTAGGCACCTGGCTCATGTCCGGCACGTCCAGTACCGCCGAAGCCATGGGACGCGCCGGCTTTGACTGGCTGCTGCTCGATCTGGAACATGTGCCGGTCGACGAACGAGAAGCCCTGTGCATCCTGCAAGCCATCGCCTCCACGCCGGCTGCGGCCGTGACGCGCCTAGCTGCCAACGACCCGCTCCTGTTCAAGCGCGCCCTGGACCTGGGGGCGCAGACCGTCATGGTGCCCTTCGTCGACAGCGCAGACGATGCACGCCGCGCCGTCTCCTACGCCAAGTACCCGCCCGAGGGCATCCGGGGCTTTGCTGCCGTCCACCGCGCCAGCGGCTACGGCACGGCCAAGGACTACCCGCGCCGCGCCAACGACTCGGTCTTCACCTTGATCCAGTTGGAAACCCCGAAGGCCATCGCGGCACTGGAAGACATCGCCGCCGTGCCCGGGGTCGATGCGCTGTTTCTCGGGCCGGGCGATCTGTCGGCGCATATGGGCCACATCGGCAACATCGGCGCACCCGAGGTGCAAGCGGCCATCGCCGATGTCGCGGCCCGCTGCCGCAAGATTGGCATCCCCTGCGGCATCGTGGGCCCGACCCCGGAGATGGTCGCCACCTTCATCGCCGCCGGCTACGACTTCGTCGCGGTCGCCTCCGACATGGGGATGATGATGCGCCAGGCCACCGCCTTCATTGAGGCAATCCGTCCCAAACTCGCCAGCAGTTTCAACAGCACCGTCTACTAGCCCAACCCCCTTCCCTTCTTTCTCTCTGCCCACGAAAGGATCCCCATGAACCGAATCTCTCTGCGAACCGGCCTGACCCGCCGCGTGGCCGCCCTGTTCCCGGTCGCCCTGCTGGCGCTGGGTGCCTTCGCTGCGGGCCACGCGCACGCACAGGCCTGGCCGTCCAAACCGATCAAACTGATCGTGGGCTTCCCGCCCGGTGGCGGCATCGACATCGTCGCGCGCAACCTGCAGCCCGGGCTGCAGCAGGCGCTGGGCCAGCCCGTCGTCATCGAATACAAGCCGGGTGCGGGCGGCCTGCTCGCTGCCGGCGAACTGACCCGCGCCGCGCCCGACGGGTACACCATCCTGGTAGCCAACATCGGCCCCTTCGTACTCGCCCCCAGCATGATGTCCAAGCGGCCCTTCGACCCGCAAAAAGACTTCACCTACATCCACCAGACCTCGGGCTCCGGCTTCATCGCGGCGGTGCCTGCCAACCATCCGGCCAAGACGCTCGCCGAATTCGTCGCCTGGGCCAAGGCCAATCCCAACCAGGCCAACTTCGCCTCGGGCGGCGCGGGCTCGGTCACCCATCTCAATGGCGAGCTGCTCAATCATGTGGCCGGGACCAAGCTGGTCCATGTCCCCTACAAGGGATCCACGCCCGCGGTGCAGGACTTGATTGGCGGACAAACCCACCTCCTGGTCGATGTGGCCAGCGTGCTGCAGCCGCAAATCCAGAGCGGACGACTGCGCGCCCTGTATGTGACGGATGCACAGCGTGCCCCTGCGTTGCCCAACGTGCCCACCGCGCGCGAGGCGGGTTATCCCGGCCTGGAGGCTTCAGGCTGGCAAGGCATCGTCGGTCCGGCGGGCATGCCCCGCGACGTGGTGAACCGCATCTCCCAGGCTGTGCGCGAGACGCTGGCCAAGGAGGAGGTTCGCCAGAAGTTCACCGCCACCGGCAGCAACATCTACGACCGAGGACCGGACGAATTCGTGGCCTTCGTGGCGGCCGAACTCAATCGCTGGGTGCCCGTGATCCGGGCATCGGGCGCCAAACTGGACTGAG
>JBEEIS010000026.1:0-23725 GCA_041169755.1 Pseudomonadota bacterium | reverse complement strand
CGATCGCAGGCTGACCCGCCCGCGGCTCTTCGCATGCAGCAGGCAGACCGTGATGTAGAAGCTGTGTTCTTTCGGTTGGACGATGCCCGGAAACCACAGGTGGGCGTCAAAGCGCACCGGGTTGCAAAGCAGCTGGATGTCCGGGCGGGTCAGCGCAGGGTCGGTGCGCAGCATGATCGAGGCGCTGCACACCTGGGTGGCAAAGGGCCCCTTGCCCTGGAAGGCCCAGCGCAGGACCGAGAGCGTGGCACGGTCCAGCCGCAGCTGGTTCATGAAGGTGACCGGCTGGCTGGCCCGGTACATCAGCATCATGCGGGGATGTTCCATGAGGTTGCCACCGACGCCGGGCAGGTCGGCAATCTGCGGGATGCCGTGCGCTGCGAGTTCGGCTGCAGGGCCGATGCCTGAGAGCATCAGCAGCTGCGGGGAGTTGTAGGCGCCGCCGGAGAGGATCACCTCGCGCTGCGCCCTCGCTTGCAGCGTGCGGCCCTTGCGGGTGTATTCGATACCCATGGCACGTCCGCCCTCCATCAGCACACGGGTGGCCTGGGCGTGTGTGACTACGTTGAGGTTCGTGCGGACCTGCACCGGACGCAGGTAGGCGCGGGCGCTGCTGCTGCGACGCCCGTGGCGATCGATGGCCACATCGCCGCGGGCTGCGCCCCAGTGGTGTTCGCCGTCGTAGTCGTCGGTGACGGCATGGCCAGCACGGACTGCGGCTTCGCGCAGCGGATCGTGCATCAGGTGTTCGCCGGTGATGGCGTTGATCTGCAGCGGACCGTCCCCACCGTGGTAAGGGCCTTCGCCGCGCCAGTTGCTCTCACTGCGGATGAAATAGGGCAGGACCTCGTCATAGCCCCACCCCGCGCAGCCCAGATCGCGCCACTCGTCGAAGTCCAGGCGATGCCCCCGGATATGGAACATGCCGTTGATCGAGGACGATCCCCCCAGCAGCCGCCCGCGCGGCACGGGCAGCTTGCGCCCCCCGAGTTGCGCTTCGGGCTCGCTCTCGTAGCCCCAGGTCAGCGCGCGGCGCTGCAGGGCCTTGAGAAAGCCGACCGGCATGCGCACCAGCGGGTGGCTGTCGCCACCGCCCGCCTCCAGCAGCAGCACGCGATAGCGGCCGTCTGCGGAGAGCCGGTTGGCCAGCACGCAGCCGGCCGTTCCGGCGCCGACCACGATGTAGTCGTAGGGGGCGTTCGAGGGCGGCATGGCGGGCTTCAGGGCGTGGGCTTGAAGCCGGAGGCCTTGATGATCGGGCCCCAGTGATCGAGCTCGGACTTCAGCTGCTTGTCCACATCGGCGCCGCCACGGAACTCCGCCACTTGCACGAAGTTGGTCAGGATGGCCTGCTTGACGTCGGCCATGTCCAGCACGTTGCGCAGCGCGCCTTGAATGCGCTCGAGTTCCGCGCGGGGCAGACCCGCCGGGCCCCACATGCCCATCCAGCCGTTGTTACCGCCGGTGTCGAAGCCCTGTTCGGCCATGGTGGGCACGTCGGGCATCAGGGGCGAGCGCTTGGGCGCGAAGATGCCGACGGCATTGAGCTTGCCGGCACGCAGGTGCTGGATTGCATCGCCCGCGACCATGATGCCGGTGTTGATCTGGCCACCCACCAGGTCGATGACCAGCGGGCCGTTGCCACGATAGGGCACGACCTGCATCGGCACACCGGCGATCTTGCTAAATTGCAGTCCGTTGAAGTGCGTGTCGCCACCCGCGCCGGCGGTGCCGAAAGTCACGCGGTCGGCGCCGCCCTTGAGCCAGGTGACGTAGTCCTTGGCGTTCTTCACGCCGGTGTTGGCGTTGACCACCATGGCCATCGGGTAGGAGGTGAGCTGGGCCACCGAGGTGAAGTCGGTGGTCATGTCGTAGCCCAGGTCCTTGACCGGGAAGGTCAGGTGCTGGAAGACGAAGGTGGCATTGGGGGCGACCATATAGGTCAGGCCGTCGGGCTTGGCTGCTTTCACGGCCTGCGCCGCCAGGCGCCCGCCCACGCCGGGGCGGTTTTCCACGATCACCTGCTGTTTGAGTTGGTCGCGCAGCTTGTCCGCCAGCAGGCGCGCCAGGTTGTCCGAGGCGCCCCCCGGGGGGAAGCCCACCAGGATCTTCATCGGCGGTTTGTCCTGGGCCTGTGCGCCCAGGCCCAGTCCCAGCAGCATGGCCGCCAGCAGGGTGTTAAAGGTCTTGCGATTCACCATGGTGTGTCTCCTCTTGGTTGAACTTGCGGGTCGGTGAGTGGTTGCGGGGATCAGCGTGCCGGAGTGACACGTTGCAGGTGCCAGGCGGCATCGCCCAGCGTTTGTCCAATGACGATCAGGCGCTTGGCATAGTGGCCAACCCGGCATTCGTCGGTCATGCCCATGCCGCCATGCAGCTGAATGGCGTCCAGGCCCACCTTGCGTCCGAGCTGGGCAGCCAGCACCTTGGCGGCGGACACGAGGCGGCGGCGCTGCACGGGCTCGCCCGCGGCCACCGCCATCGCGGCAGCGCAGGCCATGGACTTCAGTTGTTCCAGCGCGATGGCCATGTCGGCCACGCGGTGTTGTAGGACCTGGAATTTCGCCAGCGGCGCGCCGAACTGCTTGCGCGTGCGCAGATGGTCGGCGGTGTGGGCCAGCAAGGCTTCGACGGCGCCGGCCGCTTCGGCGCACAGGGCGGCGATGCCGGCGTCCAGCGCTGATTCCATCGCGTCAGCCGCTTCGCCGGGCGCGCCTAGCACGCGATGGGCGGGCACCACGGCGTTGTCGAAATCAAGGTGGGCGGCGCGTCGGCCGTCCAGTGTGTCGTAGCCGCGCACGGTCACGCCGGGGGTGGCCGCATCCACGGCCAGCAGGGTCAGGCCGGCGCGGTCGCGGACTTCGCCGCCGGTGCGGGCCAGCACCAGGACCAGGCCGGCACTGTCGCCATGCAGCACGCCGGTCTTGCGGCCGTCCAGCCGGTACGCGGCGCCGCCGGGCGCGGCGACAGGTCGTGCCGTCAGGCGCACCTGCTGCCAGTCGTAGCGCGCGTCCGCTTCGTGGACTGCCACCGAGGCATGCCATTCGCCCTGGGCCATCGCCGGCAGCCACTCGCGCTTTTGCGTGGCCGAACCCAGTCGCGTGATCAGCTCACCGGCCATCACCGTGCTGGCGACGAAGGCGCCGCCGCCCAGGGCGCGTCCCAGTTCCTGGGCCACCAGCATCACTTCCACGGCACCCTGTTCGCTGCCGCCCACGTCGGCGCCAAAGGGCAGACCCAGCAGGCCCAGTTCAGCCAGGGCGTGCAGGCGGCGCTGCGCTTCGGGCGCGGCCTCGGGTTGGCCACGGTGCTGCGCGGGGTATGCGTCGTCGCAAAAGCGCTGCACCGCGTCGCGCAGGGCGATGTGGTCGTCGTGAAGGGAGAAGTCCATCCGGGTGAAATCCTTGTGCGTTCCGGTCAGTACGCGTCCAGCGTGGCGCGGGCGATCAGGTTGCGTTGCACCTCGCTGGTGCCGCCATAGATCGTGACCTTGCGCGAGTCCAGACAATTGGCGGCTACCGCCACCATCGATTCGTCGACAGCGGCCTGGTCCAGATGCTCGAGAAACTGCGCCTCCTGTGAGAAGGGCACCGCATGCGGGCCGGCGATATCCACCAGCGTTTCGTAGATGGCCTGGCGCAACTCGGTGCCGCGCACCTTGAGCATGGAGGCCTCGACGCCTGGCGTACGGCTTTGCTGGTGGGTGCCCAGAAGCCTCAGCGCGGTGAATTCCAGCGCCATGAGTTCCACCTCGAATTGCGCCAGACGCGCCTGTAGCAGCGGGTCCTCGCCCAGGCCCTGTTCGCGCGCGAGCTGGCGCGCGCGTGCCAGCTGCTGCTTGCACGAGCCGATGCCGGCAATGCCGGTGCGCTCATGCCCCAGCAGGTACTTGCCGTAGGACCAGCCTTTGTGCAGCTCGCCCACCAGGTTTTCCACCGGCACGCGCACGTTGTCCAGGTAGCACTCGTTGAGGTCGTTGCCGCCTTCGAGCATGCGGATCGGCCGCACAGTGAGGCCGGGCGACTTCATATCGATCAGGAGAAAGGAGATGCCTTCCTGCGGCTTGGTGGCGTCCGGGTCGGTGCGCACCAGCGCGAACATCATCGAGCACCAGTGCGCATACGAGGTCCACACCTTGTGGCCGTTGACGACGAAGTGCTTGCCATCGGGTTCCAGGACGGCGGTGGTGCGTACCGCGGCCAGGTCCGAGCCCGCGCCGGGTTCGGAAAAGCCCTGGGCCCACCAGGTGTTGCTCTGACGGATGTCGGGCAGGTACTTCGCTTTTTGTTCCGGCGTGCCGAAGGCGATCAGCACCGGGCCCAGCATCTGGATGCCGGCGGCAATGA
Source organism: Pseudomonadota bacterium (assembly GCA_041169755.1). Taxonomy (GTDB): domain Bacteria; phylum Pseudomonadota; class Gammaproteobacteria; order Burkholderiales; family Burkholderiaceae_C; genus Ramlibacter. The sequence continues at coordinate 19,379 of JBEEIS010000026.1, read as the reverse complement.
TGCGCGGCGCGTTCGCCAGCAGCGTCTCTTCGTCGAAGATGTAGCGCTGTACCGCGTTCCAGCCCGGGCCCCCGTGCTCGCGCGGCCAGCCCGGGGTGAGCCAGCCCCGCGTCTCGAGGATGCGGAACCAGGTGACGTAGTCTTCATGCTCCAGACGCAGGCCCAGTTCCACCTTGCGGCGGATGTCGGTGGGCAGGTGGGTCTGGATGAAGGCGCGAACTTCCTGGCGGAAGGCCTCATCGGCGGCGGAGAACTGCAGCTTCATGCGACCTCCTGCGTGGCAACGACGAGTGCGTCCAGCGCCAGCACGGGCTGCGCGCTGCCGACGGGGTAGGCCACGAGCGGATTGATGTCGATCTCGGTGAGGGCGGTGTTGGCCCGCATCTGCTCGCCTACTTGGGCCACCACGCGGGCAATGGCCCGCAGGTCCACGCCGGCCGCGCCGCGCACGCCTTGCAGGACCACGGCGGCCTTCAGGCGTGCGAGCTCTGCGACGATGTCGTCCTCGGCCAGGTCGGCGGGTACCAAGCGCACGTCCTTCAGGGCCTCGATCCAGATGCCGCCCAGGCCGACCAGGACCACCGGGCCCCAGTCGGCGTCGCGCTTGGCGCCCACGACCAGTTCCAGCCCGCGCGGGCCCATGGCCTCGACCAGTGCGCCATCGAGCGTGAGCTCGGGACGGTGCCTGGCGATGCTGGCGTGCAGCGTGTCCCAAGCGGCGCGCAGGGCGGCTTCATCCGCCAGGTTGATGATCACGCCGCCCACATCGCTCTTGTGCGGCAGCGCGCTGGCCTGAGCCTTGAGCACCACCGGAAATCCGATCTCGCGCGCCACGCGCACCGCCTCATCGGCGCTGGTGGCCAGCGCACCGCGCGGCACCGGCAGGCCGGCCTGCGCGAGCCAGCGCTTGCCCTGGTATTCCGCATAGATGCCATTGGCCGGCACGGGGCCCGGCAAGGGCAGGGCGGTCGGTTGCGCGCGGCTGGCACGCGCTGCGCGCGCCAGCGCCTCGCCATAGGCGGCCACGCGTTGTAGCGCGCGCAGCGCGCGGTCGGCCGATCGGAACAGCGGCACGCCGCTGGCGTGGATCGCGTCGGTGAAGAAGGATTCGATGGGGCTGTCATCGCCGGTGAGCACCAGCACCGCAGGCTTGGTCGCGCGGGCGATGGCCGGCACGATGTGGTCGGCCTTGTCACGCTGGGCCATGGTCGGTCCCACCGGAATGGCCAGCACCAGGTTGCCGATGGCGTCGTCGTCCAGCATCGTGAGCAGCAGCTCGCCGATCAGGCCGGGCTGGCGCACGCCGATGGTGGTGTAGTCCAGCGGGTTCTCGGCCACCGCATAGGCGGGGAGCATCGCGGTGAGCTTGTCCACGGTGGCCGTGCCCAGGGCAGGCAGGGCCAGACCCAGGTCCTCGGCGAAGTCCAGCGCGATGTTCTTCATCGCGCCCGAGCCGGTCATGAAGGCGGTGCCGCCTGCGGGTGGTTGCGGATAGCGCAGAAGGATGGCCGAGGTGTCCAGCAGTTCGTCCAGCGAGTTCACCACCACCACCGCCTCGCGTTGCAGGAGGGCGGTGGCGGTGGCGTGATCGCCCGCCAGCGCGCCGGTGTGCGACTGCGCCGCTTCGCGCGCCCGTGCGCTGCGACCGGGCATCAGCAGCACCACCGGTTTGCCGGCGGCGCGGGCCTGGCGGGCCAGTGCGAGGAAGGTGGCGGGGCGGCGAATCTGTTCGGCGTAGACGGTGATGACGCGCGTCTGCGCGTCGGCGATGTAGGCGGCCAGGGCGTCTTCGACGCACACCGACACCTCATTGCCGGTGGAGAACACGCAGGTCACCGGTGTGCCGCGGCCCAGGAAGGCCTCGCGCAGGTTGGCGGCCATGAAGCCGCTCTGGGCGACCACGCCGATGCCAGGGCGCGCTTCGCGCGGGCGTGCGGCCAGGGGCTCGAAGGTGACAGGAACCCCAGCGGCGATGTTCGTGAACCCCATGCAGTTGGGGCCCACCAGCAGGATGCCGGCTTCGCGCGCCGCGTGCGCCAGCGCCAGCTGTTTGGCCTGGCCCTCTTCGCCGGCCTCGGCATAACCCGAGGCGAACAGCACCGCGGCATGGCAGCGCCTGGCGGCCAGCCCGCGCACGGCGTCGAGCACGCCGGCTTCGGGAATGGCCAGGACGGCCAGGTCGATGCCCTCAGGCAGTTGGTCGATGGTCTTGACGCAGGGCCGGTCGTTGATGGTGTCGCTGCTGCGGCTCACGAGGTGCAAGGCGCCGTCGTAGCCAAAGCGATCCAGGTTGCCCTGAACGAAGCCGCCGAAGGAGCGCGGGTCGGCCGAGGCGCCCACGATGGCGATGGACTGCGGACGCAGGATGCGGTCCAGGGGCAGGGTCGCGGGCGCGGGGGAGGAAACAGACATGCAGCCAGAACTTTCGGATCGAAATACGAAGGGAATTCTGGCATACCAAAACCTAATTTCAATACACCAGAAAAAGAATTTGGTGTTCTTTCGGGTTTTCCCTCATCGGGTACGAGGCGCTGTGGATTCGAAAAATTGAAGTCTGGGAGGCTTTTGTAGAGGGAAGTACGCAGGCGCACGCGGTGGCGCCGTCGGCGAGGCGGCGGACCGGCGAGGCCAAGCCCACGATTTTTTGCATGCCACAAAATTTATGAGGTATATTTTCAAGCCATGGAACCGACCGAATTGCAGGCTCCCGAAGCCGAAGCCGCCGACGAATCCCGTCCTCGCGGCGGGCGTGCCAACGAGATCCGCAGCGCCCTGCAGGAGGAGATCGAGACCGGCAAGCTCCCACCGGGCAGCCTGCTGGACGAGCGGGCGCTGGCCCTGCGGTTCGAGGTATCGCGCACCCCGGTGCGCGAGGCCCTGCAGCAACTGGCCGCTCGTAACCTGGTGCGCATCGCGCCGCGCCAGGGCATCACCGTGGCGCGCCTGTCCATCAGTCAGGTGCGCGCCATCATGGAAGGTATCGGCGAGCTTGAGGCCACCTGCGCCAAGCTGGCCGCGCGCCGCGTGGACGACGACCTGCGTGATCGCCTGGAGCAAGCCCTGCAGGCCTGCCAGGACGCGGCGGTCGAAGGCGGCACCGAGGACTACAGCACCGCCAACACCCAGTTCCACGAGGCGATCTACGTGGGCAGCCGCAACCTCTACCTGGCCGACCTGATCCGCGCGGCGCGCCGGCAGATCTACCGCTATCGCCTGCGCGATTTCGTGACCAAGGCGCATATCAACCAGTCGCTGCAGGACCACCGCAAGATCGCCCGCGCGATCCAGGAGGGGGATGAAGCCACGGCCTTTCAGCAGATGCTGCTGCACGTGCCTTCGGGTACGACCGGTTTTTCCGAGTTCCTCGCGCGCATTCCCATGAGCCTGTTCGAGGCCGAGCCCGGCGACGCCTGAGCCCCACACACCTTCGTCCTTCCCATGACCCGTCCTCCCCGCTCCATCGATGTTCCCGGCGCCTCGCACAAGGCGCCCATTCCCGCCGCTGCGCGCGTGGCCAATGTGCTGTGCACGTCGGCCATCTCGGGCAAGGACCCGGCCAGCGGTGAGCTGCCCGCCGACCCGGGCGAGCAGGCCCGCAACGTCTTCGCCAACCTGCGTGCGGTGCTGACCGCGGGCGGCGCCACGATGGACGACCTGGTCAAGCTCAGCGTGACCCTCAAGGACAACGCGGTGCGTGATGCGGTGAATACGCAGTGGCTCGCCGCCTTCCCCGACCCACATGACCGACCGGCCCGCCATATCGTGGTGCAGGACCTGCAGCACGGCATGTGGCTGCAGGTGGAGGCCATGGCCGTCATCTCGCGCTGAAATTTTTCGATCACGACAACGACCTGAGAGAGCCCCGACTTTTCATGATCATCGATTCCCACGCCCACATCGTCATGCCGCCCGAGAGCTTTCGCTTCATGGCGGAACTGGTCGGCGGCCGCGCCAACCCCAACACCCTGCCCAAGATCCCCGACGCGTCGGTGCGCAAGGTGGCCGAAGAACTGGTGAAAAGCATGGACGCCGTGGGCACCGACGTGCAGTTCATCTCGCCGCGCCCCTACCTGCAGATGCACTCGGTCAAGCCCGGGCGCGTCGCTGAACTCTGGTCCATCCACTGCAACGACCTGATCGCCCGCTTTGTGCAGATGTTCCCCGATCGCTTTCGTGGGGTGGCCGGTCTGCCGCAGTACATGGACGAACCGCTGGAGCTTCGCGCCATCCCCGAGCTGCGTCGCTGCGTGAAGGAGCATGGCTTCGTCGGCTGCCTGATCAACCCCGACCCCACCGAGGGCCTGGGCGACCCGCCCGGCCTGGGCGAGGCCTATTGGCACCCGCTGTACCAGGCGATGACCGAGCTGGACGTGCCGGGCCTGATCCACTCCGCCGGAAGCTGCAGCGCCCGCGAGTCCTACACCCTGAAGTTCATCAACGAAGAGAGCATCGCCATCATCTCGCTGCTGCATGCCAAGGTCTTCGACACCTTCCCCACGCTCAAGATCGTGGTGGCCCATGCTGGTGGCGCTATTCCTTACCAGATGGGGCGCTTTCGTTCCTGGAACGTGCGCAAGGGCGAGAAAGAAACCTTTGACGAGCAACTCAAGAAGCTGTACTTCGACACCTGCAACTACAGCAAGGAAGCCATCGAACTCCTGGTGAAGGTGGCCGGCTCCGACAACGTGATGTTCGGCACCGAAAAGCCCGGCACCGGCAGCGCGCGCGACCCCATCTCCGGCCGCGACTACGACGACATGAAGCCGGTGATCGAGAGCATCGAGTGGCTCACCGAAGCCCAGAAGAAGGACATCTTCGAGTGCAACTGCAAGCGCGTGTACACCCGCGCTTTCCGCACCGACGAACAGTGCCGATAAGGACTGCACCATGGCGATGACCCGCGAAGACAACGAGCTCCTGACCCGCGTCGAGAACGGCGCGCCCATGGGCGAGATGATCCGCCAGCACTACTGGCTGCCGGTGGCGCCCTCAATCAAGCTGGAGGCCGACGGCACACCGCTGCGCGTGCGCCTGCTGGGGCGCAATTTTGTGGCCTTTCGCGCCACCGACGGCAGCGTGGGCGTGCTCGACGAGCAATGCGCCCACCGCAGGGCCTCCCTGGCCCTGGCCCGCAACGAGCACAATGGCCTGCGTTGCATCTACCACGGCTGGAAGTTCAACGTGCGTGGCGAGGTGGTCGAGGCGCCCAATCACACCGGCAACCAGGAACAGTTCTGCAAGCATGTGCGCGTGAACCGCTACCAGGTGCAGGACCGCGGTGGCATCGTCTGGGCCTGGTTCGGAACGGGCGACACGCCCCCGCCGTTCCCGGAGCTGCCCTTCATCGATCTGCCGTCCGCCCACCGCTCGGTCACCAGCGTGGAGGTGCCGACCAACTGGGTGCAGGCGGTCGAGGCGTCCATGGATTCCTCCCATGTGGGCGTGCTGCACGAGTCCACCACACAGATCACCGCGGGCGGCGGCAATGAGCGCCTGCTCATGTCGAAGGCCCTGGCCCCGAAGCTGGAGTTCGAGGACCGGCCCTACGGCTACCGCTACGCCGCCCTGCGTGCCGTGGGCGAAGACAAGGTCTATGCCCGCGTGAACAATTTCGTCATGCCCTGGTACGGCATCATCTGCCCGCCCGACGCCAGTGGCCCCACCACGGTGTTCTTCTCCACACCGGTCGACGACGTCACGCACCGCGGGTGGTTCGTGCAATACAACGCGAGCCGCCCCCTGGGGATGACGGTGATGTCGGCCTCGCCCGACGTCTGGAACTTCCCGCCGCTGCCGCCTGGCGATGCCAAGGACAACTGGGGCCAGAACCGCGACCTGATGAAGCGCGGCCACCAGACCGGCTTCCCCCAGCACCTGGGGACCGAGGACTTCGCGATGTTCATCAGCCAGGGCCCGATCTATGACCGCACCCAGGAGCAACTGTGTTCCGCCGACGGTGCGGTGATGCGGGTGCGGGCACTGCTGCTGCGCGCGGCGCGCGAGTTCGTGGAGGGCAAGGCGCCCACCCAGGCGCACCACCCCGAGCTGGACTACCGCAGCATCCATTCGGTGGGCGGCGTGATGGCCGCTGGCACCGACTGGCGCACACTGGCCGACCGCGCGCCGGCGGCGGCACCGACACCGCCGGCGACCGCCAAGGCCACGATCTGAGGACCCCGAGGAGACCGACATGACCCTGAACCGACGCCACTTGCTTGCCGCTGGCGCCACCACCCTGGCCCTGCCGGGCCTGGCCCTGGCCCAGAAGCCCCCGATCAAGGTGTTGGTCGGCTTTCCGCCTGGGGGTGCCACCGACGCCATCGCGCGTCTGATCATCGACAAGTTGCCCCCCCTGCTCGGGCAGTCGGTGGTGATCGAGAACCGCCCCGGCGTGGGCGGGCGCATCGCCGCCGACGCGGTGCTGGCGGCGCCGGCCGACGGTCTGACCTTCATGGTGGCCCCCAACGCCACGCCCACCTTCCAGATGCTGGTGTTTCGCGACCAGCTCAAATGGAACATCCTGCGCGATTTCGCGCCGGTGGCCAGCTTCGCTTCCTATCCCCTGGGCATGGGGGTCGCGCTCAACACCGGCGCCAGCAATGCGCGCGAGTTCATCGACTGGTGTCGAAAGAACCCGGCCAAGGCCAGCTTCGGCACGCCCGGTACGGGCGGTCAGAACCATTTCCTGGGCGTGCAGCTGGCGCGCACTGTGGGTCTGGACCTGCAGCTGGCCGCTTACAAGGGCTCGCCGCCCATGGTGACCGACCTGGTCGGCGGTCACTTGCCGTCCGCGATCAGTCTGATGGACGGCATGATGGCCCACCACCGCGCCGGGCGCATCAAGGTGATCGGCATCTTCACCAAGGAGCGCTCACCGCTCATGCCCGACGTTCCCACCTTCGCCGAGCAGGGGATCAACGTCACTTCCGGCGAGGGCTGGACCGGCATGTGGGCCAAGGCCGGAACGCCGCCGGCCGAGGTCACGCGCATGCAGAACGCGATCCGCGACATCCTGCAGATGCCCGAGATCAAGGACGCCATGACCCAGCGCCTGTGGGCCCAGCCCGTGTTCCGTTCGGCCACCGAGCTCGATGCCATGCAGCGCGCCGAACTGGCGCATTGGGACCCGATCATCAAGGCGTCCGGCTTCAAGCCCGAGTCCTGATCGCCCCAAAGGCGCTGCCCCGGCTCATGCTGACTCCCGAAAAGAACGAGGCGCTGACCCGGGTCAGCCCCGGCACTGCCATGGGGGAGGTGCTGCGCCGGCACTGGCATCCCATCGCGGGCATCGACGAACTCGAGCGCGAGGCGATCAAGCCGGTACGCCTGCTCGGCGAAGACCTGGTGCTGTTTCGCGACCTGCAGGGGCGTTACGGTCTGGTGGATCGCCATTGCGCGCATCGAGGCGCCGACCTGGTGCAGGGCATGGTTGAGGCCGAGGGCCTGCGATGCAGCTATCACGGCTGGCACTACGCCGGTGACGGCCGTTGTCTCGCGCAGCCCTTTGAGGACCAGGTGGACCCCACCCACCGCCTGCGCGCCCGCGCCAGCCTGAAGGCCTACGCGGTGCGCGCCAAGGTGGGCCTGCTCTGGGCCTATCTGGGGCCGCAGCCCGCGCCCGAGCTGCCCGATTGGGAAGCCTTTCACTGGCCCCATGGCTTCGTGCAGGCGGTGTTCAGCGAGGTCCCGTGCAACTGGTTGCAGGCCCAGGAAAACTCGATCGATCCGGTGCATTTCGAGTGGATGCACGCCAATTGGAGCCGACGCCTGCGCGGGTACACGGGCGGCCATGCGCCCACCCACCTGAAGCTGGCCTTCGAGGAATTCGCACACGGCTTCATCTACAAGCGCATCACCGAGGACAGCGGCCCGGACAACCCCCTGTGGACCATCGGCCGTGTGTGCCTGTGGCCCCACGGCTTCTTCCTGGGGGATCACTTTGAGTGGCGCGTGCCGATCGATGACGAGACCACCCTGAACGTCACCTGGTCCTTCATCCGCGTCCCGCGCGAGGCCGAACCGTATGTGCAGGCCAGCATCCCCACCTGGCATGCGCCGGTGCGCGACGTGCAGGGCCGCTGGATCACCAGCCACGTGATCAACCAGGACATCGTGGCCTGGGCCGGGCAGGGCCGTATCGCCGACCGCAGCCGCGAGACCCTGGGCGCCAGCGACCAGGGCATCGCCCTGCTGCGCCGGCAGTTGTTCCAGGACATCGAGGCGGTGCAGGCGGGCCGCGACCCCAAGGGCGTGATGCGTGATGCAGCGGCCAACCGGCAGGTGGTGCTGCCTTCCGATTCACGCGATTTCTTCTTGCAAGGCCTGCCCCTGGCCGACTACCAGCGCCACCCCAAGTGGGCGCGCCTCTTGAACCACTTCATCTTCCACGCCGGCCAGCCCGAATGGGTGCAGGAGGCCCACCGGGCCGCCACCGGCGTGGCCATCCAGCCCATGTCCATGCTGGACCTCTGATCCCTTTCCACCTCGATTAGCCATGAGCGAAGACACCCTGATCACCTACACGCTGGAAGGCAATATCGCCTTCATCGGCCTGAACCGACCCGACAAGCGCAACGCCATCAACGACCCGCTGATCGACGCGCTGCGCACCGCCGTGCTGCGGGCCCACGAGGAGGCCGATGTCGCGGTGCTGCACGGCCACGGCACCAACTTCTGCGCTGGCCTGGACCTGGCCGAAGCCCTGGCCCGCGCCACCGGCCAGATCAAGCCCCCGCGCAAGCGCCGTCGCCATAACTGGCACGAGGTGTTTGACCTGATCGCGCGCGGGCCCATTCCCTTCGTCGCGGCCCTGCATGGCGCGGTGGTCGGTGGCGGTCTGGAGCTGGCCATGGCAGCCCATGTAAGGGTGACCGACGAGAGCGGTGTCTTCGGTCTGCCGGAGGGTCAACGCGGCATCTTCGTGGGCGGCGGCGGCACCGTGCGCATTCAGCGCGTGGTGGGCACCACGGTGATGATGGACATGATGCTCACCGGCCGCCTGCTCACACCGGCCGAGGCGCTGCAGACCCATGTGGTGCGCTACGTGGTGCCGGCGGGCGAGGCCCTGGCCAAGGCGCGCGAGTTGGCTGCGCGCATCGGCAAGAACAGTGTCGACACCAACTGGATGATCATCAACGTGCTGCCCCGTGTGAACGACCTGTCCCATGACGATGGTCTGTTCCTGGAACAACTGAACTCCGCCCGTGCCCGTCCGCCCGAGGCCGAAGCGCGCCTGCGCGAATTCGTCGACGGCAAGGCCAAGCGCATCCAGGATAACCAGGCGTGAACGCCTTCTACGCAGACCCCATGGCTTCCTTCGATTTCTTCACCGTCTCCGACGACGAGCGCCAGCGCGCCGCTGCCCATGCCCGATTCGCGGCGCAACAGGCTGCGCGCATTCCCGACATCCCGGCGTCCACGCCGCTGCGCCCGGTGGGTCAGGTCGCCGTCATTGGCGCCGGCACCATGGGCGGTGGCATTGCCATGGCCCTGGCGCAGATCGGCATCCCGGTCACCCTGATCGACGCGAGCGAAGAAGGTCTCGCGCGTGGCCTCTCGCGCGTGAGGGACAACTACGCCGGCAGCGTCTCGCGCGGCAAGCTCACGCAGGCCGACATGGACCAGCGCCTGGCCCTCATCACGGGCAGCCTGCGCATGCAGGACGTGGCGGGCGCGGACCTGGTCATCGAAGCCGTGTTTGAGGACATGGGTCTGAAGCAGGACATCTTTCGCCAGCTCGATGCCCTGGCCCGCCCCGGTGCCATCCTGGCGACCAACACCTCGGGGCTGGACGTGGACGAGATCGCCGCCGTCACCCAGCGTCCGCAGGACGTGGTGGGCGCGCATTTCTTCAGCCCGGCCCATGTGATGAAGCTACTGGAGGTGGTGCGCGCCGCACAGACCGCACCCGATGTCATCGCCACGCTGATGGATCTCGGGCGCCGCATGGGCAAGATCGCGGTGCTGGCCCGCATCTACCCGGGCTTCATCGGCAACGCCCTGTTTCGCAACTACACCCGCGAAGCGCATTTCCTGGTGGAAGACGGCGCCTTGCCGCACGAGGTGGATGCCGCGCTCAAGAAGTTCGGCTATGCCATGGGCATCTTCGCGGTGCACGACATGGCCGGCAACGACGTGGGCTATCAGACCCGCAAGGCGCAGATGGCCACCCGGCCCACCGATCGCCGCTGGAACGACCTGATCCTCAAGCTGTGCGACCAGGGGCGCCTGGGGCAAAAGAGCGGCAAGGGCTGGTACCGCTACGAGAAGGGCGACCGCACCCCGCACCGCGACTCCGAACTGGAGACGTTCATCGCGGAGGAATCCGCCCGCATGGGGATCACCCGCCAGCCGATGGACGAAGTCGAGATCCTCAAGCGCTGCCTCTATGGCATGGTCAACGAAGGCGCACGCCTGCTCGAACAAGGCATCGCGCAGCGGCCCAGCGACATCGACATCACCTACCTCACCGGCTACGGATTTCCTGCGCACCAGGGCGGCCCGATGGCCCTGGCCGACCGTATCGGTCTGGAGGCGGTGCTCGCCGACATCCGCCGCCTGCACGCCCGCTACGGCTACTGGTGGCAGCCCGCCCCCCTGCTGGAGCGGCTGGTGCGCGAAGGCCGCCGCTTCGCCGACCTGCAGGCCGATGCGGCCTGAATCCGCCACAAGGAGCCACGCACATGGATCTGGGAATCAAGGGCCGCAAGGCACTGGTCTGCGCCTCCTCGCAGGGCCTGGGCTACGCCTGCGCGCTGGCCCTGGCGCAGGAGGGCTGCGAAGTCTTCATCAACGGGCGCGACACCGCCAAGCTCGAACGCGCGGCCCAGGCCCTGCGCGGGGCCACGGGTGCGCGCGTCACGCCTGTCGCAGCCGACCTCAACACCGAAGCCGGCCGCAGCGCCTTGCTCGCCGCCTGCCCTGAACCCGACATCCTGATCAACAACAACGCCGGCCCGCCCCCGGGGCAGCTGGCGGACTGGACGCACGAGGTCTGGCTCAGCGTCCTGGAGAACAACCTCCTGGCGGCTGCGATGCTGCTGCGGGCGGTGCTCCCCGGCATGCAGGCGCGCGGCTTCGGGCGGGTGGTGAACATCACTTCCGCGATGGTCAAGACCCCGCATGCGGCCATGGGCTTGTCCACTGCCGCCCGCGCGGCGCTCACGGCTCTGACCAAGGCGCTCTCGCGCGAGGCCATCGTGCACAACGTCACCTTGAACAACCTGCTGCCCGAGCGCTTTGACACGCCGCGTCAGGAGTTCATGGCGCAGCGCCTGATGCGCGAGCAGGGCATCACCCACGAGGCAGCGCGCGCGCAGATCGCAGCCACGCTGCCCGCGAATCGTCTGGGTCGACCCGAGGAATTCGGTCAGGCCTGCGCGTTTCTATGCAGCGCGAATGCCGGCTTCATGACCGGCCAGAACCTGCAGCTCGATGGCGGGTCCTACGCCGGCCTGGTCTAGCGCTTCTCGAAGACCACGTCCCATACCCCGTGGCCCAGTTTCAGGCCGCGGTTCTCGAACTTGGTGAGCGGACGGTAATGCGGCTTGGGCGCGAAGCCGTCTGCGGTGTTGCGCAGTGCCGGCTCGGCCGAGAGCACCTGCAGGATCTGCTGCGCGTAGGGCTCCCAGTCGGTGGCGCAATGCAGGTAGCCGCCCGGCGCCAGGCGCGCGGCCAGCTTGGCCACCAGCGGCGGCTGGATCAGGCGGCGCTTGTGGTGCCGCAGCTTGTGCCAGGGATCGGGAAAGAAGATGTGGATGCCCGCTAGCGTAGCCAGGGGCAGCATGCGGTCGATCACTTCCACCGCGTCATGGGCCAGGATGCGGATGTTCGACAGGTCGTTCTCGCCGATGCGTTTGAGCAGCGCGCCCACGCCCGGCTCGTGCACTTCGCAGCACAGGAAGTTCTTCTCGGGCATCAGCCCCGCGATATGCGCGGTGGCCTCGCCCATGCCAAAGCCGATTTCCAGCACGGTGGGGGCCTGACGGCCGAAGGCGGCGGCAAAGTCCATCGGGGTGCCGGTGTAGGGCCGCAAAAAGCGCGGGCCGAGTGCCTCGAAGGCCTTGGCCTGCCCGGTGGTGGTGCGGCCGGCACGGCGCACGAAGCTGCGGATCGTGCGCGGGTGGGCCACACCGGGCGGGGTGTCGGGGGGAATCTCGCTCATGCCTCTATTGTCGTGGCCCCGCCAGCTCCCTCGCGGGCGGCCCAGGCGCGCACCGCCTGTACCAGCCAATCGCTGACGCTGTGACCGGCCACCTGCAGCCCCAGCACGGCCCCAGCTGCCTGCAGGCACACCAGCGGCTGTTCGGTGGCCAGCGGCGCGGCGCCGTTCTGCTTGGACAGCTTTTCGCCGTGGGCACCCAGCACCAATGGCGTGTGCAGGTAGCGCGGCGTGGGCAGGCCCAGCGCGCCTTGCAGCAGCACCTGGCGTGCGGTGTTGTCCACCAGGTCCTCGCCGCGCACCACATCGGTCACGCCCTGGCCGGCGTCGTCCACCACCACCGCCAGCTGATAGGCCCACAGGCCGTCGGCTCGACGCAGCACGAAGTCGCCCACCTCGCGCTCGACATCCTGCCGCTGCGGGCCCAGCCAGCGGTCGAACCATTCGACGGGGGCCCTGCCCGCGGTGTGCAGGCGCCAGGCTCGCGCGGGCTTGCCCTGCAGCCCCTGTCGGCAGGTGCCGGGGTAGACCCGTTCGCCATGCCGTGCCCGTGCCTGGCCGCCGGCCGCCCAGGCGTCCTCGATGTCCTTGCGCGAGCAGCCGCAGGGGTAGGCCCAACCGGCTTGCACGAGTTGCTCCAGGGCCGACTGGTACAGGTCTTCGCGCCGGGATTGCCACACGGGCGCGGCGTCGGGCTGCAAGCCCAGTGCCGCCAATTGGGTGAGGATGCCCTCGGCCGCACCCGGCACGCAGCGGGGAGGGTCCACATCCTCGATGCGCACCAGCCACTGGCCGCCGTGGGCGCGCGCGTCCAGCCAGCTGGCCAGAGCCGCCACGAGAGAGCCCGCATGCAGCAGGCCGGTGGGTGAGGGGGCAAAGCGGCCGACGTAGCGCATGGCGGCGGCACCCGGCACGGCGCGTACGGATCAGGCCGCGGCCAGCGCCAGCTCCAGCCCCGAGACGAAACCGTCTTCGACGCGGTGGCCCAGGCACCAGTCGCCGCACAGGCCCAGGCCCGTGCTGGCGTCCCAGAGGTGGCTGGTGCCCAGGGGCACTTCCGTCTTGGCGTACAGCCAGCGGTGCACCTGCGCGTGCGTGGGGACGGCATGGATGCCGGTCACTTCAGCGAAGCCCTTGAGCAGCTTGGCGGTCACGCGCTGGGGGTCGTCGTTCACATGCTCCTCGGACCAGGCGGCGCTGGCCTGCACCGTCCAGCGCTCGATCGGGTCGCGTCCCGGCTTGGAGGACTCGCGCGAGAGCCAGGCGATGCGGTGGTGCGTGCTGCGCGCTGCGTTCCACTGCGGCCCCAGGTGGGGCAGGCCGGGCTGCTGTGCCTGCGGGAAGGCCACCATGAGCGTCCAGCAGGGCGCCACGCGCACTGGGTCCAGGCGTTCCAGGAAGTCCGGCGCCAGCGCGGACGCGCGCAGCAGGTCGGTGGCCTGCACGCTGGGGACAGCCAGCATCACCTGGTCGAATCCGGAGAGTACCTGTACCGCCTCGCCTGGGCCGTCGATACGAAGTTGCCAGCGCGAGGCCTGCAAGGTGTCGCGCTCGATGCGCGTCACGCGGGTCTCCAGGTGCACCCGCCCTGTGTCGGCCAGCGGCTGCGCCCAGTGGCGCGCCAGTGCGTTCATGCCTGGCACCGGGACCCAGTGCTGCTCGCGCCGGTCCAGGGCCGCCTCGGCCACGCGCCCGTGCGGGTCGAGCACGCGTACCGCGTTGGCGCTCCAGGGGCGGCACAGTTGCGGGGTGAGGGCCAGCACGCGCTGCAAGCGCGCATCGCGCACCGTGAAGTACTGGGCGCCATGGTCGAAGCCGCCATAGGGCGTGCTGCGGCAGGCCATGCGACCGCCGTAGCCGCGGCTTTTCTCGATCAGGGTGACCTCGTGGCCCGCCTGCATCAACGTGCGCGCGCAGGCCAGTCCGGCGATGCCGGCGCCGACCACCGCGATCCTGCGGGGCGTGGAAGGGAGCGAGGAGGGGCGGGGAGTGCGTGCCATGGTGGCGGCCATTGTGGCACTACCGCCGCGGGCTGCTCGTGCGGCGCTGCATCAGCGCCGCACGGGTCGCTGGACTTTCAAGCTGCGCGAGCCACCAGGCCAGGGCCTTCCCGGGCCGCGTGCCGCCGGTGTCCCGCCAGGCGTAGCTCACACGCGCTATGCGCCCCGGTCGCTGCACGCGCTTGACCACCAGGCGCCCCGCCTTCAGGTGCGGGCGAGCCAGAGGCTCGGGCAGGAAGCCCGCACCCAACCCGCGCAGCTGCGCGTCCAGCTTGGCCTGCATGGTCGCCACGGTCAGCACGTCCTGGCCCGCCAGCAAGCCCAGGGTGATCGCATGTCCTCGCTGCACCGAGTCGGCCACGGCCACCGCGCGGTGCTGCAGCAGCAGTTCGTCGGCCAGCGGCTCGGGCAGACGGGCCAGCGGGTGATGGGGCGCCACCGCGTACACGAAGTCCAGTTCACCCATCACCCGACTCTTGATGCCGGCGGCGGTACCGGTTTCCAGGGACACCCCCAGCGCCAGATCGGCCTGGCCCGTCGCCAGGCATTCGAGCGTGCCCGAGAGCGCCTCGTCCCGCAGGCGCAGGCGGGTCTGCGGCGCCACCTCCAGAAAAGCCTGGGCCAGCTCCATCACCGTGTCCGGGCAGAGCACGGTGTCCACCGCCAGGGTCAGCTGCGACTCCCAGCCCGTGGCCACGCGCCGCACCCGGTTGGCCACCGCGTCCAGCTCGGACAACAGCCGCCCGCCTTCGCGCAGCAACTCCGCGCCGGCGTCGGTGAGGCGCGCCTGCCGCGAGCTCCGGTCAAACAGGAGGGCGTCCAGCGCGTCCTCGATCTGCCGCACGCGGTAGGTGACCGCGCTGGGCACCAGCCCCAGCTCGCGCGCTGCGGCGGCAAAACTGCCGGCGCGGGCCACGGACTGGAGCAGGGCCAGGGCTTCTGGCGTGAGGACTTCGCGGGCGTTGGGCATGGAGAATGACCATTCAGAATTTTTGAATGATGCCATCAAACGGCATCGCTTTCAGGGGCAGGCCTTGGCCCTAGATTCGGAGCTCCCCGACTCACTGCTCGCACCGAGGCCGCCATGCTGACCCTGCGCAAATCCGAGGACCGTGGCCACGCCAATCACGGCTGGCTCGATTCCTTTCACAGCTTTTCCTTCGCCGGCTACTACGACCCCGATCACATGGGCTTCGGGCCGCTGCGCGTGATCAACGAAGACCGCATCGCCCCTGGCACCGGCTTCGGCACACATGGCCACCGCGACATGGAAATCATCAGCTACGTGCTCCAGGGCAACCTCGCCCACAAGGACAGCATGGGCAACATCGAGGGCATCCCGCCCGGCGACGTGCAGCGCATGAGTGCCGGCAGCGGCGTCATGCACAGCGAGTTCAACCACGCACCCGACCAGGTCACGCACTTCCTGCAGATCTGGATCGAGCCCAACGTGCGCGGTATCCCTCCGAGCTACGAGCAGAAATCCTTCGCGCCTGCCGACAAACGCGGACGCCTGCGTCTGGTCGCCTCGCCCGACGCTGCACAGGGTTCGGTCACGATCCATGCCGATGCCCGCGTCTACGCGGGCCTTTTTGACGGCGCGGAGTCCGCGCGCGTGGCGCTGGCGCCGGGCCGCAAGGCCTATGTCCACCTGGTGCGTGGCGAGCTGTCCGTCAACGGCACGGCGCTGCGCACGGGCGACGCCGCCAAGCTCGAGGGCGAAGCCGCCGTCGAACTGGCCGCCGGGCGTGACGCCGAGGTCCTGGTTTTCGACCTGGCGCCGCACTGAGTCCCTGTCCTGTCTTCCCTCATCAACCCACTGGAGAAACCCACCATGGCATCCATCACAATCGTCTACCACTCCGGCTACGGCCACACCCAGCGCCAGGCCCAGGCCGTCGCCGAGGGCGCCGGTGCCAGCGCCCGTCTGGTCGCCATTGACGCCGAGGGCAACCTCACCGATGCCGATTGGCAGGCCCTGGGCGCTGCCGACGCGATCGTTTTCGGCTCGCCCACCTACATGGGTGGCCCGAGCTGGCAGTTCAAGAAATTCGCCGACGCCTCGTCCAAGGCCTGGTTCACCCAGGCCTGGAGGAACAAGCTGTTCGCCGGCTTCACCAACAGTGCCAGCACCAACGGCGACAAGGCCAGCACTCTGGCCTACTTCACCACCCTGGCCATGCAGCATGGCGGACTGTGGGTGGGTAGCGGCATGATGCCCGCCAACGCCAAGGCGGCCACCCGCAACGACGTGAACTGGATCGGTTCCTCCGCAGGTGCCATGGCTGCCACGCCGTCCGACGCTTCGGTCGGCGAGATGCTGCCGGGCGATCTGGAGACCGCGCGCCAGTTCGGCCAGCGTGTCGCCGAAGCCGCAGCCAAGTGGGCCCGGTGATTTCCCTCTGACCGAGAGGTTCACGGGGAGGCTGAAGCGGGCCGTCCTATGATCGGACCATGACCCTGCTGTCTCCCCTGTCCTGGCAAGACCTGCTTGCCTTCGCCTGGTTCGTCTCCGTGTGGGTGGGTTATGCGTGGTACTCACGCAATGCCAGTCAGCGCGGTGTGACGCTCCTGGCGGTCACGAACAGCTGGCGGCGCCACTGGATGGCGCAGGCCACCTCGCGCGACCCCCGCATCCTGGACGGGGTGATCACGCAAAGTCTCTCGCACAGTCCCTCCTTCTTCGCGTCAGCCACCCTGATCGTGATCGGGGGGGTGCTGGCCCTGCTTGGCGCCATGGACAAGGCGGCCGAACTGGTGCGCGAGATGCCCTTCGCGGTGGCGACCTCACGCGCCGCCCTGGAGATCAAGGTGGTGGTACTCGCGGGTATCTTCACCTTCGCGTTCTTTCGCTTCACCTGGTCGATGCGCCAGTACTCCTTCGTGGCCCTGATGCTCGGCGCCATGCCCACCCCCCGCGAGTTCGAGTCCGGGCAGGTGCAGCGGCAAGCCTATGTGGACCGCGCGGCCGCCCTGGTGGGTGCCGCGGCCGAGACGTTCAACGACGGTGTACGGGCCTACTACTTCGCGTTCGCGGCGCTGGCCTGGTTCTTCTCGCCGCTGGGTTTGGCGGTGGCCTCGGCCCTGGTGGTGGCCATCCTGTACGGGCGCGAGTTCCACTCGGGGGTGCTGCGCCTGCTGCGCGATTGAGCCCGCGCGCCAGGGCTGCCACCGTTCAGCCCGGTACCGACCCCAGACCCTCGTCCACGGCTCGCCGTTCATCGAAGACGAAGCAGCGGCCTCGGTAGTGGGCGGCGCCCACTTCCTCGAAGTAACGCAGGATCCCGCCCTCGAGCTGCCAGACATCCTGCAGGCCGGCCTCGCGCAGGTAGATGGCGGCTTTCTCGCAGCGGATGCCGCCGGTGCAAAAGCTCACGACAGTCTTGCCCTGGAGCTCGGGCAGGTGCGCCTGTACCGCCTGCGGAAAATCGCTGAATTTCGACAGGCGCCAGTCGATGGCCCCCTCGAAGGTGCCTTCATCGACCTCGAAGGCATTGCGCGTGTCCAGGGTCACCACCGGCCGGCCGTTATCGTCGTGCCCCTGGTCCAGCCAGCGGCGCACCGTGGCCGCATCCACCGCCGGCGCGCGTCCGGCCTGCGGCTGGATCGTCGGGTGGTTCATGCGGATGATCTCGCGCTTGACCTTCACCAGCATCTTGCGAAACGGTACCGCCTGCGACCAGCTTTCCTTGATTGGCAGGTTCGACAGGCGCGGATCAGACTGCAGGGTGTTCAGATAGACGCGCAGCACGCCGGCTTCGCCCGCGAGAAAAAGATTGATGCCTTCGTGTGCCAGCAAGATGGTGCCGCGCAGCCCCGCGGCCTGCGCCTGCTCGAGCAGCCGCTCGCGCAGGGCGTCGCAGTCGTCCAGAGCGACGAACTTGTAAGCGGAAACGTTGAGAATTTCGGGCACAGGCAGGCGATTTTAGGCGGGGGCGGTACGGCCTGACTTCCTACAATGAGGCTATGTTCGTCCACCTGCGCCTGCACTCCGAATTCTCCGTGGTCGACGGCACCTGCCGCATCGACGACACCGTGAAGGCCGCCGCCGCCGACGCGCAACCCGCGCTCGCGGTCACCGACCTGAACAATCTCTTTGGCGCCATCAAGTTCTACAAGGCGGCACGCGGCGCGGGCGTCAAGCCGCTGATTGGCGCCGAGGTGTGGCTGCAAGGTCTGGGCACCGACGCCAGCCAGCTCGCGCGGGTGCTGCTGCTGGTACAGAACCACCGCGGCTACCTGAACCTGTGCGAACTGCTCGCGCGCGGCTGGACGCACAACGTCGTGCGTGCCCAGGGCGCCTGCAAGCTCGAATGGCTGCAGGAACTGGGCGAGGGCCTGCTGCTGCTCTCGGGCGCGCAGGCCGGCCCGGTGGGCCAGGCCCTGGCCCAGGGTCAGTACCGTGATCGCCAGCGTGCCACCGAGGTGGCCCTCACTCTGGCGGGCCTGTTCCCGCACCGCTTCTACCTGGAGGTGCAGCGCGCCGGCCGGTCTGACGACGAAGTACATGTCGCTGCCACCGTACAACTGGCCGCAGGTCTGAAGCTGCCGGTGGTCGCCACCCACCCGGTGCAGTTCCTGGCCGAGGACGACTACGAAGCGCACGAGGCCCGTGTGTGCATCGCCGAAGGCGAGATCCTGGGCAACGCCCGGCGCGTACGCAAGTTCACCCGCGAGCAGTACTTCAAGAGTGCCGCGCAGATGCAGGCGCTCTTTGCCGACCTGCCAGCGGCAGTGGCCAACACGCTGGAGATCGCGCGTCGCTGCAACCTCACGCTGGAACTGGGCAAGCCGCGCCTGCCGGAATTCCCCACGCCCGAGATCGACGGCCGGCGCATGCCGATCGAAGAGTACTTCCGCTACGCCTCGCATGAGGGCCTCAAAGAGCGCATGGCGCATCTCTATCCAGACGAAGCTCGGCGCGCCCAGGAGATGCCGCGCTACGTCGAGCGCCTGGAGTTCGAGATCAACACCATTCTCAAGATGGGGTTCCCGGGCTACTTCCTCATCGTGGGCGACTTCATCAACTGGGCCAAGAACAATGGCTGCCCCGTCGGCCCGGGCCGGGGCTCGGGCGCCGGATCTCTGGTGGCCTACTCCCTGAAGATCACCGACCTCGACCCGCTGCAATACAACCTGCTGTTCGAGCGTTTCCTGAACCCCGAGCGGGTGTCGATGCCCGACTTCGACATCGACTTCTGCCAGGGCAACCGCGACCG
>JBEEIS010000025.1:0-3416 GCA_041169755.1 Pseudomonadota bacterium | reverse complement strand
GCCAGGGCAACGATGACGGTGCCGCCGTGACCGTGCACGATGGGCTTGGGCAGACCGGTGGTGCCGCTGGAATAGACGATCCACAGCGGGTGATCGAAGGGCAGCCACACCGGTTCGAAGGCGGTAGTGGCGGCCTCGTCGGCGGTGAGAGTGTCCGCAAGGCGGGCGTAGGCCCCCAGCACCTTCAGCGCGTCGCGCGGTATGCCCAGGTTGTCATGCACGATGAGGTGCCTCACGCTGGGCAAGGCCGCGCGCAGTTCGGCCACGGTGGCCGTGCGGTCGATGTCGCGGCCGCCATAGCGCACGCCGTCGCAGGCGATCAGCACCTTGGGCTCGATTTGCTTGAAGCGATCGAGCACGGCGTTCGTCCCCATGTCGGGCGCGCACACGCTCCAGACCGCGCCGAGGCTGGCGCAGGCCAGGAAGGCGACGATGGCCTCGGGAATGTTGGGCAGGTAGGCGGCGACGCGATCGCCCGGCTGCACGCCCTGCGCGCGCAGGTGCAAGGCCAGCGACGCGACCTGGCGATGCAATTCAGGCCAGCTGATTTCACGATGGTCGCCGCGCTCGTTGCGGGCGATGAGCGCCGGAAAGCCTGCGGCGTGGGCGGGCACCACGTGGCGGAACACCTGCTGCACGTAATTGCACTGCGCGCCCTCGAACCAGCGCGCGCCGGGCATGCGCGCTGCGGCCAGCACCGCGCGGTGTGGCGTGGGCGACTGCAATTCGAAGAAATCCCAGACGCTTTGCCAGAAGGCCGACAGGTCGGTGGTGGACCACCGCCACATCGCGTCATAGGTGTCAAAGTGCAGGCCGCGCTGGTCGCGCAGCCAGTCTTGATACAGGCGAATCTGGGGAACGAAAGGGGCGCTCATGGCCGCAGCCTAGCAGCTGCGGCCCGCCCGGACGGGCCGGCGCCAACGGCGCACCCGTCCTGACGCGGGACGACCTACATGCTCACGCCGCAGGGGGCGGGAAGCCAGCCTGTGCGCGCGGAGGAGTAAGTCGCCACGTCGTCGGCGTGCACGCCATAAGTCTCGGATTTCTCTTCGTTTGGGTAGCCAGCAAGACAGGGGTTGTTGCGTGCCTTCTTGCGTGCGGCATTGCGCTCGTGCGCCTGGCCCGAAACAATTTGCCCAAAATTGGATTTGAGGATGGGTGCGGGTGCGGGTGACGGTGCTTCGCTTGCGGCGAAAGCCATCGTGTTCAAGCTGGCGAGCAGGGCGATCAAAGGGAGCGCGATTTTCATGGGGACGTTCCTGTCATGGGAGGGGAAACCGGCAGACCCGCCCGCGGGGCGGGCTGCCAACCAGTCACACGAACCAACTGCTCTTCGGCGACAACCCGACTCTAAAGCAATGCTTTCGAATTAATGACGCGGGTTTATACTGATGGGCAAATCCACAGCCCTTCAGTTCTCGCGAATAATCCACGCATGACAGCACCCCGCGGGTTCAAGGGCAACAAGCAGCACCTGCCCAGCAAGCCCTGCGTGGCCTGCGGCCGGCCCATGACCTGGCGCAAGCGCTGGGAACGCACGTGGGACGAGGTGAAGTACTGCAGTGACGCCTGCCGGCGCCAGCGCCCGACCTCGCCCGGCTCCGCGGCCGGGTAGTCCGGCGCTCAGCGCTTTCAGGCGGCGCTGCCGCCCGAGCCCGTCAAACGACGGCTTTTCCAGTAGACGTCATCCCCACCGTTCATGCGGTTGAGAACCCGCGCGAGCACGAACATCAGGTCGGACAGGCGGTTGAGGTACTGGCGGGGCCTATCGCGCAAGGTGTCCTGCGCGCCCAGGGCCACCACCGCCCGCTCGGCCCGGCGGGCCACGGTGCGGCACACATGGGCCTGGGCGGCCGCCCGGGTGCCGGCGGGCAGGATGAATTCCTCGAGCTTGGGCAAGACCGCGTTGTACGCCTCCAGGGCCTGGTCCAGCGCCAGAACCGCATCAGCCTGCAGCAGCTCGAAGCCCGGGATGGACAACTCGCCGCCCAGGTTGAACAGCTGGTGCTGCACCTCGACCAGGAGGGTGCGCACGTCCTTGGGCAGGGGTTCGCACAGCAGCAGACCGATGTGGGAATTGAGTTCGTCCACGTCGCCCATGGCCTGCACGCGCAGGTGGTGCTTGGGCACGCGGGTGTTGTCTCCCAGCCCGGTGGTGCCGTCGTCGCCGGTGCGGGTAGCGATCTGGGTGAGGCGGTTGCCCATGGAGTCTCCGTTGCGTCGAATGCGAGGCGAAGCCGCCATTGTGCAAGACGGGCTCGAAACCCCCCACAGACGCCAAGCTGACGGTTGCGTACACTCGCGGCCTGCCCGACTGGAAGTCCGCCCATGAACGCTCCCGCCACCCTCACCCACCTGGCGCCCGTGACCCCGCGCGAAGTGCCCGCCGCCCTGATCGAGGCCCTGAAGGCGCGCTTTGGCGCCCAGTGCTCTACCGCGATGGCGGTGCGCGAGCAGCATGGCCGCGACGAGTCCCCTTTGAGCGCGCCGCCGCCGGCGGCCGTGGTGTTCGCACAGAGCACGCAGGACGTGGCCGATGCCGTCGCTCTGGCCTCGCAGCACGCGGTGCCGGTGATTCCCTTCGGCGTGGGCTCCTCGCTCGAAGGCCACCTGCTGGCGGTGCAAGGGGGCATCAGCATCGACGTGGGCCGCATGAACCAGGTGCTGGCCGTGAATCCCGAGGACCTCACGGTGACCGTGCAGCCCGGCGTGACGCGCAAACAGCTCAATGAAGAAATCAAGAGCACGGGCCTGTTTTTCCCGATCGACCCGGGCGCCGATGCGTCCATCGGCGGCATGAGCGCGACCCGCGCCAGCGGCACGAACGCGGTGCGTTACGGCACCATGCGCGAGAACGTGCTGGCACTGGAGGTGGTGACCGCCAGTGGAGAAGTGATTCGCACCGGCACGCGCGCCAAGAAATCGTCGGCGGGCTATGACCTCACGCGCCTCTTCGTCGGCAGCGAGGGCACGCTGGGCGTGATCACCGAAGTGACGCTGCGCCTGTACCCGATCCCCGAGGCGATTTCGGCGGCGATCTGCTCGTTCCCGAGTATCGAGGCCGCGGTGCGCACCACCATCCAGATCATTCAAATGGGCATCCCGATCGCACGGGTGGAGTTGATCGACCACAACTCGGTGCGCGTGGTGAATGCGCACAGCAAGCTCAATCTGCGCGAGGAGCCGATGCTGCTGATGGAGTTCCATGGCTCGCCCGCGGGCGTGCAGGAGCAGGCCCAGGCGGTGCAAGAGATCGCGAATGAATTCGGCGGCAACGCCTTTGAGTGGGCGACCACGCCCGAGGAACGCACCCGCCTGTGGACTGCGCGACACAACGCGTATTTCGCGGCGGTGCAATCACGCCCAGGCTGCCGCTGCCTGTCCACCGACACCTGCGTGCCGATCTCGCGCCTGGC
>JBEEIS010000024.1:0-22028 GCA_041169755.1 Pseudomonadota bacterium | reverse complement strand
CTGTCGCTGCCGGTGCGCATCGAGACCGGCGCGAAGAAGTCGCTCATGGCCTTCGACGAGGACCTGCTGTTCACGCACCGCGGGCTGTCCGGGCCGGCGGTGCTGCAGATCTCCAGCTACTGGCAGGCCGGCACCCCGGTGCGGTTGGACCTCGCCCCTGGCGCGGCCCTGGCCGACGTCCTCCTGCAGGCCAAGGCCACCTCCCGCAAGCGCATCGCCAACGAACTGGCCACCCATGTGCCAACCCGCCTGGCGGACGCCTGGGCCGGTCAGGACCCGGCCTGGCAGCGCCCGATCAACGAAGCCTCGGACAAGGCCCTGGCCAGCCTGGCGCAGCGCCTTTCCGCCTGGGCGCTGGTGCCCACCGGCACCGAGGGCTACAAGAAGGCCGAGGTGACGGCCGGCGGGGTGGACACCCGGGCGCTGTCCCAGCAGACCCTGGAATCGAACCAGCCCGGGCTGTATTTCATTGGGGAGGTGGTGGACATCACCGGGTGGCTGGGGGGCTACAACTTTCAGTGGGCCTGGTCCAGCGGCTGGGCCTGCGCCCAAGGAATGGCCCAGCGGGCGGGCCGGGCAGCCTGACCCCGCATCCCGGGGTACCCGGCCCCCGGCTTGCCCCCCTGCCCGGGAGGGCTATAATCTGCGGCTTCGCTGGCAATCCCCCGGCGGCCTGATCAACTTACGAGCCGGGGACCCCTCGCTGCAAGCCCGATCTTCTTGCGGCACCCAATTGGATCCAAAAAACGCATGACGACCATCCGTGTCAAAGAAAACGAGCCGTTCGACGTGGCCCTGCGCCGCTTCAAGCGCACCATCGAGAAACTGGGCCTGCTGACCGAGCTGCGCGCCCGCGAGTTCTACGAAAAGCCCACCGCCGAGCGCAAGCGCAAGAAGGCCGCCGCCGTCAAGCGCCACTACAAGCGCGTACGCAGCATGCAGCTGCCCAAGAAGCTGTACTGAGCTTCCCCGGCTTCGCGCCTTCAAGCCCGCCCGGGGACGCCCGCGCGGGCTTTTGATTTATTTGAAAGGACTCCCACCATGTCCCTGAAAGAACGCATCACCGACGACATGAAGGCCGCCATGCGCGCCAAGGACAGCGAGCGCCTGGGCGCGATCCGCATGCTCACCGCTGCCATCAAGCAAAAGGAAGTGGACGACCGCGTGGAACTTGATGACGCCGGCGTCATCGCCATCGTCGACAAGCTGATCAAGCAGCGCAAGGACAGCATCGAAGCCTTCCAGAAAGCCGCTCGCCAAGACCTGGCCGACAAGGAAGCGGCCGAGATGGCGGTGCTGCAGGTCTACCTGCCTGCGCGCCTGTCGGCCGATGAAGTGGCGGTCGAAGTGAAGGCCATCGTCGCCGAACTCGGCGCCCAGGGCCCCGGCGACATGGGCAAGGTCATGGGCGCGGTCAAGACCCGGCTGGCCGGCAAGGCCGACATGGGCCAGGTGTCGGCCGCGGTCAAGGCCGCGCTCGCCGGTTAAGGGGTTCAATGCGGGGCCACCGCGGAACCGGCTTTGCCGGGCCGCTGGTGCCGCCCCCTAGGGGGAGCCTTAACTCCCTGCCACCTTCATCCGGTTGATCAAGATCGAGCCCACCGTCTTGGCGCCGTAGTTGTAGGCATCAGCCCCCAGGGCCTCCAGGCCCAGGAACATGTCCTTGAGGTTGCCGGCAATGGTGATCTCTTCGACCGGGTAGGCGATCTGCCCTTTCTCCACCCAGAAGCCGCTGGCGCCGCGCGAGTAGTCGCCGGTGACGTAGTTCACGCCCTGCCCCATCAGCTCGATCACGAACAGGCCCGTACCCAGCTTGCGCAGCATCGCGTCCAAGTCGTCGCCGGGCTGCGTGAGGCGCGAGGTGAGGGTGAGGTTGTGGGAGCCACCGGCGTTGCCCGTGGTCTTCATGCCCAGCTTGCGGGCTGAGTAGGTGGACAGGAAATAGCCCCCGACCCGGCCGGCATCGACCACCTTGCGCGCGGTGGTCCGCACGCCCTCGTCGTCGAAGGGCGCGCTGCCCTTGCCGCGGGCGACATGCGGGTCTTCCGCCAGGTCGATGTGTTTGGGGAACACCTGCTTGCCCAGAGAGTCGAGCAGGAAGGTGCTGCGGCGATACAGCGGCCCACCACTGGTGGCCTGCACGAATGAACCCAGCAGGCCTGCCGCCAGCGGCGATTCGAACAGCACCGGGCACTCGCGGGTGGGGATCTTGCGCGCGTTCAGGCGCGAGAGCGCGCGTTCGGCGGCGTAGCGCCCCACAGCCTCAGGAGAGGCCAGGTCCTGCGCACGGCGCATCGAGGTGTACCAGGCGTCGCGCTGCATGTTGTCGCCACGGCCCGCGATGGGCGCGACCGACATCGAGTGGCGCGAAGTGGAATAGCCGCCACGAAACCCGCGGGTGTGGGCGCTGAAGAAGTGGCTTTGCTGCGCGGAGACACCTGCGCCTTCGCTGTTGGTGATCTTGCGGCTGGTCTTGAGGGCCGCCGCCTCACAGGCCAGGGCCATCTGCGCCGCCTGCTCGCTGTCGATCGTCCAGGGGTGGAACAGGTCGAGGTCGGGCTGATCCTGGGGCTGCGCGATGTCGGCGGCGTCGGGCAGACCCGCCACCGGGTCTTCGGCGGTGAAGCGGGCGATGTCGTAGGCGGCCTGCACGGTCTGTCGGATCGCTGCCTCGGAGAAATCAGAGGTACTGGCGTTGCCCCGGCGCTGGCCGACGTAGACGGTGATACCCAGCGATTTGTCGCGATTGCGCTCGACCTGCTCGATCTCGCCCTTGCGCACCGAGACACTCAGACCGCAGCCCTCGGAGGCCTCGGCGCCGGCGTCGGTAGCGCCCAGCGTCTTCGCGTGGCCCAGGGCCATGTCGACCAGGTGTTCGAAATAAGCGCGGGTGTAGGCGAAGCCGCTGTCGGTGCGGTCGGCGGGGCGGGAGACGGGTGTATTCATGGCGGGGCTATGATACTTGCGACCCCTGCGCGGCGCAGCCCGCCTCCCCGATTCCCACCATGTCACGCAAACCCAAAAAAGGCTATTTCGTGCGCGGCCAGTTTGTGGCCGAAGGCAGCGAACTGGACCTGCAGCTCAAGGCTGAACTCAAAGGCACGGACATCAGCCGCACCGACCTGAAAAAGGAGAGTGCCGAGCTGCAAAAGCTCGGCGAGGCCCTGGTGACTCTGCGCAGCGATCTGCTGGCGGGTCTGGCCCTGCCCGAGAAGCTGCTGGACGCCCTGACCGAGGCCGGCCGCATCACGAACTTCGAGGGCAAGCGTCGGCAGATGCAGTTCGTGGGCAAGCTGATGCGGGGGCTGGATGAGGCCACGCTGGAGGCGGTCCGCGAGGCACTCGCCACCCAGCACGCGGGCTCGGCCCGCGAGACCCTGGCCCTGCATGAGGCCGAGCGCTGGCGCGAAGACCTGATCACGCGTGACGAGGCGGTGGGCGAGTGGCTCACGCACTACCCCGGCACCGACGGCCAGCAGCTGCGTTCGCTGGTGCGCCAGGCACGCAAGGACCGGCCTGCCCCGGACGCCGACGCCGCCTCGCGCGGGTTGGCACCGCGCCAGGGGCGGGCTTACCGCGAGATCTTTCAGCTGGTGCGCGAGCAGATGACCTCTATGACAGAGACCTCGCGCGACGGTGAAGCGACTTCACAGGAGGACGACCATGGCTGAATCCGCCTTCGTGCATGACCCGGTGCGCATCGGCATCGTGTCGATCAGCGACCGGGCGTCATCTGGCGTCTATGAGGACAAGGGCCTGCCTGCGCTGAAGGACTGGTTGACGCGCGCGCTGCGCAACCCGCTCACCTTCGACGCCAGGCTGATCCCCGACGAGAAGGACCGCATCAGCGCGGCGCTGGTGGAACTGGCCGATGCGGGATGTGCCCTGGTGCTGACCACTGGCGGCACCGGCCCGGCCCCGCGCGATGTCACTCCGGAGGCCACGCTGGCCATCGCCGACCGAGAAATGCCAGGGTTCGGCGAGCAGATGCGACAGATCAGCCTGAAGTTCGTGCCGACCGCCATCCTGTCGCGGCAAGTGGCGGTGATCCGGGGCCAGACCTTGATCATCAACCTGCCGGGGCAACCCAAGTCCATCCAGGAGACGCTGGAAGGACTGAAGGACGCCCAGGGCCAGTCACTGGTACCCGGCATCTTTGCGGCGGTGCCGTATTGCATCGACCTGATCGGGGGGCCTTACCTCGAGGCGGATGACGCGGTGTGCAAGGCGTTCAGGCCGAAGAATGCGATTCGGCCTGCGCGGGCCTGAGATCGCGCCAGGGCCACGGGTCTAAGGACTGCGACCCGCTTAGGGCTGCTTTACGTAGACCTGAGGAAGCAGCGCCGTCGGAGTGCTCTGCGCGTTGAGTGGGTCGGCGTCACCGATGCGGATAACAGCCGGGGATCCGTCAACCACGCCCGCAAATACAGTGCCCGAGAAGGGGCTGGTGGTCGGACTTGGCGGGTTGCCCGAGTAGGTGAGGCGGTCCCCAGCCTGGGACAACTTCTCCAGAGTGACCGAGCCGATGGCCGGGTCGACCACCGTCACCGTAGCGCCCAGCAAGGTCATGACGCTTTTCTCTTCCAGGATCGGGGTGGGCGAGCTTGCGCAAGTCGCAGAGCCAGCGTGCCGGGTCAGGGTGCGCGTAACAGCCGTCTTGCTGCCGCCGATCGCCGTCACGAGGAACTCATCTTTTTCGCTGTTATTGGAACTGGTACCCGAGCATGCGACCCACCGACCGACGTAGGGAGAAATGCGCGCGTCGACCTTGACGGTATCGGCGGATACATCACCATCACCACCGCCACCGCAGGCGGCGAGGCTGGAAATCAGGAGTGCTGCAAGCAGCGAATGAAAGCAACGAGCGAACAATGACATGGCGAGTCTCTGGGGAATGGAAAGACGCCAGATGCTAGGCACCGCTTGATGGTTTTATTTTCATCTTTCTGACCAGCATCGAACGGCCGATCAAGTCGCTTCTATTCGTCAAATCCTGATGAGCATGAAATGGTCAAAGAGGCTCGACTTTCAAGGAATTAAGCAGATGCTGGAAGGTGGCCTCGAATGCCGCGTGGGCACGTGGATGGTCCAGGGATTCCTTGCTGGCACCGAGGGAGAACGCGATCACGTAGCCGGTATCGCCGAGGGCGGTAATCCAGGTCTCGTACAGTCCACCCGATCCGTTCGGTCGACGTGTCTCCATCTTCTCTGGGGCAACCTTCACGACCTGCCATTCCATTCCGTTGAGCGTTCGGCGGGTCCATTGAACGGACATGCCTGACCCAGCGACCACTTCCCGCTGCACTTCCTCGAGCGACGCCTTTCGTAGCCGCGCCAAAAGGTAGTGGCTGCTGTTCCACCAGGCTTCAAAGCAGAGCGAATTTAGGCCAACCTCAACGATCTGACCTTCTTGACCGACGGATCGAGAGATTTCTTCGACACTGCGAACCCAAGCGTCAAAATTTTTCGGCGGTCCTCCCACATTGCTTCCCTGCCAAGTCTTTCCGCCAGCTTCGTAGATATCGGCGACGTCCCAGACATTTGACCGGTACTTCCCAGTCGGCGCCTCACGCTCATACGCCCGATAGGCACACGGAGATGTATTCAGCCAGTCGTGCGTAACGCGATAGCGCCCCAGGAGATTTAGGTGGTATGTCGAATAGGCGCCTGTGAGTGGCATATCCAGCGCACCGGGACGCAAATAACGATCCTCGTGCGCTCGATAACTTCTGACGCTGAAACACCCCACGAGGAACAGGGCGCATACAACCAACGACCATCTCAGATAGCTCATCTCTTCTCCCGTGGGTTAACAGAGTCGGGGGTCACAAGCCTGCCGCCCACAAATCTGACTAATTTCGCGTTGCCATCTGGCGTACCCTGCGGTCCACCCGGGAGCGGGGCCTCTACTTGCGCACACCCTAATGAGCCACTTCCATAGCAACTGTGCATGCTGTTGGTCGTTTTCCAAACCTGCCATAGATCAGAAAGAGTCCAAATCCCAGGATTTCCACCAGCCACCGACGACGCCGATACTGGGTCATTGCTGAAATAAGTGAATGAGATTTGGCTCTTATCCCCCTTTTCTCCGAGGAGCAACGATGCTCTATCTGTGTAGTTGCTGGCGGACGTGGCGCCTCCAACACCTCGTACCGACAGCTCGGGATTGACATAGCTATTGCCGGCTTCGTCCTTGGTGTTCGCCAGAATTGAGAACGCCGCAGCTTGCACCAAAGTACCGCGGCTATGCCCCAGCGATACCGTCGCCGTCTGCCCTCTACTTCTCAAGAGATCGGCATAGAGCGCCTGTCCGCTCGTATAACCCAGGAAATTGGCTAATCGGTAATCAGCTTCAGCCGTAACCTTCTCGTAGGCCACCCCCAGCAATTCGGACAGCGTGTGACGCGCAGGAGCGATGTGCATCAGGTAGACGGCCTCAGGCTTCCCAGACTGAGTCAACTTCTTCAAGGCAGTCTGGTCTGCGTTTTGGTATGACAGCTCCGAGCCCCTTTTTTCGTCGTTCAAGATGCCATTGACAGCAAACACCGTACCCGCTGGCGCCGTTTTGAACTCCTCTGCACTGACTTCCCTGTAAACCAGACGCGACGGGTCCTGCACACAGTTCGCACCCGCGCTGCACTCCACCTTCAACAACTTCGGCTTCACCTCAAACCGCGACCGATACGCTTCATCCGTGAACACCGTGACCGCTTTAAAGGTCTCTTGCTTGATGACGCGCTGGGCATTGACGGCACGCTGGACGGCGTCGACCTCCAGGCGGAACACCGGCGAGTGGGAGGCGCTGGTGTCGCGCGTCAAACTCGCGACGGTCTGCGAACCGCTTGTTCCTGTCAGGGCGCGCTGACGTACTTCGTCGGTGACCGTGACTTCGCCCGGACTGACCACGGACCGGGTCTGCCCCTCTGACTGCTGGCCCTCAGTCGCGTTGAGCATCGTGTTCGCGACCAAGGCCTTGGCGGCGCCGTACTTACCGCGCGTGAGCAGGTCGCTGCTCAGGGATGCGCCGCTGCTGCTGGCCGTCGCGGATGCCGTGTTCTCCAGGTCGCTGGTTGTGATGGCCGCCGTCGTGAGCCGGTTGACAACCTGGGAGGTCGCCCCCTCGCCGCCGGACAGCTTGCCCCCCTTCAGGTCCGTGGTGCCGCGCACCGCGATATCAAAACCACCTGGACCGGCCACGATACCGCTCTGCTCGGAGACGCTGGCAAAGCGCATGTCCGCGTCGCTGCGCCCGGCATGGAGTTCACCCCGCAGGCCGGCGCTGCCGTAGGAAACGCCCGCACCTGCCGAACGCTGGTGGCTGGCGTAGCGCGCCGTGTCCTGCAGGCTCTCCACCCAGAAGTTTCCACCGATGCGCGCAGTGACCTCGGGCGCCTGGACCACTGCGCCGCGCAAGGCGGT
Organism: Pseudomonadota bacterium; assembly: GCA_041169755.1. Lineage (GTDB taxonomy): Bacteria > Pseudomonadota > Gammaproteobacteria > Burkholderiales > Burkholderiaceae_C > Ramlibacter. The sequence continues at coordinate 14,609 of JBEEIS010000024.1, read as the reverse complement.
ATCGCCGGTACTTTCGATACGCACCACACTCCCGCCAATGACCCGCGCGTAGGTCCAGGTCTGCGCCTCACCGTCCCCCCGTCCAGTGCCCCGGCTGGCATGGGCCATGACACTGATTCCTGGAGCCGGTCCGCCGATGCCCGCGCTCATGCCGACGCCGTGACTGGCACTGCGCTCTTCGCTGTGCTGGCGTGAAGCATTGCGGGCCGCCAAAAGATGAACTGCGTCGCCCGCCTCCAGATCGACGACGCCGCCCGCCTCGACGTGGCTGCCCTGGATGACGATATCGGCCGCTGAGGCCCGCCCCAGGGCGCGGACACGCAGGTCGTTCCCCGCCGAAACCCGCGAGCCTACGGCCGTCTCCGCCACCTGCGACGTTTGGGAAGCACTCCGACTCGATCCCGCGGTGACGTTGAGGCTGACGCCACCCGCCAGGGTCGGGGCGTCGGCTACCGCAGAACCTGCCTCATAGACAGCCAGGGCCTGGGTCAGGGCCGCCAAGGCATTCACCCGGGAATCCCCCGCTTCACGCTGGGCCTGCCGCACACGCCGTACCGTCTGGATGGCGTTGGCGACCGGGTTGGAGAGGCTGACCGTCAGGCCACTCTGGCGCGCCTGCGTCGCACTCTCAAAACGGTGGATCTCTCGGGCCTCGACCACTTCGATCCGGCCCGCCTGGAGGTCGACATCGCCTCCCGGCGCCAGCACTTCGCTGCCCACTTGGCGGTACCGACCTGCAGCTTCGATCCGTATATCACCACGGACACTGCCCACCGTGCTGCCCGATGCGGACGTGTCGGACTCTTGCTGCTGGGTCGCCTGGCGCTGGGCGCCCAGGGTGAAGCCCAAGCCGCCCGTTCCGAACAGACCCGACCGATCGATGCTGCGTTCGTCCGTCAGGGTGCGGGTCTCGGTGGCCGCCTGGACGGTCAGGTCCCGCCCAGCGCCGAGGGCGGTCCCGCGTTCGCTGACCACCTGGCTACCGGTGAGGGTCATGTCGCGGCCGGCCATCACCTCGGTGGTGACGCCGCTGAAGACAGCGGCCTGTGCCGTGGTCTCGTCCTCGCCCTTGCGGGTGGTAAGGGTCTTTCTGGAGAAGGTCCCTCGGCTGGTGGAGCGGTGGGCGTCATCGACCTGCACGTGGGATTCCCCCGCGACAATCAACACATCGCGCCCGGCACTGGCCACCAGCGCACCATCGACGCTGGTAACGCGGGCTGCACGCGCCTGCAGGTCATGACCGGCTTGCAAAAGCACCTGGTCCTGCGCCTGCAGGGTGCTGCCTGCCTCGGAGCGCTGCGACTCGCGGCGGTAGTTGGCGGGGTCGCGTTCGATGGCCTCGTGGGCCGAGAGGCCCAAGGTGTCCAGGTGCAGGTCGCGCCCGGCCTGCACAGTCAGCGTGCCTTCGCTGCGTACATCGGCCGCGGTGAGGTGGACATCGCGACCGGCGCCGGCCAAGAGGCTGCCGCCCGGGGACGCGACCTGTAGGGAGGCCACACGGTCAATCGCGGTCCGTTCGCCTTGCTCGCTAAGGGTAGTGACCAGGGTCGAGGCGATATTCAGGTCACGGCCCGCGTACAGCACCAGGCGCCGGTCCGCGCGAACCTGGCCGCCCAGGTTGTCGATGTCCTCGAGCGCGTTCAAGTCGACGGTGCCGCCCGACAGCCGCCCACCCAGGTTCTTCAGGTTGCGGGCCTGGATACGCAGGGCGTCGGCGCCCTGGATCGCACCGCGGTTGGTGAGGTCACCCGTGAGCTGCAGGTCCACAGTGCGCCCGGCGATCAGGGCCCCTGACGCCGACAAGTCGCCCTCGCGGACCCGCGCGTAGACCTGGGGCACCAGAGCCCGGGTGATGCGACCATCGGGCAGCGTGACCTCCTGTTCGACCAGCCAGACGATGTCGGAAGTGAGTTGCGCCATCTGCTCGGCGCTGAGGGCGATGCCCGGGCGCAGGTCGTAGGCGCGGGCGAAGGTGGCACCGCTGTCCATGAGGGCGCGGAACTGCTCTTCGTCGCTGGCATAACCCGCCAGGAAGCGGCGGCCCGTGAGCTGGGCGACCTGCTCGCGGACGAGACGCTGCTCGTAGAAGCCGTCGCCAAGGCGCTTTTGCAGGGCGGAAGGATCCTGGCCCATGGCGTTCAGGAGGTAATCGGACCCCAGCCACAGGCGGTACTGGGTGAATCGGGGATCGGTCTCGACCAGGACACGGCTGGCCGGATCGGGCACCGTCCGAAACAGGCTGGACGGCGGGACCCGCGCATCGATCCGGCCGGTGCGGATGCCGGGGTCGACCGCGCCAGTGGACGGTGTTGCACTGGTGGCCCCCGCCGGGTTCCGAGCAGGCGGCGGCGCGGCGCCGCTGGAGGCCGCCGTGTGGCTGCGAGCCAGCGAGGAACTCAGCGTGATGGTCTCGATCCGGTCCGGGGGCTGGTAGGTCGCTTGCTCGATCCGGCTGATGTCACGACCTTTTTCGTTCTGACGTGAGGTGGTGATGACGTCGCCCTGCTCCCGCGTGATCCGCGTACCCGCCGGTTCGGTGTTCGTGAGGGCACCCTGGATCACCAGGTCGCCCCCGGCCAGGAGGTGGCCCTTGTCATTGAGAACGTGGTCTGCCGTGATCTGCAGGCGAGCGCCGCTGAGGATGCGCGCCGGGTCAGCCTGCGCGATACGCGTCTCGCTCACATGGCGCGTGAACTCGTAGCGATGCCAGACCTCGTGATTGCCCTCGGGCGTATGCAGGTAGTCGGATTCGTCGTTGTACACATACACGTCGGGTTCACCGGGAAGGTAGCGGCGTGACGCGCCCTGCCCGGCGAGTTCGGTCACCTGCTGCCCGGGCAGATCGACGATTTGGGTGCGGAAATGCAGGTCTTCGTTGACCACTGCGCCCGCGGCGATCTGCAGGTGACCCAGCGCCTCCAGGGTGGCGCTGGCGTTTCGTACTGCGCCAGCCCGAGACACGGCGCGACGGCTTGCATCCAGCGCACCCCCGATGGCCAGGTCGCCGGCGCTGAAGATCAGGGCGTGCTCATGGTTCTCCAAGGAGCCCACACCCAGGTCCATGCGCTCTCGCGCAGCGATCACGGGCGATGCCGCTCCCTCCGACGCATTCACGAGGACATCAGCAGCCAGGGCAATGCGGTCTCCGTAGAGGCGTCCGGTGCCGAGGTTGCGAAGGATGCGGGTGTCAATATCGATCTGCGCGCCGTCCATGAGGCCGCGGTTGGTCAGGCCCTGCGCCGCATCCAGCGCGATATGCAGGTGATCGCCTAAAACGACGCCCGAGACCCGGTTGTCCAGGCTGGCCGCTTTCAGGCGCAAGGTGCCCCCCGCGCTGATCTCGCCCGTGTTGACCACCGAGCCCTGTGTCTGAACGGTCGCATCCCGGCCGGCACGCAAGGTGCCCGTGTGCAGGACATCCTGAACGAGGTCGAGGTTCAGGTCCCCCAGACTCAGGAGCTGGCCATCGCCTCCCAGGCTGCCGGCTTGTACGCGCAACGTATTCGTGGCCAGGAGGACGCCACCACGGTTGCTGAGGGACTGCGCCTCCAGGCGAATGTCCTGCCCCCCCAGCAAAGCGCCGTCCGTGCGCAGACCAGCGACCGCCGTGGCGCTCAGTTCACGGGTAGCCACCATATCGGCCCCTGCGAGATCGATGCTGGCGTCGCCCGCCTTCAGGACGATGGTGCCAGCTCGGGTCTGGCTGCCACCGAGATCAATGCCACCCGCACCCAAGTCCACTGCTGCTCCGGCGAGGTGCCGACCCTGGGTCTGCAGGGTAGTGGTGGCTCTGGCGGTCAGCGTCCCGGTGGCGCCTACGGTGCCGTCGTCCTGGACACCCGCAGCCATGAGGGAGGTGGCCGTGGCGCGCAGCGTGCTGCCTGCACCGGTGGCCGAGAGCTGCAGGTTGCCGCCCGCAGCGAATACACCGCTGTGGTCAATATCGCCACGTGTCGACACGCTCAGGTGGCCGCGCGCATGCGCGGTACCCGCATGGGACAGGCCCGCCTGCGCGTCGAGACGGGCATCGCCCTGGGCCATGAGCGTGCCTCGGTTCTCGATGCGTCCGTCCGCAGTGAGGACCAGGTCGCCCGCGCTGGCGCCTATGTGCCCGGCGTTACGCACCCCCACGCCCGCGCCGTTGCCCACCAGGGTGATACGTCCCGCGTACATGCCGCCCAGGTGGGCAACGTCAATGGCGACCTGGACAGGCGCAGTGCCCGAAGCGGGCGGGGTGTGCGTCGTGATCGCGGCGACCGCGCCCGTGCCGTCCATGCGGACGTCCTGGGCCCCTGCGATCACGTCCAGGCTGTTGGCCCGTATCTCGCCGTCCAGGCGCACAGCCCGCGCGATGATGTCGGTATAGCTCGCCTGCCGGCCATCCAGGCCGTCGCCCGTGATGTAAATAGCGCCACGCTCGACACGCACGCCAGAGAAATCTCCAGTGGGCGACATCTGCGGCACGCCGGTCGTGAGCGTCGCGCGTGGCGCGTTGATGAAGCCGCAGCCGTTGCAGGTGATGCCCGCGGGATTGGCGATCACCACCTGGGCCTGGGAACCGGCCACCTCGACGAAACCCCGCAACAGGCTAGGGTCGCTGCTGCGAATTTCATTGAGGATGACGCGCGCCGTCCCCCGCGCCAACCAGGGGTTGCCCTGGACCCAGCCTCCTAGCTGAGTGGGGGTATTGCTTCGGCTGTTGTTGAGGACCACGCCCCGGGGATCGACATCGAAGCGTTCGTAGGCATTGCGCGAGACCCCAGCCGCGCTGGGGGTCTGGAGGTTGACCACGGGCACACCGTTGGGCGCCGCGAGCACCGTAGGGCGCTGGTGGCCCGGCGCCGCGCGGTCGGCGCTGATCTGCGCCTGGCCCGCCACGGTGACCAGCCCCCAGGCCAGTCCGAGGGCCAGCTGCAGGGCCGTCATCCTCGTTCGCAGGAGTCGCGTGCTGGATCCGGCATGCCTTCCTGGCCCTGGGGTCACGGTGCATTGCGTGGCGCACTCGGCAACCGCCATGATCTGGCCGCGTGTGCGGTTGAAGACGAGTCGGTGGCAGTGACGGTTCATCAGGAGGCTCCGTAGGGCTAGGGCGATGAGGGCTTAGGGCATCTGCACAGGGTTCGCGCCAAACCACGCGCGCGACTCGTGGGGCAGGACAGCGATTCCGCGGAAGGTGCGCACGCGCAGTCCGCGCTGGCTGCCCCGGTGGTCGAGGGTGCGGCCCCAGCACCGGGCGAAGGGGCCGTGCGAGAGCAGGCAAGCCATGTCACGGGTATGGCCCAGTGGGGCGACCCAGTCGAGGGCCCACAGCCGGTCGCCGCAATTCCAGTCGGCGGGCGGCAGCTCCAGCACACTGCGACCCAGGTAGCGCCGCTCGGCCTGTGCGTCGAAGAACGCCCAGGCGGCGTAGAAGACGGGCTGGTCGTCCTGGCTGACGATCAGGAACTGCCGGCGCTTGATGGCAGGCAGCACGAGTGCATGCAGGGTGGCCAGCGGCAGGCTGCGGTGCATGGGGGACTGCATCCAGAGCCACACGGCCGCGCCGAGTGCCTGGGCCTCGGACCAGGGCTGCTCGAGGAAGCCGGGCGCCAGCATGGCGTAGCGGGAGTCCAGCCGTTCTGAGTGCAGGCGCCAGCTCGGACGCGGAGGCCAGGAGGCAGACGAAGAAGAATCAACGAACTGGAACGCGCTCGACACGATGTACCTGGACCCTTTTGGTGGACAGGCAGGGCCCGGCTCCTCCAGCCGAGGGGTACATCGTGACGGTGGGCGTCCTGTACGGACGCCCTCTCCCTGCCGGGCGACATGCTACTCAAAAAAGTAACTGTCACGACGGGATTTTTCTTGCACAGGACACAGGCCATCCGGAGCCTGCGATCCCTGGCCTCAGGGGATGAGCATGAAGCGCGAAGTGCGCTTGGACCGCGGCGGGAGGCGCCCTACTTCCCCACCAACTGCGTGAGCTTGGCCGCCTCGAAGCTCTCGGTCTTGGCCGCGTCGATCGGGACGCAATCGCTCTCGCGCCGCTCGCCCGAGAGTTTCTCGATGGCCTGCCAGAGCAAGGCGATCTGGTGCTCCTGCGAGGCTGCGTTGTCGATCAGGCCGCGCATGGCCTGCGACAGCGGGTCATCGTTCTCGGTGATGCCGTAGGCCGAGAACCCCATCTTGCTGGCAACAGCCTCGCGTCGCAGCGAGTCGTCGGCCTGAATGATGCGCGCCGGGATACCCACCGCGGTGGCGCCGGCCGGTACCGGCTTGATCACCACCGCGTTACTGCCGATCTTGGCGCCCTCGCCCACCTCGAAGCCGCCCAGCACCTTGGCGCCGGCACTGACCACCACGTTCTTGCCCAGGGTGGGATGGCGCTTGGCGCCCTTGTACAAGGACGTGCCACCCAGCGTGACGCCCTGGTAGATGGTGCAGCCGTCGCCGATGACGGCTGTCTCGCCGATCACCACCCCCATGCCATGGTCGATGAAGACACCGTTGCCGATGGTGGCGCCCGGATGAATCTCGATGCCGGTGAGCCAGCGTGAGACATGGGACACGAAGCGCCCCATCCAGAGCAGGCCCCGGCCCCACAGCCAATGGGCCAGGCGGTGCAGCATCAACGCATGCAGGCCGGGATAGCAGGTGAGGACCTCCCAGCGGCTGCGGGCGGCGGGATCGCGCTCGAGGATGCACCGGATGTCGGAACGCAGGCGGCTAAACATGGGCTGGAGTCTACGCCGAGGTCACGTTTCTCGCTTCGCGCCCCGAGGCACCTTTGCATCGCGCATGGCCTTGGCCACCCCGCGCAGGATGTGGATTTCCTCGGGGGTGAGGCGGGCGCGGTTGAACAACTGGTTCAGGCGCGGCATCAGCTTCTTGGGCGACGCCGGGTCGAGGAAGCCGATATCCACCAGGGCCTCCTGCCAATGCGCCAGCAGGCCCGCCACCGCCCGGGCGTCGGCAACCTGAGGGTCGGGGCTGCCATCCTGCGCGGGGAAACCGCCCAGAGCCTGGCGCCATTCGTAGGCGATCACCTGGAGGGCCGCAGCCAGGTTCAGAGAGCCATAGGCCGGGTCAGTGGGGATCTGCAAGGCCACATGGCATCGGTACACGTCGGCATTGCTCATGCCGAAACGCTCGGGGCCGAACAGGAAGGCCACGCCCGCCTCGGGCGCACCGGTTCCCTGCTCCTGCACCAGGCTTGCCAGGTGCTCGCGTGGCGACCGCGTGGGCGGTCCGAAATCGCGCGGGGTCATGGCCGTGGCGCACAGATGCGATACGCCGTCCAGCGCCTCGTCCAGTGTGGCCACCACGCGGGCCCTCTGCAGGACGTCGGTGGCGCCGCTGGCACGCTGCAGGGTCTCTTCGCGCGTGAGGACATCGGGCCAGCGCGGGTCGACCAGCACCAGGTCGTCGAAACCCATGACCTTCATCGCCCGGGCGGCCGCCCCCACGTTGCCGGCATGGCTGGTCTGGATCAGGATGAAGCGGGTCTTCACGGGCAAAACGGGCCGAAAGCGACCAAAAGTACAATCTGGCCATTGTCGCCGCCTGCATCGCCGGGCCGGCCTTCCCGACCCAGGCCCGCAGGGGCCCGCCGATTCCACCGGCGCCGGGTCCGCTCTTGCCCTTAACAATCCATGTCGTCCAACCTGCACCCCATGCTGAATGTGGCCATCAAGGCCGCCCGCGCCGCTGGCGCGATCATCAACCGCGCCGCCCTCGACGTCGAGTCGGTACGCGTGTCGCAAAAGCAGGTGAACGACTTCGTGACCGAGGTGGACCATGCCGCAGAAGCCACCATCATCGAGACGCTGCTCACGGCCTACCCCGACCACGCGATCTGGGCGGAGGAATCAGGCAAGACGCAGGGACGGCAAGGTTCCGATTTCGTCTGGATCATCGATCCGCTGGACGGCACCACCAACTTCATCCATGGCTTTCCGGTCTATTGCGTGAGCATCGCGCTGGCGGTCAAGGGCAAGATCGAACAAGCCGTGATCTACGACCCGAGCCGCAACGACCTGTTCACCGCCACGCGCGGGCGCGGGGCGTACATGAACGAGCGGCGCATGCGCGTGAGCAAGCGCACGGACCTGCGCCAGTGCCTGATCTCCACCGGCTTTCCGTTCCGCCCCGGCGACAACTTCAACCACTACCTGCGCATGATGGGCGACGTGATGCAACGCACCGCCGGCCTGCGCCGTCCGGGCGCCGCCGCCCTGGACCTGGCCTATGTGGCTGCCGGCTTCACCGACGGCTTCTTCGAGACGGGCCTATCGCCCTGGGACGTGGCGGCCGGCTCGCTGCTGGTGCAGGAAGCCGGTGGCCTGATCGGCAATTTCACCGGCGAAGCCGACTTCCTGGAACAGAAGGAATGCCTGGCCGGCAACCCTCGCATCTACGGCCAGCTGGTACCGATCCTGCACAAGTACAGCAAGTTCGCGACGGTCGCCGAGAAGATGCAGCTGCACGACGCGGCGGGCGAGGCGCCTGGCGACACGCCGGCCTGAGCGGCGCCCTCTCGTGCGTCCTCAGCGTGCGCTGGTGCCGCGCGTCGCGAGGTAAATGCCAGGCAGGATCAGGACCGCGCCCAGCGCATGGAACCACGACGGCACTTCGCCCAGGATCCACCAGGCATTGAACGCGCTATACAGCGGCGCGAGATAAAGCATCACGGCGGTGCGTGTCGCGCCCAAGGTACGCAGCATGAAGTCGTACGCCTGGTAGGCCAGAAAGCCTGGCAACAGGGCGGCCAGCACGATCAGCCCGACGGCCTGAAACGACACGGGCGGCACCTCGATGAACCAGAGCTCCAGTGCGGTGAATGGCACCAGCACCACGAGGCCTCCGACGACGATGCAAGCCAGTCGCTGGCGCCCCGACAGGGTGGTCGGCCAGCGCTGAAGCAGCACCGTGTAGGCCGCCCAGCCCACCGCCGCCGCCGCAATCCAGAGGTCACCGGGCACGAGCTGCACCGCCAGCAGGCTGGCGAGATCGCCGCGCGACACCACCACCAGCACGCCGGCCAAGGCCAGCGCCATGCTCAGACGCTGGACTGCGGTGGCTTTTTCCTTGAGCAACCATCGGCCCGCCAGGGCAATGCCCACCGGGGACGCCGCATAAATGAGACCGATGTTGACCGCCGATGTGGTCTGCGCACCCTGGTAGACGAAGGCGCCGCACACCCACATGCCCAGTGTACCCAGGGCGATCATGCGTGAGGCTTCGGCGCGCCAGATGCGCGCCAGCGATGCGAGGTCGCGCCAGATCCAGGGCAGCAAAAAAAGGACCACCATGCCCCAACGTCCCAACGCAAGCACGTGCGGCGTGACGACGCCGGAAGCGGCGCGCGCGATGAGGTAGTTGGATGACCAGAGACCGGGCAGCACCCACACCAGAAGGCGCGCGAAGCGTTGGGCCTGTGCGTCGGACAGGGCGTGAGGGAACAAGGCGGACGGCAGGGACGAGACCCGCCGATTATGTCCCGCCACGCGTTGCACGCGCCTGGACGCAGACCTGTACCTCGCCCTCGCCCACCTGGCGAGTGACCTGCACGCCCACACTGCTGGCGGCGCGCTCGAACCGCAAGTCCAGGCCGACGGCGCCCACGCGCAGGCCACGCAGGTGCAGCCACTCCAGGGTGTCGGGCAGGCAGGGCCCGCGCAGCGTCACACGCCGGCGCAGGGCGTCGATGTCCAGCCCCAGGCAAGCTTGCAACAGGCCCAGAGCTGCCGCCGACGCGCCCGCATGGGGCCAGCAGGCGCCGGGCTGGCGGGCCGGGCCCTCCCCCTCGCGGCGTGTGAAGCCGGCGAACATCTGCGGCAACCGCTGCAGACGCCAGCTGTCGGCGGCGTCGGCCAGGCCCTTGAACAGGGCCAGCACCGCGTCGGTATGGCCATGGCAGGCCAGGCCCATCGCCACCCGCGCGGTGTCCTGGGGCCAAACCGCGCCATGGTGCGCGGACAAGGGGTTGAATCCCGTCTGCCCCGAGGCGAGGGATCGCAAGCCAAAACCGGTGTAGACATCCGGCTCGAGCAGGCGGGCCGCCATACGGGCGGCCTGCGCCGGGGTGGCCAAACCCGCCTCAAGTGCATGGGCCGCGTGCACACCGATCGCACCGCAGGCCTGCCCTCGCCCGTCCAGGGCGGGCGCGAAGCAGCCCGCATCTTCGAGCCAGAAGCCGTCCTGGAACCTTTGCCGACCTTCACGAGCCTGTGCGCGCAGGCGCGCAGCCAGCGCGCTGTCCCCCATCACGCCAGCCAGGTCCGCGGCATGCAGCCAGGCCTCGACGACCTGGGCCTGCACCTCGCCAAGTGCCAGTGGCCCCTCGGCGAGGCGGCCGTCGGCATGGAAGAAGCCAGGACAGGACCTTGGCGGATCCGCGACTGCACGGGTCACGAAGCCGCGGGCATCGCGCGACTCGTCGATCCAGCGCAGTGCCGCGCGCAGTCGCGGCCAGAGGGCTCGGAGGGTCTCCAGTTCGCCCGTGCGCCGGAAGTACGCGCCGGCCAGGGCGATGAGCCTCGGCGCGACCAGTGCTCCGGCTGGCACGGCTGGCGCCGACATCAGTGCGTCTCGCGCGAACGAGGGATCCAGCCACAGCAGGAGGCGGGCCGTGAGCAGGGCTTCATGGAGCGCCTGTGCAGGTCGTAAAGGTCCGTACGCGGCGGCCTGCGGGCCGGCGGTGTGTAGCAGCGAGACGTCCGCAAGCGACGCCGCCAGCCAGTGCTGGATACGTGCATCCGACACATCGATGTCCGGCCGGTTCTCGCGCCACGCCGCGCGGGCTCGCGCACTGGCGCGGTAAGCGGTGTCGTAGTCCAGAGGGGGCGCTGAGACCGCGCCCGCAGGTGCGCCTGCATCGACCTCGGCGCGCACCTCGGCATACAGGTGGAACTCGCCTTGCGGCACCAAGGGCACCGTCCACCGGGCCTGGTCCTGTGACAGCTGGCCCGGCACCGGCTTCAGAGTGATGCGGGTGCGGCCCTCGCGGCCACGGGCGCCACGCGCCGACAAGCGCAGCTGGCCGACCAGGCACTCGGCAGGCAGGCGCTGCACGCGCCCGCCCGAGCCTGCGGCCTCCAGGCCAGCGAAGTCGGCCTCGAAATGCAGGGCCAGGTCCAGACGCACCGGCGCAGGCCCGTGATGGCGGACCCGCACATGCACATGGCAGGCCCCTTGCCACAGGAAGGCCGTGCGAAGCAGGTGCAAGGTCCCCCGGGTGAGGAACGGACCCTCTGTCGGCTGCAGGTCTGGGTGGGTCAGCTGAAACACCAACAGCGTGTGGGACTCCTTCAAAGACGAGCCCACCCCCAGGAGCGAAGCCCCGCCGACCGACAGCGCCAGGCGCGAGAGGCAACGAACGCCTGCGCAGTACAGCCCCAGCACACCGCCCGGCGCATCCTGGATGTCACCCCGGTCGTCGAAGAGGGCGGTGCATTCGTTCTCGCGCAGCACGTGCGCCAGCGGCTCGATGTCGGTGTCTGTCACGGCCCCTCCCCTGCGCCCGGGCGGCGCCGCGCCACTCTGGTTCGGCAGGGCGCACGCCGCTGTAGTCCACGGCGCCCTCGGCGCGCAGCGACTTACACTCGCGCGATGCAAGCGAGCACCGCGCACATCGCCGCCACTGCGGCAGCCCTTGATGTCGTCACCTGCGGCGAAGCCATGGCGCTGTTCGCCGCGCAGCAAGCGGGCTCGCTCGACGCGGTGGCGGGCTTTCATCGTGCGCTGGCGGGCGCCGAACTCAATGTCGCCATCGGCTTGGCCCGCCTGGGCCTGAAGGTGGGCTTCGTGAGCCGCGTGGGCGACGATTCCTTCGGACGCCACCTCAAAGGCGTGCTGGACGCCGAAGGCATCGACCACCGCCACCTGTCGGTGGACGCGCAGCATCCGACCGGGTTCATGCTCAAGTCACGCAGCGAGGACGGCAGCGATCCCGCCATCGAGTACTTCCGCAAGGGTTCCGCCGCGAGCCGCCTGGGTGGGGCCGACTATCCGCGCGACTACTTCAGCGCCTCGCGTCACCTGCACCTCACTGGCATCTACGTCGCGGTGTCGACATCCACCCGCGAGTTCGTGCTGCGGGCGGCGCAGGACGCGCGCACCGACGGACGTAGCCTGTCCTTCGATCCCAACCTGCGACCGCGCCTGTGGGCCAGTCAGGACGAGATGGTGCACACGATGAACGAGCTGGCCAGCCTGTCGGACTGGGTGCTGCCCGGGCTGGAAGAAGGCCGCCTGCTCACGGGCCGTGACCACCCCGAGGACATCGCCGACTTCTACCTGGCGCGCGGCGCGCGTGTGGTGGTGGTCAAGCTCGGCGCTGAGGGCGCCTACTACGCCAGCGCCGATGCACAGGGCCGAGTGCCCGGTCGCCGCGTCGCCCGGGTAGTCGACACCGTAGGCGCGGGCGACGGCTTTGCCGTGGGGGTGATCTCGGGTCTGCTCGAGGGCCTGCCCCTGCCGCAGGCCGTGGCGCGTGGCAATGCGATCGGCGCGCGGGTGGTGCAGTTTCCAGGCGATTCAGACGGACTACCCACGCGGGCGCAGCTCGACGCGGACGCAACCTAGGCACTGCCCCTGCACGCCGGTAGCCGCGCGGCCTTCAGACTCACTGCGGCTCGATCTTGGCGTCCTTGATGGCCTTGGCCCACTTGGCCGTCTCGAGCTGAGTGCGTCGCGCCAGTGCCTCGGGCGTACCAGGCTCCACCGCGAAACCGATCGGGGCGAACTTCTCCTGCAGCTCCCTGCTGTTCGCCGCGGCATTGATTGCCTGATTGAGCTTGGCGACGACATCGGCAGGCGTGCCCGCCGGCGCGAACATCGCGAAGTAGGCGATCAGCTCGTAGTCTTTCAGCCCCAGGGCTTCGTTCACCGTGGGCAGCTCGGGGATAGCGGGCGAGCGCTTGGTGGACGTGACCGCCAGCCCGCGCACCTTGCCGCCCTTGACCTGCGGCAGCATCACCGCGAAGTCGGCGGTGAACATATTCACTTGTCCGCCGATCAGGTCGGTCATGGCGGCCGGGCCACTCTTGTAAGGCACATTGGTCATTTGCACACCGGCCATGCTGGCCAGCATCTCGGAGGACACCAGCTGCGAGGTGCTGGCGCTGGCGAAGGTGACCTGGCTCGGCTTGGCCTTGGCCAGAGCCACGAACTCGCGCAGGGTCTTGGCCGGAACGTCGTTGTTCACGGCCACGATCAAAGGCACCGACCCCATGTAGCCCAGGGGCGCGAAGGCGGTGTCCTGGTTGTACGGCAGCTGCTTCATCAGGCTCTTGAGCGCCGCGTTGGTGCTGTTGGTGCCGATCAGGATCGTGTAGCCGTCCGGCGCAGCCTTGGCCACGTCGGCGGCGCCGAGCATGCCGTTCACGCCCGGCTTGTTTTCCACCACGATCGACTGGCCCAGGGTCTTGGACATCTCGGCGGCGAAGGCGCGACCGATCTGGTCGGTGGCGCTGCCCGCCGCGAAAGGCACGACGGCCTTGATCGGTTTGGAGGGCCAGGCCTGGGCCTGCGCCTGGGGAGCCCAGGCGGCAACCGCCAGGAGGGCGGCCTGAAGGATGGCGCGGCGGGGCGCGGCCAAGCGTACGTGGGTCGTCGAGGTCTTCATCGAGGTCTCCTTTTTTGAAGGGTGGGTGAGGCGCTCAGGGACGCGCCCTTTCCAGGTGGGCGCAAGGATACGTCAAGCGGGCGGCGGGAGCCGCTGTCGCCTGGGTGCCCACCAGAACCCACGCGCAGGGGTATCGTCGTGCCCGCCTGGACACTGAGATCGCAACGATGACGAAGACACGGATTGCCCTGGGCCTGCTGGCTGGTCTGCTGGTGGCCGCCGGTATCGGCTGGTCCAGCCTGGACAAGGAGACCCGGGGCCTGCTGGCCACCTTCCCGACCAACCGGGACCTGCTTTTCTGGTCGCAGCCCCAGCGCGATGCAGCCTTTCGCGCGCTGGACCGACTGCCGGTGCTGGCCAAGGCAAGGCCCATCCTCGCCGGCTCTGCGCCTTCTCCCCTGCCGCCCGGCCCGCCCCTGCCGCCTTCGTTGGACGTCGACGCCTTCATGGTCGGCCAGCGCGCCGCCGCCCTAGTGGTCCTGCACCGTGGTCAGGTGCGGCTCGAGCGCTATGGCCTGGACTTCGACGCCCAGGGCCGCTGGACCAGTTTCTCGGTCGCCAAGTCCTTCACCTCCGTTCTCGTGGGCGCTGCGCTCAAGGACGGCCATATCCGCAGCATGGACGACAAGGTCAGTGACTATCTGCCGCAAATGAAGGGCTCGGCCTACGACGACGTGACCCTGCGCCAGCTCCTGACCATGACCTCGGGCGTGAAGTGGAACGAAGACTACAGCGACCCGAACTCCGATGTGGCCAGGTTCAACAACCACAAGCCCGAGGACGGCGTGGACGCCACCGTGAGCTACCTGCGGCGCTTGCCCCGAGAGGCGCCGGCCGGCACCCGCTGGCACTACAGCACAGGCGAGACCAACCTGGTGGGCGTCCTGCTGTCGCAGGCCACGGGCAAGCCCCTGGCCACCTACCTATCCGAGAAGGTCTGGGTGCCCGCTGGCATGGAGCAATCGGCCACCTGGATCCTGAGCAAGTCTGGCCGCGAGATCAG
>JBEEIS010000023.1:0-51990 GCA_041169755.1 Pseudomonadota bacterium | reverse complement strand
TCCGCGTGGCGGCAAGGGCCTGATCGAGCGCATCAGCCGAGAGGCCAAGGTGCCCGTCATCAAGCACCTGGACGGCAACTGCCACACCTACATCGACGACCCCTGCGATCTGGACATGGCCGTCAAGGTCACCGACAACGCCAAGACCCAGAAGTACAGCCCCTGCAACGCCAGCGAGGGCCTGCTGGTGGCGCGCGCGGTGGCGGGCGAGTTCCTTCCCCGGATCGGCGCCGTCTTCGCGGCCAAGGGGGTGGAGATGCGCTGCGACCCGGCGGCCAAGGCCCTGCTGCAGGCTGTTCCGGGCGCGAAGGTGGTGGACGCCACCGAGCAGGACTGGTACGAGGAATACCTGGCCCCCATCATCAGCGTGAAGGTGGTCGACGGGCTTGATGAAGCCATCGCCCACATCAACCAGTACGGCAGCCATCACACCGACGCCATCCTCACCCGTGACCACATGCACGCCCAGCGTTTCCTGCGCGAGGTCGATTCGGCCAGCGTCATGGTGAATGCGAGCACACGCTTCGCAGATGGTTTCGAGTACGGGCTGGGCGCCGAGATCGGCATCAGCACCGACAAGTTCCACGCCCGGGGCCCGGTGGGCATCGAGGGCCTGACCTCCCTGAAGTGGGTGGTGCTGGGCGAGGGCGACGTGCGGGGCTGATGCGCGATTACTGGCCTTCCTGCGGCTGGCGCCTGCTGGACCGGACCCCGTCCGGCCACCTGGGGGTGACCGACGATTTCCTGCGCCACCTGCTGGCCCGGCCCGAGCTCGCGCCGGTGCCCGAGTCCTGTGACGCAGAGCGCGCCCTGCATGCCGGTTTGCTGGCCAGCCCGCGTGGCGAGGTGGCGCCGGCCCAGGTGGCCGCCCTCCAGGACGAGGACGCTCGCGCCAACTACACCGTCTGGCTGCGGTTTCGCCAGCGCCTGCTGGCCCGGCCCACGCTGGAGGCCAGCTACCTGGAGATCTTCCGGGGTCAGGTGGACGTGCCGCCGGTGCTGGTGCACCAGCTCACCCAGGTCCTGCTGCGTCAGGCCCTGGGCGACACCGCCACCGCCTTCGAGGTCCGCGCTGCCGAGATGCTGTTTCGTCCCCAGCGGATCGCGGTGCAGGACGACGGCCAGGTCATGGCCGGTGACGAGGAGGCGATCGGCCGCCTGGCGGTGGCCGGCTCGTTTGGCGCCATCGGCGAGCTGCTGCGCCAGGGCGGCGTGCCCCTGCGCGAGGCCGAGCTCGACGTGCTGCACGCGGACAGCGCCGAGAGCTATTGGACTCGCAGCGAGGCCCACGACCTGGTCCTGCCCCTGCACCACGGCCAGCCGGGCCTGGAGGCCCTGTGCCGCGTGATCGAGCGCTGGGTGGCCCACCTGCTGGGGGTGGTCGTGACCGTGCAGATCGAGCGCGAGATCGACGACGAACAGTGGCTCTGGCATGTGGGCCTGGACGCCCAGGCCAGTGCGGTGCTCAACGCGCTCTACCAGGGCCAGGAGGTCGAGCCCGAGCACATGGCCCGGATGCTGTGCCTCTTTAGCCTGAGCTTCCAGGAGCCCGCCGCGATGCGCCCCGAAGTGGCAGGTCGGCCGGTCTACCTGGCCATGGCCATGGACGAAGGCAAGGTCCTGCGGCTCAAACCCCAGAACCTGCTGCTGAACCTTCCCCTGGCCCAGCCCTCCTGAGTCCGTCCGACGGGCCCGGCAGCCCCTCCTACAATCACGGGCTGTGTTCCCGTTACTACCCTGCCCGAGGGCTGCATGGTCCCCCACCTCATCACCGCCCTGACCGGGCCCATCGACGAGCTCGAACAACGCGTTCTCGAGTCCATGCCCGCCATTGAGCGCTGGTTCCGGCTCGAGTGGATGGAGCACACCCCCCCGTTCTACAGCTCGGTGGACATCCGCAACGCCGGTTTCAAGCTGGCCCCGGTGGACACCAACCTCTTTCCCGGCGGTTGGAACAACCTCACGCCCGAGATGCTGCCCCTGGCGGTGCAGGCCGCCATGGCGGCGATCGAGAAGATCTGCCCGGAGGCCAAGAACCTCCTGGTCATCCCCGAGAACCACACCCGCAACACCTTCTACCTGGCCAACCTGGCGCAGCTGCAACGCATCTTCCATATGGCGGGCCTGAACGTGCGCATCGGCTCGATCAGCGCGGAGATCACCGAGCCGACCGTCATCGAACTGCCGGGCGGCGAGTCCATCACCCTGGAGCCGGTGGTGCGCAGCAAGTACCGCTTGGGGCTCAAGGACTTCGATCCCTGCACCATCCTCCTGAACAACGACCTCTCGGCCGGCGCCCCGGGCATCCTGGAGGATTTGCACGAGCAGTACCTGCTGCCGCCCCTGCACGCCGGCTGGAGCGTACGCCGCAAGAGCCGCCACTTCGAGAGCTATGAAGAGGTGTCCAAGCGCTTTGGCAAGCTCCTGGGCATCGACCCCTGGCTGATCAACCCCATGTTCAACCGTTGCGGCGAAATCAACTTCGCCGAAGGCACCGGCATGGCGTGCCTGACCGAGAACGTCGACGCGCTGCTGACTAAGGTGCGCCGCAAGTACAAGGAATACGGCATCAACGAAAAGCCCTTTGTCGTGGTGAAGGCCGACAACGGGACCTACGGCATGGGCATCATGACCGTGCGCGACGTCAAGGACCTCGAGCAGCTCAATCGCAAGACCCGCAACAAGATGGACGTCATCAAGGACGGCCAGCAGGTCAGCGAGGTCATCATCCAGGAAGGCGTGATCACCCACGAGCAGATCAACGCGGCGGTCGCCGAGCCGGTGGTCTACATGATGGACCGCTATGTGGTGGGCGGCTTCTACCGCGTGCATGCCGACCGTGGCGTGGACGAGAACCTCAACGCACCGGGCGCGAGCTTTGTGCCACTGGCCTTTGCCGAGCCCACGCGCCTGCCGCAGCCGGGACAGAAGCCGGGCGCCAGCGCCCCCAACCGCTTTTACATGTACGGCGTGATCGGGCGCCTGGCCATGCTGGCCGCCAGCTACGAGCTGGAAGCGACCGACCCCGACGCCGAGTCCTACGACTGATCCCGTGTCTACCTCCAAATCGTCACTGCGCGCGCTGACGCTCGCTGCGATCGGTGTCGTCTACGGCGACATCGGCACCAGCGTGCTGTACGCCATGAAGGAAGTTTTCGGCTCGGGCCATGTGCCCTTCACGCCGCAAAACGTCTTCGGCATCCTCTCGCTCTTTTTCTGGACGCTCACGCTGATCGTCTCGCTCAAGTACGTGTTGCTGGTGCTGCGCGCCGACAACCATGGCGAAGGCGGCCTGGTGGCCATGCTGGCCCTGGCCTCGCAGGCGGTCAAAGACCAACCGCGTCTGCGCGGGTTGCTCCTGGTGGTGGGCATCTTCGGCACCAGTCTGTTTTACGGCGACGGTGTGATCACGCCGGCCATCTCGGTGTTGTCGGCGGTCGAGGGCCTGGAGGTGGTGGCGCCTGAATTCAAGCGCTGGGTCATTCCGCTCACGCTGGTGATTCTGTTTGCCCTGTTTGCGGTGCAAAAACGGGGAACGGCTGGCATTGGCCGCTTCTTCGGCCCCATCACCCTGGTGTGGTTCGCGGTACTGGCCCTGCTGGGTGTGTGGAACATCCTGAGCCACCCCAGCATCTTGCTGGCCGTGAGCCCGCTGTACGCCCTGGATTTCGCGTTGGCGCAGCCGGGCACCACCTTCATCATCCTGGGCGCGGTGGTGCTGTGCGTGACCGGGGCCGAGGCGCTCTATGCCGACCTGGGCCACTTCGGCAAGAAACCGATCCGCCTGGCCTGGTTCACCGTGGTGATGCCCGCGCTCACGCTCAATTACTTCGGTCAGGGCGCGCTGCTGCTGGAGGATGCGCAAGCGGTGAAGAACCCCTTCTACCTGATGGCTCCCGACTGGGCGCAGCTGCCCCTGGTGCTGCTGGCGACAGCGGCGACGGTGATCGCCTCGCAGGCCCTGATCACCGGTGCTTTTAGCGTCACCAAGCAGGTGATCCAGATGGGGTATCTGCCGCGTTTGAATATTCAACACACCAGCGTGCGTGACACCGGCCAGATTTACATCCCCTTCGTCAACTGGGGCCTGTTCGTGGCCATCGTTCTGGCGGTGGTGATGTTCCGATCGTCCAGCAACCTGGCCGCGGCCTACGGCATTGCGGTGACGCTGGACATGTTGATCACGACCACGCTCACCTTCTTCGTGATCCGCCACGCCTGGAAATATCCGATGTGGCTGTGCGTGAGTGCCACCGGCGTCTTCTTCCTGATCGACATCACCTTCTTCGCCTCCAACATGCTCAAGCTGATGGACGGGGGCTGGTTCCCGCTCTTGATCGGCGGTGGCATCTTCACGCTGATGATGACCTGGAAGGATGGTCGCTCCATCCTCAATGACAAGCTCAAGACCGACGCCATCGATCTGAAAAGCTTTTTGGAGGCGGTGTTTGTCTCGCCGCCGACCCGGGTGGATGGCACGGCGGTGTTCCTCACCGCCGAGACCGGCGCCGTGCCCAATGCGATGCTGCACAACCTCAAGCACAACAAAGTGCTGCATGCGCAAAACCTGTTCGTCACGGTCAAGAACCATGAGGTGCCCTGGATTGGCCTGAGTCGGCGCGTCGAGATCGAGCCGCTTGGGCACGGCTGCTGGCAGGTGATCGTGAACTACGGCTTCAAGAACGACCCCGACGTGCCGCGCGCCCTGGAGCAGATTCGTGGCCATGGCTGCGACCTCGATCCCATGGCGACCAGCTATTTCCTCTCGCGCGATGTGGTGGTGCCCACCATTGGTGGCGGGATGACGCCCTGGCGTGAAAAGTTGTTCGCGCACATGCATCACAACGCGGGTGCGGCGGCCGCCTTCCTAAATCTGCCGAACAACGCAGTGGTGGAAATGGGCAGCAAGGTCGAAATCTGAGGCGCAGCGCGACGGCATTCACGGCTTTCAAACGATGCACATCCTTTTCGTCGCCGACCCCTTGGAGTCCTTCGCGGTCTACAAGGACACCACCTACTCGATGATGCGTGAGGCGCAGCGGCGCGGCTATCGCGTGGCGGCCTGCGAGACGCGGCAGCTGGTGTGGCGCTCGGGTAGCCAGGTGCAGGCGCAGGTGCGCGAGATCCAGCTGACGGGCGCGGACGATGACTGGTTCGTCGAGACGGCCACCGCGGTGCGCGCCCTGCGCGAGTTCGACGCGGTGATCATGCGCAAGGACCCGCCCTTTGACAGCGAGTACTTCTACGCCACCCACTTGCTGGAGCAGGCCGAACGCGAAGGCGCGCGCGTCTTCAACAAGCCGGCGGCCTTGCGGGACCACCCCGAGAAGCTGGCCATCATGGAGTTCGCTCAGTACACCAGCCCGACGCTGGTCACGCGCGACCCCGAGGCCGTGCGGCGCTTCCATGCCGAACACGGCGACATCATCCTCAAGCCGCTCGACGGCATGGGCGGCATGGGTATCTTCCGGGTCAAGGCTGATGGCTTGAACCTGGGCGCCATCACCGAGACGCTCAACGCCGGCGGCGCCACCACGCTGATGGTGCAGCGCTTCGTGCCCGAGATCGTTCAGGGTGACAAGCGCGTGCTCGTGATCGGCGGAAAGCCCGTCCCGCATGCCCTCGCGCGCATTCCGCAAGGCAGCGAGGTGCGCGGCAACTTGGCCGCCGGCGGCAAGGGCGTGGCCCAGCCCCTGTCCGCGCGCGACCTCGAAATCGCGCAGGCGCTGGGCCCCACGCTCGCCGCGCGCGGGCTGCTGCTGGTGGGCCTGGACGTGATTGGTGATTGCCTCACCGAGGTCAACGTCACCAGCCCGACCTGCTTTCAGGAGATCACGCAGCAGACGGGGTTTGATGTGCCGGCGATGTTCGTCGACGCGCTGGAAGCGGCGGTTCGCGCGCCGACCACCTGAGTGGACGCGCGCGGCTCAAGCCGTCGATACGCCGTTCTCGAATACCCGTAGCTCGCCGGGCGCCATGCGCGTCCAGGTCTCGTTGGTCGTGAGCGGCGCCGTCACCACCACGGCCACCTGGTCATTCGGTGTGGTGTGGCGTGCGAAGTCCACTGACACATCCTCGTCCGCCAGCTGCGCGTGTGCGAAGGGATGCTTGCGTTCCACGAAGAACAGGTTCGTCGAGCAGTGGGCCCACAAGGCCTGACCGTTGGACAGCAGGAAGTTGAACGTGCCGTGGCGCGCGATCTGCGGGGCGAGCTCGCGCAGCGTCAGCGTGAGTTCGGCCACGCTGGGCACGCTGGCGTGTGATTTGGCCAGCTCCTGCATCAACCAGCAGAAGGCCCGCTCGCTGTCGGTCTGGCCCACGGGTCGGAAGCTGCCATGCAGGCGGGGATGGAAGTTCTCCAGCGTGCCGTTGTGCGCGAACACCCAGTAGCGCCCCCAGAGCTCGCGCACGAAGGGGTGGCAGTTCTCCAGGGCGATATCGCCCACCGTGGCCTTGCGGATATGCGCCACCACGCTGCGGCTGTGGATCGGGTAACGGCGGATCAATTCCGCCACCGGCGACTCCGAGGCGGGTTGGTGGTCCACGAAGTGCCGCACGCCCCGGCCCTCGAAGAAGGCGATGCCCCAGCCGTCTGCATGGTGGTCGGTGCGGCCACCACGCTGCGCGAACCCCGTGAAGCTGAAGGTCACGTCCGTGGGCGTGTTGCAGTTCATTCCGAGAAGCTGGCACATCGCGTCAGGGTGTCCTTCGCACAGGGGATGCCGCGTTTCGTGGGGGCAGCCTCAGCCCGCGCAGGCTTGGCAGAGACAGGCCTTTTGGCGCGCGGCGTCGGGCACGCGGGCCAGGGTCTCGGCGCTGAAGGTGACCTGCGTGCACCAGCAAGGCGGCTGCGGCTCGCCGGTGCTTCGCTGCGTTTCCAGGGCGCACCCGTTGGGCCCGCCGCACAGGGGGCAGCGGGCCGGGTCGGGCGTGTCGGGTGCGCGCAGCTCGTTCATGGCTGCAGGCTACCAGAGCGCACCCGGACCCGGTGCGGGCCTCAGGCCTGAGCCTTGAACTTCAGCCGCCAGGCATGCAGCAGCGGCTCGGTGTAACCCGAGGGCTGCTCTTCGCCCTTGAACACCAGGTCCAGCGCCGCGCGGTAGGCGTAGGAGGTGGTCCAGTTCCCGGCCATCGGCCGGTAGGCTGGATCGCCCGCGTTCTGCTGGTCGACTACCGCGGCCATGCGCTGGAAGGTGGCGTGCACCTGGTCGGCGCTGATCACGCCATGGCGCAGCCAGTTGGCGATGTGCTGGCTGGAGATACGCAGCGTGGCGCGGTCTTCCATCAGCCCCACGTTGTGGATGTCGGGCACCTTGGAGCAGCCCACGCCCTGGTCGACCCAGCGCACCACATAGCCCAGGATGCCCTGCACGTTGTTGTCCAGCTCTTGCTGGCGCTCGGCGGTGGTCCACTTGGCCTCGGGCGCCACGGGTACCTGCAGCAGGTTCGCCAGGATGTCATCGCGCACGCTGTCGGCCGAGGTCTTCTCCAGTTCCTTTTGCACCGCGAACACGTCCACCTGGTGGTAGTGCAGGGCGTGCAGCGTGGCGGCGGTCGGGGAGGGCACCCAGGCGGTATTGGCGCCAGCCAGCGGGTGTGCGCGTTTTTGTTCGAGCATCGCGGCCATCAGGTCAGGCATGGCCCACATGCCCTTGCCGATCTGCGCGCGTCCGCGCAGGCCGCAGGAGAGGCCCACCAGCACGTTGTTCTTTTCGTAGGCCTGGATCCAGGCGCTGGACTTCATGTCGCCCTTGCGGAACATCGGACCCGCGCGCATCGCGGTATGCATCTCGTCGCCGGTGCGATCGAGAAAACCCGTGTTGATGAACGCCACGCGCGCAGCGGCCTGCGCGATGCACGCCTGCAGGTTCACGCTGGTGCGGCGCTCTTCGTCCATGATGCCCAGCTTCACGGTGTTCGCAGGCAGGCCCAGCAGCTGCTCGACGCGCCCGAACAACTCGGACGCAAAGGCCACTTCGTTGGGGCCGTGCATCTTGGGCTTGACGATGTAGACCGAGCCGGTGCGCGAGTTGCGCAGGCCGTCTTTCCCGTGGCCTTGTAAATCATGCAGGGCGATGGTGGTGGTGATCACCGCATCCAGGATGCCCTCGGGAATTTCTTTGTCGGCGCCCCACAAGATGGCGGGGTTGGTCATGAGGTGACCCACGTTGCGCAGGAACAGGAGCGAGCGGCCATGCAGGCGCACTTCGCCGCTGCCGCTGGCCGCCTTGTAGACGCGGTCGGGGTTCAGGCCGCGGGTGAAACTCTTGCCGCCCTTGCTCACTTGCTCGGTCAGGGTGCCCTTGAGGATGCCGAGCCAGTTCTTGTAGGCGACCAACTTGTCCTCGGCATCCACCGCGGCGATGGAGTCTTCCAGGTCGAGGATGGTGGACAGGGCCGCCTCCATCACCAGGTCGCTCACGCCCGCGGGGTCGGTGGCGCCGATCGGGTGCTGGCGGTTGATCTGCAGGTCCAGGTGCAAGCCGTGGTGCTTGAACAGGAGCGACGATGGCGCGGACGCCTCGCCCTGATAGCCGATGAAAGTGGCCGGGTCCTTCAGGCCGCTGGTGGCGCCGCCCTTGAGCGCGACGACCAGCTGGCCGCTCTCGACGCGGTAGCCGGTGGAGTCGGCGTGCGAGCCCGACGCCAGGGACGCCGCCAGATCGAGCACGCCACGGGCATAGGCAATCACTTTGGCGCCGCGCACCGCGTTGTAGCCCGGACCCTTGGCCGCGCCATCGGTCTCGGGGATGGCGTCGGTGCCATACAGCGCGTCATAGAGCGAGCCCCAGCGCGCGTTGGCGGCGTTGAGCGCGTAGCGTGCGTTCAGGATCGGCACCACCAGCTGCGGGCCGGCCTGCGTCGCGAGTTCGGCGTCGACGTGGGTGGTGGTAGCTTTCGCGCCCGCAGGCGGGGTGACCAGGTAGCCGATCTTTTCCAGGAAGCTGCGGTAGGCGCGCATGTCCTGGATCGGACCGGGGTGGGCGCTGTGCCAGGTGTCCATCTCGACTTGCAGGCGATCACGCTCCGCGAGCAGCGCCGCGTTCTTCGGTCCGAGGTCGTGGACGATGGCGTCGAAGCCTTTCCAGAAGGCGGCCGGCGCGATGCCGGTGCCGGGCAGCACCTCTTCATCGATGAAGCGGGCCAGAGCGGCATCGACCTTCAGGCCGTGGAGGGAAGTGCGGGCGGTCATGGGGTTCTCCAGGTGTGGCCGGGCGCATGCGCAGGCCGTGACATTCAAACCGCGATGTTATTTGATACTTAAAAGTTGATTAATATGCTGGAAATCAATTTATTCATGACAAAAATCTAGGTAATCGCCGTCTTGGACAAGTTCAAACAGATCGAATCCTTCGTCGCGGTGGCCACGCGCGGCAGCCTGGCTGCCGCCGCCCGTGCCGAGGGCGTGGCCCCGGCCATCATGGGCCGGCGGCTGGACGCCCTGGAGGAGCGACTGGGTGTGAAGCTGATGGTGCGCACCACCCGGCGCCTGACCCTCACGCACGAGGGCAGCGCTTTTCTCGAAGACTGCCAGCGCATGCTGACCGACCTCGCGCAGGCCGAGGCCAGCGTGAGCGCGGGTGGGCTGAAGGCCAGCGGGCATCTGCGCATCACCGCGCCGGCGGGGTTCGGTCGTCGCCATGTGGCGCCCTTGGTGCCGGGCTTTCGCGCGCAGCACCCGGAGGTGACGCTGTCCCTGAACTTGAGCGATCGCGTGGTGGACCTGGCGGCCGAGGGCTACGACTGCGCGGTGCGCGTGGGTGACTTTCCCGATTCCTCGCTGGTGAGCCAGCGCCTGGCGGACAACCGGCGCCTGTGCGTGGCCACGCCCGATTACCTGCGCCGGCACGGCACGCCGCGGCACCCCGCAGATCTCGTGCGCTTCGATTGCCTCACGCTGTCCAGCGAGGCGTCGCAGACGCGGGGCTGGGCGTTTCGCGTGGACGGCGAAGTGACGTATCTGCGCCCGGCCGGCCCGCTCGATTGCTCCGACGGCCAGGTGCTGCATGACTGGTGTCTGCAGGGGCGCGGCATCGCCTGGCGCAGCACCTGGGAGGTGCAGGCCGACATCGCGCAGGGCCGCCTGGTGGAGGTGCTGGCCGATTTCGCGGCGCCGCCCAATGGCATCTATGCGGTGCTGCCGCAACGCAAGCACCTGCCGCTGCGTGTGCGGCTCTGGGTGGACCACCTGCGTCACCACTTCGCGCAGCCGGAATTCCGCGGGGTGGCGGGGGAGTCCCTGCGCCCGGGGGGCGCGCAGGTCGCCCCGTAAAATTCGGCCCCATGCTCCTCGCAACACAAGAACTGCTCGGCGCGCTGGCGTCCGGGCTGGATCGGCTTTCCCCCGGCGCCGGCGCCAAGGCGGCCTTCGAATCGCCCAAGGCCGCTGCCCACGGCGACCTGGCCTGCACCGCCGCCATGCAGCTGGCCAAGCCCCTGAAGCAGAACCCGCGGCAGGTGGCCGAGGCGCTACGAGCCGACCTGCTGGCGAGTGACGCCTTCGGGCGCTGGGTCGACGCGATCGAGATCGCGGGCCCGGGCTTTCTGAACATCCGCCTGAAAGCCGCCGCCAAGCAGGCGGTGGTGCGCGAGGTGCTGGCCACCGGCCCCTGCTTCGGGCAGCAGCCGTCCAACGGCCAGCGCATGATGGTCGAATTCGTCTCGGCCAACCCCACTGGGCCCTTGCACGTGGGGCACGGCCGACAGGCGGCCCTGGGCGACGCGATCTGCAACCTGTACGCCAGTCAGGGCTGGCAGGTGCACCGCGAGTTCTATTACAACGACGCCGGAGTGCAGATCGCCACGCTGGCCACCTCCACGCAGCTGCGCCTGCAGGGCCTCAAGCCGGGTGACGCGGGCTGGCCCGAAGCCGCCTACAACGGCGACTACATCCAGGACATCGCCAACGACTTCCTGGCGAAGAAGACGGTGAAGTCCGACGACCGCGAATACACGGCGTCGGGCGACCCCGCCGATCTGGACGGCATCCGCCTCTTTGCGGTGGCCTACCTGCGCCACGAGCAGGACCTGGACCTGACCGCCTTCGACGTGCGCTTTGACCACTACTACCTGGAGTCCAGCCTCTACACCAGCGGCAAGGTCGACGCCGCGGTGCAGCGCCTGCGCGAAGCCGGCAAGACCTACGAGCACGACGGCGCACTGTGGCTCAAGTCCACCGACTACGGCGACGACAAGGACCGCGTCATGCGCAAGGGCGACGGCACCTACACCTACTTCGTTCCGGATGTGGCCTATCACATCACCAAGTGGGAGCGGGGCTTCACCAAGGTGGTGAACATCCAGGGCACCGATCACCACGGCACCATCGCGCGCGTGCGCGCCGGCCTGCAGGCCGCAGGCGTGGGCATTCCTGAGGGCTATCCCGACTACGTGCTGCACACCATGGTGCGCGTGATGCGCGGTGGCCAGGAGGTCAAGATCTCCAAGCGCGCAGGCAGCTACGTCACGCTGCGTGACCTGATCGAGTGGACCAGCAAGGACGCGGTGCGCTTCTTCCTGCTTTCGCGCAAGCCCGACACCGAATACGTGTTCGATGTGGATCTGGCGCTGGCCCAGAACAACGACAACCCGGTGTACTACGTGCAGTACGCGCATGCCCGCATCTGCTCGGTGCTGGCGGCCTGGGGCGGCGAGGTGGCGCGTCTGAAAGACGTCGACCTGTCGCCGCTGGACAGCGCCCCGGCGCAGGCCCTGATGCTGGTGCTGGCGCGCTACCCCGCGATGCTCACCGCCGCAGCCGCCGACTTCGCGCCGCACGATGTGACCTTCTACCTGCGCGAACTGGCTGCGGCCTACCACAGCTACTACGACAGCGAGCGCATCCTCGTCGACGACGAAAAGGTGAAGCAGGCCCGCCTGGCGCTGGTCGCCGCGTGTGCGCAGGTGTTGCACAATGGCCTGGCGACGCTGGGTGTGAGCGCCCCGCAGAAGATGTGACCGGCAGCACATGAACGCCAGGAAGACGCAGTGACAAGCACACCCAAGAATCGGCAACGCGGAGGCACCCTCATCGGGCTGGTGATCGGCCTGGTCCTGGGGTTGTCCGTGGCCCTGGCCGTCGCGGTCTACGTGACCAAGGTGCCGGTGCCCTTCATGAACAAGACGCAGACGCGCACGCCTGAACAGGACGCCGCGGAATCGCGCAAGAACCAGAACTGGGACCCGAACGCGCCCCTGTACGGCAAGAACCCGGCCAGACCGACGGGTGCCGCCTCCGCAGCCGCCTCTGCAGCAGCGCCAGCTGCCTCCGAGCCCGCTTCGGCCGCTGCCGTGGTGCCCCCGCCGCCGCCGGCCTTCATCCCCCAGGGCGGCGCGTCGGCGCCCGCTGCGACCAGCCCGCGTGGCAGCGCCGGGGCTTCCGCGCCGCGCGCCGGCGCCGACCCGCTGGGTGACCTCGCAGCCGCCCGCGCCAATGCGTCGGCACCCGACGCCTTCCTGTACTTCGTGCAGGCGGGTGCCTTTCGCGTGCCCGAGGATGCCGAGGCCCAGCGCGCCAAGCTGTCCCTCATGGGGCTGGAGTCGCGCGTCTCCGAGCGTGACCAGGCGGGCCGCGCCGTTTACCGCGTGCGCGTCGGCCCGCTGGACAAGAAAGCCGATGCCGACCGTATCAAGGCGCGCCTGGACGCCAGCGGTGTCGAAGCCACCCTGGTGCGCGTGCAGCGCTGACCGCCCGCAGGGGCACTTCTTTCCTAGAGCAACCGACCATGAAACGACGCGAGTTTTCCGCCGGCCTGCTGGCTGCCGGCACCCTGGGCCTGGCACCTGCAGTTCACGCGCAGCGGCGCATCGAGAACGGCAAGGATTACCGCACCCTCGGCCAGCGCGCGCCGGTGGACGCGCCGGCCGGCAAGATCGAGGTGATCGAGTTTTTCTGGTACAGCTGTCCGCATTGCCATGGCTTCGAGCCCGCGCTCGAGGCCTGGTCTCGCAAGCTGCCCGCCGACGTGGTGCTGCGCCGCGCGCCGGTGGCCTTCCGCGACGACTTCGTGCCGCAGCAGCGCCTGTTCTACGCGCTGGAGGCCCTGGGCCGCATGGACCTGCACGCCAAGGTGTTCCAGGCGATCCATGTCGAGCGCCAGCCCACCAACCGTGAGGACACCATCCTGGCCTGGGCCCAGAAGAACGGCCTGGACCGCGCCAAGTTCCAGGAGGCCTATGCCTCCTTCTC
Organism: Pseudomonadota bacterium; assembly: GCA_041169755.1. Taxonomy (GTDB): domain Bacteria; phylum Pseudomonadota; class Gammaproteobacteria; order Burkholderiales; family Burkholderiaceae_C; genus Ramlibacter. Next base: position 38,801 of record JBEEIS010000023.1, on the reverse strand, counting down.
GGTGCAGTCCAAGGCCAAGCGCGCCGCGCAATTGCAGGACGCCTACCAGGTGCAGGGCGTGCCCTCGCTGGGCGTGGCCGGCCGCTTCTATACCGACGGCGAGCTGGCCGGCAACATGAACCGCGCCCTGGAGGTCGTCGACCACCTGGTGGCCGAGGTGCGCAAGAGCCGCTGAGGTCCGCTGCGGCGGGCTCGCCGCAGGATCAAGGTCATCGCCCCAGCGGAGGGGCTCAACAAGGGTAGAATTCACGCAAGATTCATGCCTTTATGAGCCGCCCCCTCCTGACCTCCTTGCTGGTGCTCGCCGCCGTTCTAGCTGCACCTGCCGTGCAGGCTGAAAAGGCCGATCGCAACAAGCCGATGAACGTCGAGGCCGACGCACTGCGTCACGACGATCTCTCCCAGACCAGCGTGTTCACTGGCCAGGTGGTCGCCACCAAGGGCACCATCCTGATTCGCGGCGCCCGCCTGCAGGTGCGTCAGGACCCTGAGGGCTACCAGTTCGGTGTCGTCACCGCAGAACCCGGCAAGCGCGCCTTCTGGCGCCAAAAGCGCGAGGGTGTGGACGAATACATCGAGGGTGAAGGCACCACCATCGAATACGACGGCAAGGCCGACCGTGTGAAGTTCATCGGGCGCGCCGAGATGCGCCGCTACCGCGGCGCCGTGCTGGCCGACGAGACCCAGGGCAGCGTCATCACCTACGAGAACACCACCGACGTCTTCACGGTCGATGGCGCCACGCTCGGATCGCGCCAGCCCTCGGCCAGCGCGGGGGGGCGCGTGCGCGCTGTGCTCTCGCCGCGCGGTGCGGCTTCGGCAGCATCCGCCCCGGCGGCTCTGACCCCCAAGGCCGCACCGCTACGACCCAGCACCACGCTCGGAGGAGAGCGCAAGTGACGCAGGCGACCGGACTCGACGCGGTATCGAGCCGGCTCGAAGCGCGACACCTGCAGAAAAGCTACGGCAGCCGCAAGGTCGTCAAGGACGTCTCGCTGTCGGTGGCCAAGGGCGAAGTGGTGGGCCTGCTCGGCCCCAACGGCGCCGGAAAGACCACCTCCTTCTACATGATCGTCGGCCTGGTGCGCGCCGACGACGGCCAGATCACCATCGACGGCCAGCCCGTCGAGCACATGCCGATCCACCGGCGTTCGCGCCTGGGGCTGTCCTACCTGCCGCAGGAGCCCTCGATCTTTCGCAAGCTCAATGTGGCCGACAACGTGCGCGCGGTGCTGGAGTTGCAGCTCGGCGCCGACGGACGCCCGCTCACGCGGCCCGCGATCGAAGAGCGTCTCTCCGCCCTGCTGCAGGACCTGCGCGTGGACCACCTGCGCGAATCCCCGGCACTGGCGCTCTCGGGCGGCGAGCGTCGTCGTGTCGAGATCGCGCGTGCCTTGGCCACCCAGCCCCGCTTCATCCTGCTGGACGAGCCCTTCGCCGGCATCGACCCGATCGCGGTGATCGAGATCCAGCGCATCATCGGCTTCCTGAAATCGCGTGGCATCGGCGTCCTGATCACCGACCACAACGTGCGCGAGACCCTGGGCATCTGCGACCGTGCCTTCATCATCAGCGACGGCCATGTACTGGCGCAGGGCACGCCCGACGAGATCGTGAACAACGCCGACGTGCGCCGCGTGTACCTCGGCGAACATTTCCGCATGTGAGGGGCCGGGCTTGAAGCAGGGCCTGTCGTTACGTACCTCCCAGCACCTGGCGCTCACGCCCCAGTTGCAGCAGTCGATCCGTCTGTTGCAGTTGTCCACCCTGGAACTGGCCCAGGAAGTCGAGCAGATGCTGGATGACAACCCTTTCCTCGAGAGCGCGCCCGAGGAGGCGCCACGCGAGGAGTTCGGCCTGTCCAGCGCCGACATGCCGGCCCTCGATGGCGAGGGTGACGCCGAGGGCAACGAGTTCATCGGCAGCCTGGGCAGCGTGAGCACCGCCTCGACCGCGGAATCTTCAGACGCCGAAGCCTCGCCGGTTGAAGCCGGCCCCAGCGACTGGGAGGGTGACGGCACGACCGAGATCGCGCCCGACGACAGCGAGTGGGGCAGCGACGCGCCCTCACGCCGCAATGACAGCGCCGCCGATGGCGACGAGGCCGACGCCTCCGAGCTGGCCCGCAGCGGTGAATCGCTGCAGGCCCACCTGCACCGCCAGGCCCTGGCCCTGCGCCTGTGCGAGGAAGATTCCGCGGCGTTGCGCTTCCTGATTGAGTCGTTGAACGACGACGGCTACTTGGAGGACTCCTTGGAGTCCCTGGCGGCTTCGCTGGCGCCCGACGACTTCGAGCAGCAGGAAGAACTCGTGCACCACTTCACGGTGGCCCTGCGCCTGCTGCATCACCTGGAGCCTGTGGGGGTAGGGGCTCGCTCGCTGGCGGAATGTCTGACCCTGCAGCTGCAGGCGCAGCGGGAAGAAGCGGGTGACGACTCGCCTTGCGAGGCCGCCCTGGCCATCCTGCGCCAGCCGATCGACCTGCTGGCCAAGCGCGACGTCAAGCGCTTGACGCAACTGACTGGCGAGAGCGAGACGCAAGTGAAGGCCGCCATCGGTCTGATCGCGCGCCTGGAGCCCAAGCCAGGACGCCGCTTCGTCGATGTGGAGCGCAACGTCGTGATCCCCGACGTGATCGTCACGCGCGTGCCACGCAGTGCCACGCCCCGCTTTCGGGTACAGCTCAATTCCGACGTCATGCCGCGCCTGCGCGTGCACGACATCTATGCCGGCGCCCTGAAATCCAACAAGGGAGGCAGCCATACCGCCTTGCAGCAGCGCCTGCAGGAAGCACGCTGGTTCATCAAGAACATCCAGCAGCGCTTTGACACCATCCTGCGCGTGTCCAACGCCATCGTGGAGCGCCAGAAGAACTTCTTCATTCACGGCGAGCTGGCCATGCGCCCGCTGGTGCTGCGCGAAATCGCCGACGAACTGGGTCTGCACGAATCCACCATCTCGCGCGTGACCACCGCCAAGTACATGGCCACGCCCTACGGCACTTTCGAATTGAAATACTTTTTCGGCTCGGGCCTGAGCACCGAGGCGGGCGGTAATGCTTCGAGCACCGCGGTGCGCGCCCTGATTCGGCAGCTGGTGGCGGCCGAGAGTCCCAAGAAGCCGCTGTCCGACAGTCAGATCTCCGACCTGCTCAAGGAGCAGGGCATCGAATGCGCTCGCCGCACTGTCGCCAAGTACCGCGAGGCCCTGCGCATCGCGCCGGCCAACCTGCGCAAGGCGCTCTGACCTTTTCTCCATGAATTCCCTCTCGTTGTTCTTGCCCTGCGCCGCGGGCGTCGAAGATCTGCTGGCCGACGAGGTGCACCGTCTCACGGGCCTGGCGGGCGAGGACCTGCTGGTGGGTCGTGGCGGGGTGGTGGTGCGCGCCGCCTGGCGCGAGGCCATGCGCCTGAACTTGCAGGTGCGCCTGGCCCAACGCGTGCTGGTGCAGCTGGCGCATGCGCCCTACCGTGACGAGGCGGGCGTGTACGACGTGGCGCGTGCGGTGCCCTGGGAGATGTGGTTCACGCCGCGCCAGAGCATCAAGGTGGAGATCACCGCGCAGCACAGTCCGCTCAAGAGCCTGAACTTCGCGGCGCTGAAAGTGAAGGACGCGATCTGCGACCGCTTTCGCGACAAGTCCGGCGCGCGCCCCGACGTGGACACGCAGCGCCCCGATGTGCGGGTGTTCGCGCACCTGACCGCCACGCACTGCACGGTGTATATCGACACCTCCGGCGAGCCTCTTTTCAAGCGCGGCTGGCGCGAAGACAAGGGCGAGGCGCCCCTGAAGGAAACGCTGGCGGCCGCCATGATCGCCGCCAGCGGCTGGGACGGTAGCGTCCCGCTGTACGACCCCTGCTGCGGCAGCGGAACGATCGCCATCGAGGCGGCCCAGATCGCCTGCGGCATCGCGCCCGGGCTGATGCGTCGCTTTGGCTTCGAAAAGCTGCTGCCTTACCAGGCCCATGTCTGGTCGGGGCTCAAGGAGGAGGCACAGGCGCAGCGCAAGACCGCGCAGGTGTCGATCCATGGCTCGGACGTGGCCTTTCGCATGGTCGATTTCGCCACGCGCAACGCAGAGCGCGCGGGTGTGGCCGGTGTCGTGCAGTTTCGCGGCGGCGATGCGTTGCAACGCATGCCCCCCACCGAGACGCCTGGCATCCTGCTGCTGAACCCGCCCTACGGCGAGCGCATCGAGACCGCTGGCGTTGCGGGGCGTGGCCGGGGCGGCCGTGAGCGTGCGCAGATGGAGTCCGGCGATGCCGCCGGCACCGACTTCTTCGTGCAGCTGGCCGCGCACTGGAAAAAGCACTACGCGGGCTGGACCGCCTGGGTGCTCACGCCCGATCTGAAGTTGCCTTCACGCATGCGCCTGAAGGAATCGCGCCGCATGCCGATGTGGAACGGACCCATCGAATGCCGCTTGTTCCGCTTCGACATGGTGGCGGGCTCGGCGCGCGCACGCGAGACGGGCGCGCCCCAGGAGCGCGTATGAACGCGCTGGTGCTGGACACCAACATCGTGCTGGATGTCTTCGTGTTCGCCGACGAGGCAGCCAAGCCGGTGCTACCCGCGCTGGCTGAAGGCCGCTGGCAGTGGGTGGCCACGGCGGCCATGCGTGAGGAGCTGGCGCGCGTGCTGGCCTATCCACAGATCGTGCCGCGACTGGATTTTTATGGGCTGGAGGCCCGTGACGTGCTCGCTGCCTTCGATCGCCACGCGACGGTGGTCGAGGCGCCCCCCAAGGCCCCCGTCACCTGCAGTGACCCCGACGACCAGAAATTCATCGACCTGGCCGTCTCTCGCCAGGCCCTGCTTCTGAGCAAGGACCGCGCGGTACTCTCGATGAAGAAGCGTCTGGCGGCCTGGTCGGTGCAGACCTGGTTCGCCTTCGAACCCTCGTGCCTGGAATCATGACGAACGACACCCCCACTCCCACGCCCGCGACCGACGACCTCCCGCTGGGCACCGAGGACTTTGAAGCCCAGGACGCGGTGCTGGACCAGCTCCGAGAGAAAGTCGACGACACGCCGGACTGGGAGTTCTGTGAAGGTTTTCTCGCGGCGCTGGTGTGTTGCCGCCGCCCCATCGACCCCGTGGACTATTGGCCCGCGCTGCTGGGCGAAGCCTTCCAGCCCATGGCGCACATGGAGTTCGTCATGCGCTGGCATCGCCGCTGGCGCGAAGTGGCCACCGGCCTGGATGCCGAGGTCGACACGCTGGAAGACCCGCGCGCCTACCAGCCCGAGCTGCTGGACATGCGCGGGGCGGTGCTCGCCTTGCCTGAAGCCGAGCGTGGCGACACCGTGATCGAGGACCTGCCGTATTTCGCCGAGACTTGGGCGAATGGATTCATGCACGGGGTGCAAACATGGTCGGAGGAATGGGCGCTGCCACGGGACCGCGAGGCCGCCGACATGGTGCGCGAAGCCCTGAGTGCCATCGCGGCGCTGACCCAGCCCGATACCGGCAAGCCCGCGGTGTCCATGTACAGCGAGGACGGCCCTCCCAGTGTGTCCGACCGCCGCATTGACGACTTCGGCAAGGCGGTGTGGAGCGTCTACGACCTGCGTCAGGTCTGGAAAAGCCTGGGCCCGCGTGTGGTGAGCGTGCGCAAGGAGGCCGAGCCGGGGCGCAATGACCCGTGTTCGTGCGGGAGCGGGAAGAAGTTCAAGAAATGTTGTGGGGCGTGAGGGCCGGCGGCAAAGGCGCGCACGATCGAGCGCGGTGCGCTCACCGGCGGCGTGCGCCTTCCACGAGCTCCAGTACCGCCTCCAGCATCCGCTTCACCGTCGGCTGCACCCCCGCCGCGGTTTGCGCGAGGTAATCGAAGGGCCACGCCTCCTGCATGTAGCAGCGCTGCGTCATCTCCAGCTGGATCGCGTGGATGCCTTGTACAGGTTGGCCGAAGTGGCGGGTGATATGACCGCCTTTGAATCGACCATTGAGCACCGCGGTGTAGCCCGCGGCTTCCTGGCCGATCGCAAGCAGGCGTGAGGCCAGGCCCGCGTCGCAGCTGGCGCCATCGGCGGTGCCCAGGTTCAGATCCGGCAGCTGGCCTTCGAAGAAACGCGGCACCACCGAGCGGATCGAGTGCGCATCCCACAAAGCGGCGGCGCCGTGCGAGGCCTTCAAGCGTGCGAGTTCTTCGGTGATCTTCGCGTGGTACGGACGCCAGATCGCGTCCCGCCGCGCGGCGATTTCCGCTTCGGTCGGCAGGTCGTCGGGATTGCGATAGAGCGGCTGGTCGTCGAACAGATCGACCGGGCACAGGCCCGTCACGCGCTGGCCGGGATAGAGGCTCGCACCGTCCGGCGGGCGATTGAGGTCAATCACATAGCGCGAATGCGTGGCCACCAGCACCGAGGCGCCGAGTTCGTCGGCGAAGTCGTACAGGCGCTCCAGGTGCCAATCGGTGTCGGGCACGCGCCGCCCCTCGTCGGTGAAGCGCGCGGCCAGCGCGGGGGGCACATGCGTGCCCACATGCGGCATCGAGATCAGCAGAGGCCGCGTGCCGGCGCGGAAGTGAAAGGGCGGCGTGTCGGTGTGGAACAGGGTCATGGGTTGTCGGTGAGGAGTTGCCGGCGGGCGGTGGCCAGTCCGGACAGCGCCTCATGGTGCAGGACATGGCGGCCCGCGCGCACATGAGGCTGGCCAGCCACCCAGACCTCGGCGACAGCGCTGCGGCGGTGACTGGCGAAGACATGGGCCGACAGCATCGCCTCGGCGGTGGGTAGTCCCTGCAGCAGGGGGTCGTTGGCATCGAGCACCACCCAGTCCGCCTGCTGGCCCACGGCCAGGCCCGCGATGGGCCGCGCGCTGGCCTGTGCACCGCCGGCCACGGCTTCCAGCGTCATGGCGGTGGCCACTGAGGGCTGGTCTAAGCGTGCCAGCAGATTGCGCTGGCGTGTCATGAGTCGCTGGCCGTACTCGAGCATCAGCAGTTCCTCGGCCGCATTCACCGTGGCGTGGCTGTCGGAGCCCACGCCCCAGCGCCCGCCCGCACCACGCCAGACCTGGGTGTCGAAAATGCCATCGCCCAGGTTGGCCTCGGTCGTGGGGCACAAGCCTGCGACGGCGCCGGTACCGGCCGCCCGCTGGTATTCGTCGGGCGTCATGTGGGTGGCATGCACGAGGCACCAGCGCGCATCCACCGGCGCGTGATCGAGCAGCCACTGCACCGGACGCTGGCCAGACCAGGCCAGGCACGCCTGGACTTCGGCGGTTTGCTCCGCGATGTGCAGATGCACCGGGGCACCGGCATCGATCGCGTGCAGGCCGGCGACCGCTTCGCGCAAGCTCTCGGGCGGCACCGCGCGCAGCGAGTGCGGGGCCAGGCCCAGACGTGCACCTTGGTCGTGGCAGGCTGGCGCAAGGCGCTCCAGCAGGGCCAGCATGTTGTCGGTGCTGCGGATGAAGCGCCGCTGGCCTTCGCTCGGGGGCAGGCCACCAAAGCCTGAGGTCTGATACAGCACGGGCAGCAGGGTCAGACCGAGGCCCGCGCGCGCGGCCGCTCGCAGCAGGGCCTGCGACAGCGTCGCGTCGTCGGCGTAGGGCCGGCCGTCGGTGTCGTGGTGCAGGTAATGGAACTCGCACACGCTCGTATACCCCGCCTCCAGCATCTCGACATACAGACCGAAGGCGACCGCCTCCAGCTGCTGCGGCGTGATCGCACCCGCGAAGCGGTACATCAGCGTGCGCCAGCTCCAGAAGCTGTCCTGAGCGGCGCCACGGTATTCGGTCAGGCCCGCAAAGGCGCGCTGAAAGGCGTGCGAGTGCAAATTGGGCATACCCGGCAGCAGAGGGCCCGGTGCGCGCGGCGTGTCGGGCGGACAGGGGGCGCCCGAAGTGACGCCGGTCAGGCGCCCTTGTGCATCCCATTGCAGCAGCACATCACGGGCCCAGCCTGTGGGCAGCAAGGCGTCAGTGGCATGCAGCGTGTGCGGGGTGACGGTCATGGCGTGTCTGATCCTGGTCGCCTGTCAGCGCGCGATGCGTCCATTACGTACGACGCGACACGCCGGACGTTGTCCCACCCAATAGGCCAGTTCGGCGACATCCGCGAGGGGCCACAGCACGAAATTCGCGGGGCGACCCACGCCGATCTCGCCGTGCGTGGCCTGCAGGGCCAGGGCGCGCGCGGCATGGCGCGTCACACCGGCCAGCGCCTCGGGCACCGTGAGCCGAAATAGCGTGCAGGCCATGTTCACCATCAGCAGCAGGCTCAGCGCCGGCGAGGTGCCCGGATTGTGGTCGGTGGACACCGCCATCGGCACGCCCGCGGCGCGGAGCGCCTCGATCGGCGGCAGATGCGTGTCGCGCAGCGTGTAGTAGGCCCCGGGCAGCAGCACGGCGACGGTACCGGCTTCGCGCATCGCGGCAATGCCCTCGGGGTTCAGATGCTCGATATGGTCGCAGGACAGCGCGCCGTAACGCGCGGCGAGTGCGCCGCCGCCCATGTCGGAGAGCTGCTCGGCGTGCAGCTTCACCGGCAGGCCCAGGCGCTGCGCGGCCTGAAAGACTTGTTCGGTCTCGGCCAGCGAAAAGCCGATGCGCTCGCAGAACACGTCGACGGCATCCACCAGGCCCTCGGCCGCCAGCGCCGGCATCATCTGCTGGCACACGGTGCGGATGTAGTCCCCGCTGCGTCCCGCGTACTCGGGGGGTAGCGCATGCGCGCCCAGAAAGGTGGTGCGCACCGTGACGCCGAAGTCGATGCCCAGGCGCCGTGCGACACGCAGCTGCTTGCGCTCGTGGGCAAGGTCCAGGCCGTAGCCCGACTTGATCTCGATGGCGCACACGCCCTCATCGAGCAGGGTCTGCAGCCGCGGGGCGGCCTGCGCGTAGAGCGCGTCTTCATCCGCCTCGCGGGTGGCGCGCACGCTGGAGACGATGCCGCCGCCTGCGCGGGCCACGTCTTCGTAGGTGGCGCCCGCCAGGCGCATCGCGAATTCGTTGGCGCGCTGTCCGCCGTAGACCAGATGGGTGTGGCAGTCGACCAGGCCTGGCGTGACTTGTGCGTCCCGGCCGTCGTGGTGGGGTCGGGCCGCATGGTGAGCCGGCAGGTTCGCCGCCGGGCCGACCCAGAGAACCTGGCCGCCTTCCACCACGATAGCGGCGTCGCGCAGCGCCGGCGCGCCCTCGCCCTGGGCCTCGGGCGCCAGGTGCAGGTGCTTCCAGACGCCATCGGCGCTGGGCAGGGCGTGAGAGGCGGGCGGGAGTGTCATGAGGGGGTCGCGCTCAGCGGATGGATCGTAACGGCCAGCAGCGAGGCCCCCGGTGTCTGCGGGTGCAGCTGCCAGGAGGTGTCCGGGTTCGTTGCATCAGCCTGCCACCACAGACCCAATTGCACAGGCAGGGCATGCGCATCCTCGTGGGGGGGCTGAACGCTCCAGACGCCCTGCGTCGCCAGCAGCAGACCCTGGGGCGCCGACACCTCGCTGGCGTGTCGCAGGATGCGGACCTCGGCGCGACATGTCGCGCGCCGCGCCATCACATTGAAGTCCTCGCAAGCACCGGCCAGCAAGCGCGCATGGACGCGGGCCTCGCCAGGGAAGGCAAAGGGCTGCAGCGGCGTGTCCAGCCGGTGGTCGATGGTGCTGTCGTCGCTGGCCAGGTGCATGCCGCCCCCTTCGAGCAGCGTGATTACCCGGTCGATGCCGGAGAAGGACGAGAACGGCCCGTCGCTGGCAACGGCGGCAATGCTCACGCGCCAGTCGAAGTCCTCCATGTTCGCGCCGGGCGGCTGGCACACCACCTCGCGCGTGACACCCCCGCCGTTCTTCCAGGGCATGGTGGGCAGGTCGGCGCAGTCGAATCGGTGCCAGCGCATGGAGTGACTCCTGACCCTCAGCGGATCATGGGCAGCTTCAGGCCCTGCTTCTTCGCGGTGGCGACAGCCAGGTCGTAGCCCGCATCGGCATGGCGCATCACGCCGCTGCCGCTGTCGTTCACCAGCACGCGGGCCAGTCGCTCGGCGGCGGCATCGGTGCCATCGGCCACGATCACCATCCCCGAATGCTGCGAATAGCCCATGCCCACGCCACCGCCATGGTGCAGGCTGACCCAGCTCGCACCGCCCGCGGTATTGAGCAGGGCATTGAGCAGCGGCCAGTCGCTGACCGCGTCGGTGCCGTCGCGCATGGCCTCGGTCTCGCGGTTGGGGCTGGCCACCGAGCCGGTGTCCAGGTGGTCGCGGCCGATCACGATCGGGGCCTTGAGCTCGCCCTTCTTCACCATCTCGTTGAAGGCCAGGCCCGCGCGATGGCGCTCGCCCAGACCCAGCCAGCAGATGCGCGCGGGTAGGCCCTGGAAGGCGATACGCTCGCGCGCCATGTCCAGCCAGCGATGGGTGTGCTTGTTCTCAGGGAACAACTCCTTGATCTTGGCGTCGGTCTTGTAGATGTCCTCGGGGTCGCCCGAGAGCGCAACCCAGCGGAAGGGGCCCTTGCCTTCGCAGAACATCGGGCGGATGTAGGCGGGCACGAAGCCGGGGAAGTCGAAGGCGTTCTTCACGCCCTGGTCGTAGGCCACCTGGCGGATGTTGTTGCCGTAATCGACGGTGGGAATGCCCATGGCCTGGAAGTCCAGCATGGCCTGCACCTGCGTGGCGCAGCCCTGGGCCGCGGCGTCGGTCAGTCGTTTGTGTTGCGAGGGATCACGCTGCGCCTCGCGCCATTGTGCGATCGTCCAGCCCGGGGGCAGGTAGCCGTTCACCAGATCGTGCGCCGAGGTCTGGTCGGTGACGAGGTCAGGGCGGATCTGGCCGGCGCGCGCGCGGCGCACCAGCTCGGGCAGCACCTCGGCGGCGTTGCCCAGAAGGGCGATGGACACCGCTTCTTTCGCAGCGGTGTGCTGGCGGATCATGGCCAGGGCTTCATCGATGTCGCGGGCCTGCTTGTCCACATAGCGGGTGCGCAGGCGAAAGTCGATGCTGCTTTGCTGGCATTCGATGTTCAGCGAGCAGGCGCCCGCCAGCGTGGCGGCCAGGGGCTGCGCGCCACCCATGCCGCCCAGGCCCGAGGTCAGGATCCATTTGCCGGCGAGGTCGTTGGCATAGTGCTGCTTGCCCGCTTCGACGAAGGTCTCGAACGTGCCCTGCACGATGCCCTGGCTGCCGATGTAGATCCACGAGCCTGCGGTCATCTGGCCGTACATGAACAGACCTTTGCGATCGAGCTCGTTGAAATGCTCCCAGCTGGCCCACTTGGGCACGAGGTTGGAGTTGGCGATCAGCACGCGTGGCGCGTTCGGGTGCGTCTTGAACACGCCCACCGGCTTGCCCGATTGCACCAGCAGCGATTCGTCCTCGTTCAGGTCGCGAAGCGAGGCCAGGATCTGATCAAAGCAGGCCCAGTCACGCGCGGCGCGGCCAATGCCGCCGTACACCACCAGGTGCTGCGGGTTCTCGGCGACTTCGGGGTCCAGGTTGTTCTGGATCATGCGATACGCAGCTTCCGTCACCCAGTTCTTGCAATGCAGGTGCGTGCCGCGCGGCGCGCGCACCACGCGGGTCGGGTCCAGGCGGGGGTCGGTATGGGTGGTCATGGCATCACTCCTTGGAGATGGGAACATCAGGACCGCGGGCGATCCTGTCTATACAAGCTGAGGTGCAGATGCCGTCGCGTGTCATGGGCATCGGGCTCAGGTGGAGATCGGGTTACCGCTGGCGCGGTAGCGGCTACCCAGGCGGTAGCGGCTGGCGGGGTGCAGGCATCGCACCAACGTCACCGGCGTGCCGCCCGTCCAGGTCCGGCGCGTGAGCAGCAGGCCCGGTTGTCCGGGTTCCATCTGCAGGCGCGCGGCCTGTTCCGGCGTGGGCAGTACCGCGTCGACCACGTGCTCGATCTCGTCAAAGGGGACGGTACGCACCAGAAACTCCGAGGGCTGCTGGTGGGTGAAATCCTGGCAGATGAAGTCGGGCGCGATGCGCGGATTGACGTAGCGGTCTTCGAGCTGGATCGGCACGCCGTTTTCCAGGTGCACGCAGACCGAGTGGTACACCGACTCACCCGTGCGCACGTCCAGCGCCGAGGCGACTTCCAGCGTGGCGGCCACGCGTTCGATCACCAGCATTTCGCAGCGGTAGTCATGCCCGCGCGCGCGGATCTCGCTGGCCAGGTTGACGACGTGCAGCAAGGTGGACTGCGGCTTGGGCTCGGCCACGAAGCTGCCCACGCCCGCCGTGCGCACGATGCGCCCCTGTTCCACCAACTCGCGCAGCGCGCGATTGACCGTCATGCGCGAGATCCCGAACTGCGCCACCAGGTCGTGCTCGGAGGGCAGGCGGTCCCCCGCGCGCAGCGTGCCGTCCTGGATCTTGCGTGCGATGTGGTCCTTGACCTGCTGGAACAGGGCGACCGAACTCGCCGCTGCCGCTGGGGACCCGGCGGATGACGCGTGCCCGCGCGTACCCGGGCGGGCACGCGGGGTCAGAGACGTCGTGCGGCGGGCCATGGCGGGTGACGCTCAGTGTTCGGCCGCCGCCATGGACTCGGCCCGGATCTCCTCGGTCAGGCGGGCCTTGATCGCCATGAACTCCGGCGAGGTCTTGATCTTGTAGTGACGCGGGTGGGCGAAGTCCACCGCGAGTTCGGCCTTGATGCGGCCGGGGCGCGCGCTGAACACCGCGACGCGGTTGGCCATGAAGATGGCCTCGTCAATGTCGTGCGTGACGAATAGCACCGTCTTGCGCGCCGACTCCCAAATGCCGAGCAGCAGCTCCTGCATTAGTACGCGGGTCTGGTTGTCCAGTGCGCCGAAGGGTTCGTCCATCAGCAGGATCTTGGGGTCATTGGCCAGCGCGCGTGCGATGGCGGTGCGCTGCTGCATGCCGCCTGAGAGCTGCTTGGGGTAGTGGTGTTCGAAGCCACGCAAGCCCACCTTGGCGATGAAGTAGTCGCTGCGTTCCTTTTGCTGCGCCTCGGGCATTTGCCGTTCGCGCAGGCCGAAGCGGATGTTTTCTTCCACCGTGAGCCAGGGAAACAGCGTGTAGCTCTGAAACACCATACCGCGGTCAGCGCCGGGGCCTTGCACCTCGTGGCCATCGAGCAGCACGCGGCCGGTGCTCGGTTGGTCCAGGCCCGCCACGATACGCAGCAGGGTGGATTTGCCGCAGCCCGAGGGGCCCAGGATGGTGACGAAGTCGTTCTCGCGCACGTTGAAGTCCACCGGCGTGAGCGCCTGCGTGGCAGGACCCTTGGCGGTGGTGAAGGTGCGCGAGACGCCCTGGATGCACAGGTGGTCGTTCACAGCGAGCTCCAGGCGTAGAGACGTCGATTGAGCGACTTGAAGGCGAAATCGGAGACGAGACCGATCAGGCCGATCACGATGATGCCGAAGATGATCTGGCCGGTATTGAGCAGCGCCTGGCTGTCGGTGATCATGTGGCCGATGCCCGAGGACGAGCCAATCAGTTCGGCCACGATGACATAGGTCCAGGCCCAACCGAGCACCAGACGCAGGATCTCGGCGATGTCCGGTGCGGCGCCCGGAATCAGCACGCGCCGGACGATGCCCGAATTGGACGCCCCAAGGGTGTAGGCCGCCTCGACCAGGTCACGGCGGGCCGAGCCCACGGTCACGGCCACCATCAGCACGATCTGGAACACCGAGCCAATGAAGATCACCAGGATCTTTTGCAGCTCGCCAATGCCGGCCCAAAGAATCAGCAGCGGAATGAAGGCCGAGGCCGGCAGGTAGCGGCAGAACGAGACGAAGGGCTCAAGGAACGCCTCGACGCCCTTGTGCGCGCCCATCGCGATGCCCAGAGGCACGGCGATGACGGCGGCCAGGATGAAGCCGCCCACCACACGCCACACGGTCATGCCGATGTCGTGCAGGAAATTGAATTCGGTAAACAGCAGCCACGCCTCATGCGCCATGGTGATGGGGCTGGCCAGGAAGGTGGGGGGCACATAGCCGCCCAGCGTGAAGAAGGCCCAGGCGCCGAAGAAGACGACGAAGAAGGCCAGGCCCAGTACCCACCGGGCCTGCGCGCTCACCGGCTCCAGGGGAGCCAGTGAGCGGCGGCGCGGCCGCACGGGGTCCGGCGAAGCCGGGATCGCAGGTGCAGGCCGCATCGTTTTACTTGATGAACTGATTGGTGAACATGCCCGAGAAGTCGGTGGGCGCACGGCGAATCACGCCGGCTTCCAGCAGGATCGCGGCGGCATCCTTCATGAACGCCTGCAGCTCGCCTGCGAAGAACTTCTGGTTGGCCGCCTTGTCCTGCCAGCGCAGGAAGGAGGACGACTTGGCAAACGCTTCACCCGTCTGCTTGACGGCGGCGCCCATGATCTCGTTGGACTTGGCCGGATCGTTCTTGATCAACTCCAGCGCGTCGAAGTAGGCGTTAGCCAGGCTCTGTGCGGCGCGCGGGTTGGCCTTGAGCCACTCGGGCGAGCAGCCCACGGTGTCCATCACCATCGGGTAGTCCAGGGTGGTGGCCATGATCTTGCCGGACTGGGGGTTGTTGCGGACCGTGGAGAGGTAGGGCTCGTAGGTCATGGCCGCATCGTTCTGGCCGGCCACGAAGGCTTGGGCCGAGGCCTGAGGCGACAGGGTGGCGAGCTTGACGTCCTTCATGCTCATGCCGTTCTTACTGAGCATCCAGGCCAGGCCGAAGTAGGGGGCGGTGCCGGGGGCGTCCACGCCGATGGTCTTGCCCTTGAGGTCGGCGAAGCTGTTGATGTTTCCGCGCACGGCGATACCGTCGGCGCCGAAGGATTTATCCAGCTGGAAGATCTGCACGATGGGCACGCCGTTGGCGTTCCAGGCCACGTGGGTCTCGACGGTGGTGGCAGCGCACTGGATCGCGTTGGAGGCCAGGGCCAGGTGACGGTCCTTTTGCGGAATCATCTTGATGTCCACTTCCAGGCCGTGTTTCTTGAACAGGCCCGCCTTGTCGGCCAGCGTGAGCGGCGCGAAGCCGGTCCAGCCGGACATGCCCAGGGCGAGCTTGGTTTCCTGGGCCTGGGCCGAGAACGCCAGTGAGGAGAACACCGCGCCGGCGGCCAGCAGCGATACGAACTTGTTGTTTGGCTTGCGCATGAAGAACTTCCTTGTGTTGGACTAACCCACCGGGCTCGCGCCCGACCAGGAACTCGCTGTATAGACAGGTCGGTTCCGCGGGAGATGATAGCGCCGTCGTGGCGTCTCAAAAGACGTGCGCTCAGCGCGCGCTTGTGGTCTCAGACCGGGTCGAGCGGGTCGGCACCGGCCCGCGCTTCGTCCACCACCCACGACTTGAATGCCGCGACGCGCTGCGTCTGCAGGCGTGCCGGGTGGCAGGCGAGGTAGTAGGCGCCCCGGGTGCGTGTGCGCAGGGAAAACGGCTCGACCAGCCGACCCGAGGCCAGGTCGTCGCTCACGAAAGGCAGGATGGCCACGATCACGCCCAGTTGGTCGGCGGCCGCCTGGTAGGCCAGCGCCGCGTTCTCGAACTTGAGCCCGCTGTTGCCATCCACCCCCCGGGCGCCCGCGGCGGCCAGCCAGGTCGGCCAGTCGTGGGGGCGGTTCATGGAGCACAGGAGCACATGGTGCGCCAGGTCGCCGGGCGTCCGCAGCGGCGGCCCGCTCGCCAGCAGGCCGGGGGCGCACACCGGCAGCAGGGTCTCTCCGAAAAGCCGGGTGTAGTCCGGGCCGCGCGGGGGTTCTGCCTCGGAATGGATGCTCACGTCCACATCGTCATGGTCGAAGTCGGCGCGCTGGTGGCTGGTCGTGACCTGCACGTCGAGGTCGGGGTGTCGTGCATGGAACCGCGCCAGCCGGGGCGCCAGCCAGCGGATCGCGAACGTCGGCGGCAGCTTGATCCGCAGCCGCCGGTCGTCGGGTCCCTGGCGAACCTGCCGGGTGCCAAATTCGATCTGGTCCAGGCCCGAACGCACCGCTTCGTAATAGGCCTGACCCTGCGGCGTGAGCCGCGTGCCCTGAGGGCCGCGCTCGAACAGGCGTACCTGCAGCCACTCTTCGAGGGTGCTGATGTGGCGGCTCACCGCGCCCTGCGTCACGAACAGCTCCTGCGCCGCCCGCGTGAAGCTGCCGCTGCGGGCGACTTCCTCGAAGGCGCGCAAGGCATTGAGCGGAGGCAGTCGTCGTGCCATGTTCAGACTCCTCGGCTTTGGTTGGTATGAGTTTTTCTCATGATTCCTATGCCTTTATTGTGATTGAGCCGGCCCGGCAGTGCCCCTAGCATCGGGTCGGCGGCGCCAGACCGCAACGGAGACACGTCATGATGAATAAATTGCATGCCATTGTGGCTGCTTTCCTGTTTGCGGCCTGCCCCTGGGTCCAGGCACAGGGCAGCGGCAGCTATCCCAACCAGCCGATCAAGCTGATGGTGCCCTGGCCACCTGGCGGCGGTGTGGACACCACGGCCCGCATGATCTCGGAGCCCCTGGCAACCCGCCTGGGACAGTCCATCGTGATCGACAACCGCGGCGGGGCGGGCGGCAACATCGGCACCGAGGCCGCCGCGCGCACCCGGCCCGACGGCTACAACCTCCTCATGGGGTCGATCAGCCCCAACGCGGTCAACATCCATCTTTACAGCCGGCTCGGTTTCGATCCGGTCAAGGACTTCGCGCCGATCGTCTACGTGTCCTCGGTGCCCAACATCCTGGTGGTGCCGGCCAACTCCCCCTTCAAGACCGTGAAGGATGTGGTCGATTTCGCCCGAGCCAACCCGGGCAAGCTCAATTACGGTTCGGGCGGCATCGGCTCCTCGCAGCACCTGGCCGCAGTGCAGTTCATGCAGGTGGCGCGCATCGAGATGCTGCACGTGCCGTACAAGGGCACGGCGCCCGCCGAGGCTGACCTGGTGGCTGGCCATGTCTCGCTGATGCTGGACACCACGACCTGCCTGCCCTTTGTCGCGGCGGGCAAGATGCGCGCGCTGGCGGTGGCCTCCCGCAAGCGCAACCCCGCCCTGCCCGACGTGCCCACCTTCGACGAAGTCGGCCTGAACGGCATCTACGCCTCGTCCTGGTACGGCCTGATGGCGCCGGCCGGTACGCCCCGTCCCGTCATCGACCGGCTCAACGCCGAAGCCAACGCGGTCCTGCGCTCGCCTGAATTGCGCAAGCGCATGGCCGAATTCGGCGCGGAAGTGGGCGGCGGCACGCCGGAGGAATTCGGCAGCTTCATCCTCTCGGAGATCAAGCGCTACGAGGGCATCGTGAAGGCCTCGGGCGCGAGGGTGGAGTGAACCCGCGTACGCTGTTCGAGAAGATCTGGTCGCGCCACGTCATCACCCAGCGCGAGGACGGCCAGTCCCTGCTGTACGTCGACCGGCACCTGCTGCAGGACGGTTCTGCGCCGGCGTTCGAAATGCTGCGCCAGCGGGGGCTGAAGGTGCGTGCGCCGCAGCGCGCCTTCGCCACCCCGGACCATTTCATCCCCACCAGCTCTCGCTCGCTCGCCGACGTCGCCGATCCTGAAAAGCGCGCCATGGCGCAGGCCCTGCAGGATGACTGCGCTGCGGCCGGCATCCGCTTCATCGGCCTGGACGACGAGCGCCAGGGAATCATCCACGTCGTCGGGCCCGAGCAGGGCCTGACCTTGCCCGGCATGCTGCTGGTGTGCGGCGACAGCCACACCTCGACGCATGGCGCCCTGGGCGCCTTGGCCTTCGGCGTGGGCGCCTCCGAGGTGGGCCATGTCCTGGCCACCCAGGCGCTGTGGCAGAAGATGCCCGCGACGATGCGCATCACCGTGCGCGGTCGCCTGCCTGCGGGCGTGACCGCCAAGGACATGATCCTGTCCATCATCGGGAAGATCGGCGCGGCGGGCGCCAACGGCCACGCGATCGAATATGCCGGCGAAGCCGTGCGCGCCCTGTCGATGGAAGCGCGCATGACGGTGTGCAACATGAGCATAGAAGCCGGCGCGAAGGCCGGCATCATCGCGCCCGACGAGACCACCTTCGCTTGGCTGCACGGCCGGCCGCATGCGCCGCAGGGTGCGGCCTGGGAGCAGGCACTCTCGCAGTGGCGGCAGCTGCACACCGACGACGGCGCGGTGTTCGACCGTGAAGTCACGCTGGATGCGGGCGAGATGGCCCCGATGGTCACCTGGGGCAACAGCC
The DNA here is from genome assembly GCA_041169755.1 of Pseudomonadota bacterium. GTDB lineage: Bacteria > Pseudomonadota > Gammaproteobacteria > Burkholderiales > Burkholderiaceae_C > Ramlibacter. The sequence continues at coordinate 20,713 of JBEEIS010000023.1, read as the reverse complement.
CGCAAGACGTGGTGCCGATCTCGGGAGCGGTGCCCGCGCTGCCTGCGCACGATCCGGCGCACCGCGCCTTGATGGAGCGATCGCTGGGCTACATGGGCCTGGCCCCGGGCCAGGCGGTGGCGGGTCTGCCGATCGACCATGTCTTCATCGGGTCCTGCACCAACGGACGTATCGAGGACCTGCGCAGTGCCGCCAGCGTGGTGCGCGGGCGCCGGGTGGCGCCCGGTGTGCAGGCGTGGGTCGTGCCGGGCTCGGGGCGGGTCCGGCACCAGGCGCAGCAGGAGGGACTGGACCGCGTGTTCCTCGACGCGGGCTTCCAGTGGCGTCACGCGGGCTGCTCGATGTGTCTGGGCACCAACGGCGACCAGGTGCCCGCCGGCCAGCGCTGCGCCTCCACCTCGAACCGTAACTTCATGGGCCGGCAGGGCCCCGGTTCGCGCACCCACCTCATGAGCCCCGCCATGGCCGCCGCGGCGGCGGTGGCCGGCCGGCTGGTCGACGTGCGCGAACTGGCGGCTTAGGAGGCCCATACCGTGGAACCCTTCAAGCCCCTGGATGCCGTCGCCGCGCCGATGGATGGCGCGCACATCGACACCGACCAGATCGTCCCGGCGCGCTTCATCCAGAAGCCGCGGGCCAACAACTTCGGCGACTACCTTTTTCTCGATGTGCGGCGCGATGCTGCGGGCCAGCGGCGCCCGGATTTCGTCCTGAACCAGCCGGCCTATGCGGGCGCGCAGATCCTGGTGGCGGGGCCCAACTTCGGATGTGGTTCGTCGCGCGAGCACGCTGTCTGGGCCCTGGTCGATGGAGGGATCCGCGCGGTGATCGCGCCAGGCTTCGGCGACATCTTCCATGCCAACGCGCTGAAGAATGGCCTGCTCCCGGTGGTCCTGCCCGAGGCGAGCGTGCGCGCGCTCCTGGACGGCCTGCTGGCCAACCCCGGCGCGCGCGTGCGCGTGGACCTGCAGACCCAGACGGTGTCGGGCCCGGGGCTGGCCAGCGCCCCCTTCCCCATTGACGCGTTCTCGCGCCACTGCCTGTTGCAGGGGCTGGACGAGATCGCCTACACGCTCGGCTACCTGGCGGGCATCGAGGCTTTTGAACACAGGATGGACACATGAAGATCGCGGTATTGCCCGGTGACGGCATCGGCCCGGAAGTCACCGCGCAGGCGGTGAGGGTGATGGAGGCGGTGATCGGAGACAGCCGCCCGATGGAGCTGGTCCACATGCCCGTCGGTCAGGCGGGCATCGACACGGCGGGCGACCCCTTGCCGCCCGCGACGCTCGAGGCCGCCCGCAAGGCCGATGCCATCCTGTTCGGGTCGGCCGGCATGCCCGGCGACGAGGCCATCCCCTATGCCATGCGCCCGGGTGCCAGCCTGCTGCGACTGCGCAAGCAGCTGGGGCTGTTCGCCAATTTCCGCCCTGCGGTGCTGTTTCCCGAGCTGGCGGGCGCCTCCACGCTGCGGCCTGAAGTCATCGCCGGCCTGGACCTGATGATCCTGCGCGAGCTCACGGGCGACGTGTATTTCGGTGAGCCGCGTGGTATCCAGACGGGCCCCGACGGCGAACGCGTCGGGTTCAACACCATGCGTTACAGCGAGTCCGAGGTCGAGCGCATTGCCCACGTGGCCTTTCGCGCTGCGCGTGGGCGGCGGGGCAAGGTCTGCTCGGTGGACAAGGCCAACGTGCTCGAGGTCAGCCAGTTGTGGCGCGAGGTGGTGACGCGGGTGGGCCGCGACTACCCGGACATCGAGCTGTCCCACCTGTTCGTCGATGCCGCTGCGATGCAGTTGATGCGCGCGCCGCTGCAGTTCGACGTGATGGTGACCGGCAACATCTTCGGCGACATCCTTTCGGATGCGGCGGCGATGCTTACGGGCTCCATCGGCATGCTGCCCTCGGCTTCGATGGCCCAGGGCAACAAGGGTCTGTACGAGCCCGTGCATGGGACCGCGCCGGACATTGCCGGCCAGGACCTGGCCAATCCGCTGGCCTCCATTCTTTCGATGGCCATGATGCTGCGCCACTCCTTCGACCTGGAGACGCAGGCACGCCAGGTCGAAGCGGCGGTGCGTCAGGTGCTGGCCGACGGACTGCGCACCGGCGACATCTTCCAACCGGGGTGCACCCGCGTGGGTACCCGCGACATGGGCGACGCGGTGGTCGCCGCGGTGCGCCGCGCGGCCTGATCAGAGGCCGAAGCGGTCGGCTCGCGCGAGGGGCCAGTACACCTTGAACGTGTCCGGCAGGCCCTCGAGCCCGCCTTGTAGCGCGCCCGGTGCCACGCGCGGCATCAGATCGGCCAGCGACCGCACTTCGGTGTCTGACACCCGCCGCATGATGTGGTGGGCATTGATCTGCCCCGGGTGTTGCAGGCCGGCCGCCTGCACCAGCTCCTGCAGCGCGTGCAGGGTGTGGTGATGGAAGTTGTGCACCCGTTGCGCCTTGTCCGGCACCACCAGCGCCCGTTCACGCAGCGGGTCCTGGGTGGTCACGCCGGTGGGGCAGGTGCCGGTGTGGCAGGTCTGCGCCTGGATGCAGCCCAGGGCCAGCATGAAGCCGCGCGCCGCATTGCACCAGTCGGCGCCCAAGGCCATGAAGCGGGCGATGTCGAAGGCGCTCACCACCTTGCCGGCGCAACCGATGCGGACCCGCTCTCGCAGACCGGCGCCCACCAGCGTGTTGTGCACGAGCAGCAGCCCCTCCTGCACCGGCATACCCACATGGTCGGTGAATTCGACCGGTGCCGCGCCGGTACCACCCTCGGCGCCGTCAACCACGATGAAGTCCGGCGTGATGCCCGTCTGCAGCATCGCCTTGGCCAGGCCGAACCACTCCCAGGGATGGCCCACACACAGCTTGAAGCCCACCGGTTTGCCGCCTGAGAGATCGCGCAGCTGCTCGATGAAGGCCATCATCTCCAGGGGTGTGTTGAAAGCGCTGTGCGCCGAGGGCGAGATGCAGTCCACGCCCTGCGGCACGCCCCGCGCCTGCGCGATTTCAGCCGTCACCTTGGTGCCGGGCAGGATGCCGCCATGTCCCGGCTTGGCGCCCTGACTGAGCTTGATCTCGATCATCTTGACCTGGGGGTCGCGCGCGTTTTCGCTAAAGCGCGCCGGATCGAAGCGGCCCTGTGCGTCGCGGCAGCCGAAATAGCCCGAGCCGATCTCCCAGATCAGGTCGCCGCCATGCACTCGGTGGTGGCGCGAGATCGAGCCCTCGCCGGTGTCGTGCGCGAAACCGCCCATCTTCGCGCCCTGGTTCAAGGCCAGGATGGCATGCGAGGACAACGAGCCGAAACTCATGGCGGAGATATTGAACACGCTGGCCGAGTAGGGCAGCGCGCGGTCGGCGCCGATGGTGATGCGAAAGTCCGTGTTGGAGAGCGTGGTGGGAAACATCGAGTGGTTGATCCACTCATAGCCCTGATGCATCACATCCACCTGGGTGCCGAAGGGGCGGTTGTCGGGCGCGCCCTTGGCGCGCTGGTAGACCAGTGAGCGCTGGGCCCGCGAGAAGGGCGCCGCCTCCGTGTCGCTCTCGATGAAATACTGCCGGATCTCCGGGCGGATGTACTCCATGAAAAAGCGCAGGTGCCCGATCACTGGGTAGTTGCGCAAGATGGCGCGCTGGGGCTGGCGCAGGTCGCGAACGCCGAGAGCCACCAGCACCGCGAACACCACGATGCCAAGGCGCGCCGTGTCGCCGCCGTCTCGCAGCAACCAGACCACGCACGCCATCAGCCCCAGGCCGCACAGGCCCCATGCCGTCCACCCCGGATGCCATTGCACTTGTTTCATGTCTGCCTCGTCCTTTGCGATCCGTTATAGGCGCAGCGCTGTGGGCGCGCCAGCAGAAAAAAGACCGCAGTCCGGCCCTGTTTTCAGGTGGGCGTGGCTTCGACCAGATCGATCAGGCGCTGCAGGGCGTGCCCCACGGTCTGTGCTCGCACCTGCGCGCGGTCGCCTTCGAAGCGGCGTGTCTCGCTCGAGAGGCGCCCATCGACCATGAACCCGAACCAGACGGTGCCCACCGGTTTGGCGGCGCTGCCCCCTGTCGGTCCAGCGATGCCCGTGACCGCCACGGCCACCTGCGCGCGTGAATGCCGCACCGCGCCATGGGCCATGGCGCGCGCCACGAGCTCGCTCACCGCGCCGTGCGCGTCGACCTGCGCCGCGTCGACGGACAGCATCTCCGTCTTGGCCTCGTTCGAATAGGTCACGAAACCGCGCTCAAACCATTGGCTCGATCCGGCCAGGTCGGTGCAGGCTGCGGCAATCAGCCCGCCGGTGCAACTCTCTGCGGTGGCCATCGTCCATTCGCGGGCCAGCAGGCCCTGGGCCAGGCGTGCGACCAGGGTGGACGCGGGCGGGGGGGTCATATCAGCCTCCAGAAAGCGGTCCCGAGGGCGATCACCAGCAGGGTGCAGCAGGCCGCCATCAGGTCGTCGAACAGGATGCCGAAGCCGCCGCGCCATCCCAGGCCATGGAACAGGCGGTCGGCCCAGCCCACGGGGCCCGGCTTGACCGCATCGAAGAACCGGAACAGGCCGAAGGCCGCGACTTGCAGCCACAGCCCCGCCGGCGCGATCAGCCACAGCACGATCCAGAAGGCGACCACCTCGTCCCAGACAATGTTGCCGGGGTCCGCGCGGTCCAGGCGCTGAGCGGTGACGGTGCAGGCCCACCAGCCCACAGCGATCGACAGGGCGATCACGCCCCCGATCTGCGCCGGTGTGAGCCACAACTGCATCACCAGAAAACTCACCCAGGCCCACAGCGTGCCGGCGGTACCGGGCGCGACGGGCGAGAGGCCGCTGCCGAAGCCCAGCGCGATCGCGTGCGCCGGGTGCGAGAAGACGAAACGCGGGGACAGGCGAGGGCGCACGGCGGCGCCGACGGCGGTCAGGTCAGCGTCCTGCGGGGACGGGGGCGGCGCTTCGAGCGGCATCTGGCGATGTTAAGCGCAGGCCCGAACCCGGCTGCGAACGTCCTGCAGGTGGCGTTCAGTCGAAGTGGTCGAAGGACGCGAAATGTCCTGACACGGGCTGCCCGTGCGCGTCGAGCAGGCGCAGCCCTCGGGCCGCCTCGATCCGCCCGATGCGCGTGACCCGCGTGCCTGCCTGCATGGCGGCCTCCCGCACGGCCCGCTGCGCCGCGGGCGGTGCGGTGAAAGCCAGCTCGTAATCATCGCCACCCGCAAGGGTGTACTCGCGCCGCTGGGCGGGGCTGACCGCGATGCTGGCGGCCAGCAGGTTGGCGACCGTATCGGCCTCGATCGTTGCCCCCACGCCGGACTGCTGCAGCACATGTCCGAGGTCGCCCAGCAGGCCGTCGCTGATGTCGATCGCCGACGTCGCGACACCTCGCAAGCCCAGGCCCAGGGCCACGCGTGGCGTGGGCGCTTCCAGGCGTTCGCGGACCGCCGACAGCAAGGGCGCGGTCACCACGAGCTTTCCGCGCATCGCCTCCAGCGCGAGTCGCGCATCGCCCAGGGTGCCGCTCACGTACAGGTCATCTCCCGCGCGCGCGCCGGATCGCAGCAGGGCCTGGCCTGCCGGCACCTCGCCAAACACCGTGATGCTCACGGTCAGCGGCCCGCGCGTGGTGTCGCCGCCCACCAGCTCGCAGCCATGGGCATCGGCCAGAGCCAGCAGGCCTTGCGAGAAAGGCGCGAGCCAGCCCTCGTCGGCGTGCGGCAGGGCCAGGGCCAGCGTGAAGGCCAGGGGGCGTGCCCCGCAAGCGGCCAGGTCGCTCAGATTCACCGCCAGGCACTTGTGCCCCAGGCGCCGCGGATCGGTGCCCGCCAGGAAATGGCGACCTTCAACCAGCATGTCCGTGGAGACCGCCAGCTGCGTGCCCGGCGCGGGCGCCAGCAGGGCGCAGTCGTCGCCCACACCCAGCGGCTGGCGCTGCGCGGGGCGCTTGAAGAATTTGTCGATCAGTTCGAATTCACCCATGATTGGAAAGCATAGCCCCGGGCCAATTCACCCAGGTACAGAGGCTCTCGGGGGAATTTTCGCCGCAAGGCAGCGTCACTTCGCGTTCAATGTACCCTTGGTCGCTTAATCAAATAATCACTTCAGCTGAAGTTAATCTGAAATGAAAAAGCCAATTATTGTCACGATGACCAGCATTCCCACGCGATTTGCAAATCTTCCCGCCAAGGCCGAATCGTTGCTTAATCAGACAGTTGCCCCAGACGCAATTCAGATTTATCTGCCGAAAAAATATCGACGATTCCCGGACGCCCCTGTTGACCTACCGAAGTTGCCGCCCAAGGTGGAGATTATTCGTGTGGATGAAGATTTGGGGCCGGCCACAAAAGTACTTTATGCGGCCAAAGCGTACAGGGACCAAAACGTCGATTTACTCTTGTGTGACGACGATCGGAACCAAGATCGCCGTTGGGTCGAGCGATTCGCGACAGCGCGATATGAGCGGCCAGATGACCTGATCTGCGAAGAAGGTTGGAATATCGAGGACCGGTTGGGTCTGAGACGGAACTTCAGCGAACAACCCCGGGCTGTCCGGAATCCCAAGAGAGGGAAAAATTTTCGTTATTCTTTAGCGAGGGTGCTCACCCTTGGATTTCGAGCGATTCACCGGAAGGTTTACGACCATTCTGGGTATGTTGACGTCTTTGAGGGGTATCTGGGTGCCTTGGTGCCGTCTGCTGCCTTTCATCACGACGCCTGGGAAATGCCTGAGATCGTCTGGACTGTCGATGATGTCTGGTTGTCAGGGATGGCTGCCGCGAACGGGGTAAAGGTGTGGCTCAATGCTGCTAGTCGGCCCTATCTGAGGGACAGTAAGTTCGGCGCGGTAGATGCGTTAAAAAACTATTCAACTCAGGGGGTGGGGCGCCTTGAGGCAGACCGGTACTGTGCGGAACTGCTGCGTGAAAAATATCGAATCTGGTCCTGACGTCAGGCGAAACTGATTTTTAATTCAGGGCGGTCCTTATTGCATGGCATGTCCAGTGGATGGGGCAAATCTGTCTCTATGCATGCTCCAACTGTCCGAGAAGTGAATGTGCACTCAATGACATGCGGAGTTCCGTCTTTCGATACGAATCCAGTGTTATTTCCATGGACGTGGATCAGTTTCAGTGGGAATTTTTTGATGAAATGGGCTATGCGATCTAGGTGAATGTCCACATCATGGAATTCAATCGCCAGCCCTTCGATCTGTCCCGAATAGGTTAGCAAGTCCTCCAGAATTCTGTACTCCCACCCCTCTATGTCCACTTTCAAAAATATTCTTCGATTTTCGGGCGTGGGTAGATCCTTCAGGATTGAGGCCAAAGAGACGAAGCCGGGCGGTGCGTCCACTCCAACGAGTTTCCTGATGTGGCGGCGATCTTCACGGAAGAACCGAAAATAACTCAAGCACAAACTGAACAGGCTAGCTAAGCGCTTCGGCCGGTGAAACTTGACGAAAATCGACTTGATGAACTTTTTGATGAATCTCTGGCCGCTCACGGTCGAATCGTATACGTAGACAGGTATTTTTTTTCGAGAGTAAAAATCAGATTCAAAGCTCCAGTCGTCATTCATCCCCAGTCCGATGAGAGCGGTCGATTCGTTAATGTTTCTCGCGTCAATCAAGTAGCCGCCATCAAAATTTCTTCCGAGTCTGATCAGCGTTTCAGCGGATCGGGGAGAAAAATCTTGCGGGAGCGAGGCCTCTATGTGGTTCATCATGGACATTTTTTGTCTGGCCGTACTGGTTTGATCAACTGAAGAAACCCTTGATGCTCTTCCTAAGCCTGCGAAATGGCGAGGGGTTTGCCGCGCTGGGGCTTACGCTCAAGTTTTCGCCGATATGAGTGCAGCAACCTGTCTGGATGTAGGCGCTGAAACGCCCCTCTGCACGGAGCGCTCTTGATACATGGCGCTCTTTTTTGAATTTTGAGAACCCCCCTAGGTCCTTCCATAATTTTATGGAGGAGAGATGGGGGTTGAATGTGTATCCATGCCACTGAGGGTGTAGCGAGTCGAGCCTGAAGTAGTCGACTCCGTCGGAGGTGCACTGAAGTATTTCTTGATGCTGTGAGTGATTCAGATTGAAGTCGGATACCTTGCGGAAACAAACTTGGCTAATTTTCGAATTTGAGGCCAATAGTTTGAACGCGCGTCCCAGGTCAAAATGCTGGTCGAAAAGCCAATCATCCTCGCAATGCATGATATGAGACGTTTTCACTTGACCGTACATGTGGTCGATGGCGCGGTGATGTCCAAGCTGCCTGTCAAGCGAGATCAACATCCCATTGGGGCATAGTTTTCTGAAAACGCTGTTGGTCGGCTCGTCTCGAAAATCATTTATGGCGATGATCTCTTCAAAGTCGAAAAGCGCGAGTAGACTGGACAGTGTCTGTTCGAGCAGTTGCGGCCTTCGGCCAATTGTCAAGCATAGTGTGACTTCAGACATTGCTTTGGGTGCTTGCTGCAAGAGCATGGGCGTATAGTTTGAAAACGTGCTTCCAGTGCAATTTGGCGACCGCTTTTCTTAACTAAGTTCGGTAGCTGGGGCCGCACTACGCGACGGATCATAGTGTCACGCGCATCGCCACTGCCGCGATACAGCCCTGCATCTGACGCGAGTCCTAGCACTTGCGCCTGCGAGTGGCGCACGCCGGCGGGCATCTCTGATCGTGCTGGACGTCATCCCCGGCACCGCGCTGCCAGGTAGCGAGTGCCGCGCCATGAGGCTCAGTATCTCGTCGGCATAGGGCGCGAGACCGTAGTCGTGTGCGTTCACCAGATGCAACCCACATGACGATGCTGCGAGCCAAAGCGTTCAATGCAGCACGCGTTGCGCGCCGTCGTCCAGGAAAAACGTGGGGATCTCGGTCTCGAAGTGTTCGCCGTCCTCGGCGACGCAGAAGTAGCGGCCCTGCATCGTGCCGCTGGGTGTGCGCAGGCGGCAGCCGCTGGTGTACTGGAAGGACTCGCCCGGCTTGAGCAGGGGCTGATGGCCCACCACGCCCAGGCCCTTGACCTCCTCGGTCTGGCCCGCCGCATCAGTGATCCGCCAGTGCCGCGAGATCAGTTGGGCCGGCACCTGGCCGGTGTTGGTGATGGTGATCGTGTAGGCAAAGCAGTACACGTCGTCACCCGGCTCGGACTGCTCGGGCAGGTACTGCGGCATGACTTCCACGCGAAACTGGTACGTTGGCATGCGGGCGATGGTACCCGCAGGAGCTGCGATCCCCAGGTTTGCGAAAATGGCGCCATGAGCACCACCTACCGCATCGCCCCCTCCATCCTCTCGGCCGATTTCGCCCGCCTGGGCGAGGAAGTGCGCGACGTGATCGCCGCCGGCGCCGACTGGATCCACTTCGATGTGATGGACAACCACTACGTGCCCAATCTCACCTTCGGCCCCATGGTCTGCTCGGCGCTCAAGCCCCACGCGAAAAAGCCCGATGGCACCCCAGTGCCGATCGACGTGCACCTGATGGTGCAGCCGGTCGACGCACTCGCCCAGTTGTTTGCCGACGCCGGCGCCGACCTGATCAGTTTTCACCCCGACGCCAGTACCCACGTGCACCGCAGCGTGCAGGCCATCAAGGCGCGCGGCTGCAAGGCCGGTTTGGTGTTCAACCCGGCCTCCTCGCTGGAGGTCCTGGACTGGATGATCGAAGAGATCGACCTGATCCTGATCATGAGCGTCAACCCGGGCTTTGGCGGGCAAGGCTTCATCGACTCGGCGCTGCGCAAGATCGAGCAGGCTCGCACGCGCATCGACGCCAGCGGGCGCGACATCCGCCTGGAGGTCGACGGTGGCATCAAGGCCGACAACATTGCACGTGTCGCGGCCGCCGGCGCCGACACCTTCGTGGCGGGCAGCGCCATCTTTGGCAAACCGGACTACCGCGCCGTCATCGGCGCGATGCGAAGCGCGCTACCGGGCTGAGCGGCCAGGGTTCGGGCCGGGTTCGCCGTGCAGGACCGCGGCGCCTGCTGCGTCGCCTGCCTCCTACCGGTGGTGGCCGGTTGGACCGACAACGGGCGCCGCCGCACGGCTACGGTCTATGCCCATGAGCTTGTCTACCCTGCGGGCCTCGGATGGAAGCGGTCCATCCGGTCCCACAAGGAGACGTCATGGAATTCCTGGCGGAATGGCCTGCTTGGCTGGTCTGGTGCGCCGCCGGCGCGGGTGCGCTGGTCGCGGTGGGCATCGTGGTGTGCGTGATCGAGGCCACGATGGACCTCGACGGCCGTTGAACGCCCTGCGAGGTAGCTGCCATGGCGATCTCCCGACCCGACGCCCCGCGCAAGGCCAAGCCCGGCGACGGCGTGGCTGCACACCAGCGCCAGCTTGAGGCCTTTTATGCCCCTGCCGAGGGGCCACTGTGCACCGAGCAGGGCGTGGTGGTCCCCGACAACCACAACTCGCTGCGCGCCGGCCTGCGCGGGCCCACGCTGGCCGAAGACTTCATCCTGCGCGAAAAGCTCGCGCACTTCGAGCACGAGCGCATTCCCGAGCGCGTGGTGCATGCGCGCGGCTGCGGCGCGCACGGCTATCTGGAGGTGTACCGCTCGCTATCGGCCTATACCCGGGCCGACTTCTTGCAAGAGCCCGGCGGGCGCACGCCGGTCTTCGTGCGCTTTTCCAACCTCACCGGCGCGCGCGGATCGGCCGATACGGTGCGCGACGTTCGGGGCTTTGCGGTCAAGTTCTACACCCGAGAAGGCAACTTCGACCTCGTGGGCGCGAGCCTGCCGGTGGCTTTCGTGCAGGACGCGATGAAGTTTCCCGACTTCATCCACGCCCTCAAGCCCGAGCCCCATCACGACATGCCGCAGGCCTCGAGCGCCCACGACGCCTTCTGGGACTTCACCTCGCTGATGCCCGAGAGCCTGCACGCCTTGATGTGGCTGATGTCCGGCCGCGCGCTGCCTCGCAGCTTGCGCATGATGGAAGGCTTTGGCGTGCACACCTACCGCCTGGTCAATGCGCACGGTGCCGGGCACTACGCCAAATTCCACTGGCGCCCGCGTCTGGGCACCCACGCCCTGTCCGCGGACGAGGCCCGTCGGATCGCGGGCGCCGATCCCGATTTCCTGCGCCGCGACCTGTGGGAGGCCATTGCGCTGGGCCACTTCCCAGAGTGGGAGCTCGGGCTGCAGCTGGTCGAGGAGGGCCGCGAGCACGAGCTCGGTGTCGACCTGCTCGATCCCACCAAGCTCCTGCCCGAGGAGCGCGTGCCCGTGCAGGCCGTGGCCAAGCTGGTGCTCCATCGCAACCCCGACAACTTCTTTGCCGAGACCGAGCAGGTGGCGTTCCACCCCGGTCACCTGGTGCCCGGCATCGACTTCAGCCACGACCCTTTGCTGCAGGGGCGCCTCATGGCCTACACCAGTGCCCAGATCGCACGCCTGGGCGGGCCCAACAGCGACGATCTCCCGATCAACCGACCCGTGTGCCCGGTACACAATTTCCAGCGTGATGGCGCGCACCGAAGCCGCATCGACCGCGGCCCGGTCAACTACGAACCGAGCACCCTCGGACAGGGCGGCGAGCAGCGGGTCGATGGTGGCCAGCAGGGTTTCCAGAGCAGCGCGGATCCCCTGGAGGTCACCAAGCAGCGGCGGCGGCCCGCCACCTTTGACGACCACTTCAGCCAGGCCAGCCTGTTCTGGAACAGCCAGCCGACCCACGAGAAAGAACATCTGGTCGCCGCCTTCCAGGGGGAGCTGGCCCGAGTGACTTCGCCCGCCATCCGCCAGCGCGTGGCCGATCTGCTCGCGCATGTCGACGCGCGGCTGGCCCGCAAGGTCGCCGAGCCCCTGGGCATTGGCCCGCCCGATCCGCGTGCTGCTGCTGGGCGTGCCGGCTTTCGCAGTCCTCCGGCGGAGCCGGCCGCCATCGAGCGTTCATCTGCGCTGGCCGGCCACGCAGGGGCGGGCTCGGGGATCGCCACGCGCCGTATCGCCATCCTCGTGGCGGCCGGCGTGGAAATCGGTGCGATGCGTGTTCTGCAACAGGCCCTGCACGAGCAGGGTGCCATCACCCGCGTTGTCGCCAGCCACCTGGGGGTCGTCTCCACCTCCTCGGGGCAGCAGCTGCCGGTGGACCACGCCTTGGCTTGCACACCCTCGGTCCTGTTCGATGCGGTGATGGTGCCCGCGGGAGCGTCCAGCGCCCAGGCCCTGGCCGCCCAGGGGGATGCGGTGCATTTCGTGCAGGAGGCCTTCCGCCATGGCAAGGCCCTGTGCCTCATCGGCGAGAGTGTGAGCCTGCTGCAGGGGGCGGGTGCGCAGGCCGCCGCCGCAGCGGGCGTGGTGACGGGGCCCAACGACCCGGCCACGCGGCTGCAGATGGCGCAGGATTTCATTCAGGCCATCGCGCGCCACCGGCACGGGGGTCGCGCGGGCCTGGAGGCTCCAACTGACTGAGGCGTGCGCCGCGACCCTGTCCGACACGCCCCGCGTCGACGCCTACAAACGGTCCACCGTCGCACCGACCTGCCGCCGTGCAGGGCTGTCTCTCAATGCGCACGTGGCCGGCGTGTTGCCGGCTGCCCCACAGCGACACAGGAGATCACCATGGCACCCACCCCCCCCTCCAGGCAACCAGGGCGGTAAGCAGGACACATCCGCCGGTGGCGAGAAGGGCGGCACCGCCAAGCGCGGCTTCGCTTCGATGGACCCCGCGCGCCAGCGCGAAATCGCGAGCCAGGGAGGCAAGGCGGCCCACGAAAGCGGCAACGCCCACGAGTTCACCTCGGAGGAAGCGCGCGAAGCCGGCAGCAAGGGGGGCAAGGCCGCCCATGCAAAAGGCACGGCCCACGAGTTCACTCCCGAAGAGGCGCGCGAGGCGGGCCGCAAGGGCGGCGAGGCCAGTGGCGGCGGCAACCGGGGCGGCAAGGCCTGAGGCGCTGACTGTGGGGGTCGGACGGGGCGCCTTGGGGCACACTGCCGGGCATGGTCCCGCGCACTTCCGCTCCGACTCTTGCGTCTCCGATCCGCGCCGCCCTTGTCGACCTCGACGGCACCCTGGTCGATACCTTGGGTGACTTCGACGCCGCCCTCAACGCCACGCTGGCCGACCTGGCCTTGCCCGCGCTTTCGCGCGCAGACATCGAACGCCGCGTGGGCAAGGGCTCGGAGCACCTGATCCGCGCGAGCCTTCAGGCCGTGGGTGGCGATCCCGCGCTCTACGAGCGGGCCTGGGCGGCCTACCAGCGTCATTACGACGCGGCCAACGGCCTTCATGCGCAGGTCTATCCGGGCGTCCATGAGGGGCTGGACCTGCTGCGCGCTCGTGGTGTGCGCATGGCCTGCGTCACCAACAAGCCCGGACGCTTCGCCCGCGAGCTGCTGCAGGCCAAGGGGCTGCTCGCTTTTTTTGAAGAGGTCTTTGGCGGCGATGCCTTCGCCCAGCGCAAGCCGCACCCTCTGCCCCTGATCATGGCGGGCCGCGCACTGCAGGCCGCGCCCGCGCACACCTTGATGGTGGGCGATTCGAGCAACGACGCCCAGGCCGCGCGCGCCGCTGGCTGTCCCGTGGTGCTGGTCACCTATGGCTACAACCATGGTGAGCCTGTGCGCAGCGTCGATGCGGACGCCTGGCTCGACTCGCTGACGGAACTGGCCGACCTCCTGCCTGCCGCCTGAGACGGTTTGCTACACTGACGCGATGTTCATCCACCGCACCGCCCTCACAGGTCGTTCCGACCGGGGAGCCTGGCCCTGGCGCCAGCCAGCCAGCGTGCGCGTCTGATTGCACGGGGCCACCCGTGCCCCTCGCCCCCCCTGCAGGCCTGAACGCCTGAGAGCCCGAAGGTCTTTGGGGGGCGCCGATCGAATCCTGCGGCCCCGCGCCGCCGAGCTTGTGGAGGCTCACCCGTGATCACCGAACTCGAATTCAAAAGCCTGGCCCAGCAAGGCTACAACCGCATCCCCCTCATCGCCGAGGCCTTCGCGGACCTGGAAACCCCGCTGTCACTGTACCTGAAGCTCGCCCACGCCAAGGGCGACGGCCGCCTGTCCTTCCTGCTCGAGTCGGTGGTCGGCGGCGAGCGCTTCGGCCGCTACAGCTTCATCGGCCTGCCCGCGCGCACTCTCCTGCGCGCCAGCGGCTTCGGCGCTGAGGCCAAGACCGAGGTCGTGCGTGACGGCCAGGTGGTCGAAACGGCCAGCGGCAACCCGCTCGATTTCATCGAGGCCTACCAGCAGCGTTTCAAGGTCGCCCTGCGCCCGGGTCTACCGCGGTTCTGCGGCGGCCTCGCGGGCTATTTCGGCTATGACACGGTGCGCCATATCGAGAAAAAGCTGGAGGGCACCTGCCCGCCCGACACCCTGGGTTGCCCCGACATCCTCCTGCTGCAATGCGAAGAACTCGCGGTCATCGACAACCTCTCGGGCAAGCTGTATCTCATCGTCTACGCCGACCCCGGCCAGGGCGAAGCCTATGCCAACGCCAAGAAGCGACTGCGCGAACTCAAGGACCTTCTGCGCTACTCCGTCAGCGCGCCAGCGGTGAAAGCCACCCAGGCCTATCCCGCCGAGCGTGAATTCCCCAAGGCCGATTACCTGCGCGCGGTGGAGCGCGCCAAGGACCTGATCGCCGCGGGCGACTTCATGCAGGTGCAGGTGGGCCAGCGGATCAAGAAGCGCTATGCCGAATCACCGCTGTCGCTTTATCGCGCGCTGCGCTCGCTCAATCCCAGCCCCTACATGTACTACTACAACTTCAGTGGTGCAGCGGGGGCGGACTTTCATGTGGTGGGCGCTTCGCCCGAGATCCTGGTGCGCCAGGAACAGACCGCCGCCGGCCAGAAGATCACCATTCGGCCGCTGGCAGGCACGCGCCCGCGCGGCGCCACGCCCGAGGCCGACAAGGCCGTCGAGCAGGAACTCCTGGCCGATCCCAAGGAGCGCGCCGAGCACGTCATGCTGATCGACCTGGCGCGCAACGACATCGGCCGCATCGCGCAGACGGGCAGCGTCAAGGTCACCGAGGCCTTCGTCGTCGAGCGTTACAGCCACGTCATGCACATCGTGAGCAACGTCGAGGGCCTTCTGAACGAAGGCATGAGCAATATGGACGTCCTGCGCGCCACCTTTCCAGCGGGCACGCTCACCGGCGCGCCCAAGGTGCACGCCATGGAGCTGATCGACCAGCTCGAGCCCAGCAAGCGGGGTCTCTATGGCGGTGCCTGCGGCTACCTCAGTTACGCCGGCGACATGGACGTAGCCATCGCGATCCGCACGGGCATCGTGAAGGACCAGGTGCTGTACGTGCAGGCCGCGGCCGGCGTCGTCGCCGATTCGGTGCCCGATCTCGAGTGGAAGGAGACCGAGGCCAAGGCCCGGGCTCTCTTGCGCGCCAGCGAGCTGGTCGAGGAAGGACTGGAGTAAGCCATGACCCGTGTCCTGATGATCGACAACTACGACAGCTTCACCTACAACCTGGTGCAGTACTTTGGCGAACTCGGCGCGCAGGTCGAGGTGTTCCGCAATGACGAGATCACCCTCGAGGGTGTCGCGGCGCGCCAACCCGAGCGCCTGGTCATCTCCCCTGGACCCTGCTCGCCCGCGGAAGCTGGCATCTCGGTCGAGGCGATCCGCCATTTCGCAGGCCAGCTGCCGATCCTGGGTGTGTGCCTGGGCCACCAGAGCATCGGCGCGGCCTTTGGCGGCACCATCATCCGCGCGCAGCAATTGATGCACGGCAAGACCAGCGAGATCACCACCACGCAGCAGGGTGTGTTCAGCGGCCTGCCTGCGCGCTTCACCGTCAACCGCTACCACTCCCTGGCCATCGAGCGATCGAGCTGCCCCGCCGAACTTGTCACCACCGCCTGGACCGACGACGGCGAGATCATGGGCGTACGCCACCGCGAGTTGCCCATCGAGGGCGTGCAGTTCCATCCGGAGTCCATCCTCACCGAGCATGGCCATGCGATGCTGCGAAACTTTTTGAACGAGGTCTGAGATGCCCATTACCCCCCACGAAGCGCTCCAGCGCACCATCGAGCACCGCGAGATCTTTCACGACGAGATGCTCAAGATCATGCGCATGATCATGAGCGGCGAGATGTCGCCCGTCATGACAGCGGCCCTCATCATCGGCCTGCGCGTGAAGAAGGAAACCATCGGCGAGATCACCGCCGCCGCCGAGGTGATGCGCGAGTTCTCCAACAAGGTCCATGTGGCCGACCGCACGCACCTGGTCGACATCGTGGGCACGGGCGGTGACGGCTCGCACACCTTCAACATCTCCACCTGCTCAATGTTCGTGGCTGCTGCAGCCGGCGCCAAGATCAGCAAGCACGGCAACCGCAGCGTGAGCAGCAAGTCGGGCAGTGCCGACGTGCTTGAGGCCCTGGGCGTGCCCCTCACCCTGTCGTCCGAGGCCATCGCGCGCTGCATTGCCGAAGTTGGCATCGGCTTCATGTTCGCCCCGAACCACCACCCCGCGATGAAGAACGTCGCCCCGGTGCGCAAGGAGCTGGGCGTGCGCACCCTCTTCAACATCCTGGGGCCGCTCACCAATCCGGCAAGCGCTCCCAACATCCTCATGGGCGTGTTCCACCCCGACCTCGTGGGCATCCAGGTGCGCGCCCTGCAGCGCCTGGGCGCCGAGCACGCCCTGGTGGTCTACGGCCGCGACGGCATGGACGAAGTGAGCCTGGGCGCCGCCACCCTGGTGGGCGAGCTCAAAAACGGCGAGCTCTCCGAGTACGAGATTCACCCGGAGGACTTCGGCATGGCCATGGCCAGCAACCGTGCCCTGCGCGTCGAGACGCCCGAGGAATCGCGCGCCATGCTGATGGGGGTCCTGGACAACCAGCCCGGCCCGGCCCGCGACATCGTGATCCTCAACGCCGGCGTCGCTCTCTATGCCGCCAACGTGGCCGACTCCATGCAGGCCGGTATCGCCCTGGCGCGCCAGGCGCTCGAGTCGGGCGCCGCGCGCGCCAAGCTCGATCACCTCGTGCGCGTCACTGGCGCGCTCGCCGCAAACAAGGCCTGAACCATGTCCGACATCCTGCAAAAAATCGTTGCGGTCAAGCACGAAGAGGTCGCCGCCGCACGCAAGAAAACGTCCCTGGAGGCCCTGCGCGCCGACGCCGAAAGCCGCGTGCTCACGCGCGACTTCGAAGGCGCGATGCGCCGCAAAATCGCCGCCGGCCGCCCTGCGGTGATCGCCGAAGTGAAGAAGGCCAGTCCCAGCAAGGGCGTGCTGCGTCCCGACTTCATCGCTGCCGACATCGCCCAGAGCTATGCCGAACACGGCGCGGCCTGCCTCTCGGTCCTGACCGACCGCCAGTTCTTCCAGGGCCAGCCGGATTACCTCAAGCAGGCCCGGGCGTCCTGTGACCTGCCGGTGCTGCGCAAGGACTTCCTGGTCGACCCCTATCAGGTCTACGAAGCGCGGGCCATGGGCGCAGACTGCATCCTCCTGATCGCCGCCTGCCTGGATGATGCGCAGATGGCCGATTTCGAGGCCATCGCTCGCAACCTGGGCATGGCGGTTCTGGTCGAGGTGCATGACGGCGCGGAGCTCGACCGCGCGCTGCGCCTGAAGACGCCGCTGGTCGGCATCAACAACCGCAACCTGCGCACCTTCGAGGTCTCGCTGGACACCACGCTGGACCTGATGCCCCGTCTGCCGACCGACCGCCTGCTGGTCACTGAGTCCGGCATCCTGTCCGCCGCCGACGTGCGCAAGATGCGCGACGCCGGCGTGCACGCCTTCCTGGTGGGCGAGGCCTTCATGCGCGCGCCCGAACCGGGCGAGGCGCTGGCCGAACTGTTCGGTCCGGCCTGAAGCCCTGGGCGTCGCGTCGCACCGGCAGCACCTGACCCGCACGATGAACCAGGCTTCGCTCCTGCCCCCGCAGGCCTTGGCACCCGATACCCTGCGGGCCTGGGACCCGCAGCATTGGCCCGTCGCCCCCGACTGGCGTCCGGTCATCGACGCCTTCCTCGCCAGCGACGAGGGTCGTCGCCTGGGAGATTTCATGCGCGCGCGCCTGGTGGCTGGCGCCACGCTCTTTCCGCCCCATCCCTTTCGCGCCCTGGAGCTCACGCCGCTGGGCGCGGTGCGTGCCGTCATCCTGGGGCAGGACCCGTATCACGGTCGCGGCCAGGCCGAGGGGCTGGCCTTCTCGGTGGCGCCTGGCGTGCGTCTGCCGCCTTCGCTGCGCAACATCTACAAGGAACTGGGCATCGCGCCCGCAAATGGCTCGCTGGTCACGTGGGCGCAGCGTGGCGTGCTGCTCCTGAACACCTGCCTCACCGTCGAAGAGGGCCAGCCGGCCAGCCACGCCCGCCAGGGCTGGGAGGCCCTGACCGACGCGTTGATCTCGCGCGTCGCGGCCACCGCCTCGCCTTGCGTCTATTTCCTCTGGGGCGCGCATGCCCAGGCCAAGGCCGGCCTGATCCGCACCCAGGCCGCCGCGCATGCGCGTGATGTGCTCGTGATCCAGACCAACCACCCCTCGCCCTTGTCCGCCAGCCGTGGCCCCGTGCCTTTTCTGGGCAGCGGGCAGTTCGCGCAGGCGCGTGAATGGCTGGCGCAGCGCGGGCAATTTGGCGTCATCTAGTGCCCGCGACCGCGCCAGGTGCCGCGCTGCGCGTCCCGTTCGGCACGAGGCACACCGGGTCGCGACCGATGCGCGCATCGTCCTCGTAGTCGCGCGCCACATCCACCGTACTGCGCACGCCCACGTCGTCCAGATGGTCGGCCAGCCAGCGTTGCGCCGCGTCGCGGCCCAGGTGGAACAGCTCCTGAATCAGGTCGGGGTCGCTGCGCAGCTTGGTCGAGGCCGCGTAAGCCAGCAGGCCCTCGCCCCCGTCGATGCGGTGCAGACGCACCGGCTTGCTGCGCCCCGGCTTGAGCGATCCGTCGGCCAGCAGCTGATTGATCTTGTCGATAGCCCGCATCTGGGCCAGCAGGCTGGCGTTGAAGGTCAGCTCGTTCATGCGGTCCAGGATCTCGTGCGCGGTGTCGGGCCGGTTCATCCGTCGCAGCGGGTTGATCTGGATCACCATCAGGTCGTGGTGGCTGCAGCTGGCGATCAGTGGTGACAGCGCCGGGTTCAGCGCGTAGCCGCCGTCCCAGTACGCCTGGCCGTCGATCTCGATGGCCTGGAACAACGTGGGCAGGCAGGCGGAGGCGAGTACCGCGTCCACCGTCAGGCCGTCGCCCGAAAAAAGAGCCGCCTTGCCCGTGGCCACATGGGTGGCCGACACGAACACGCGCGGCCCGCCGCAACGCTGGATCGCGTCGAAGTCGATGCAGCGCTCCAGCAGGCGGCGCAAGGGGTTGATGTTCAACGGATTGGTCTGGTAGGGCGACAGCAGTCCGGTGATGGCCTGCACCCACAGCTGGGTTTGCGTAACCCACTGCGCGCTGGTGCCGCCGCCCCACAGGGCGCGCCCGAAGCGCGCGGGCAGCCAGCCCATGGCGCTCCAGTGGCCGATCTCGTGCCACACCCGGGCCAGGCATGCGCGCGCGCCCTCACGCGGATCGGAGGGGGCGAGGGCCTGGCCGCTGGCCAAGGCCACCGCGTTGACCGCACCGGCGCTGGTGCCGCTGATCGCTTCGATGTCCAGCCGGGGCTCGGCCAGCAGGGCGTCCAGCGCGCCCCAGGTGAAGGCTCCGTGCGAGCCGCCCCCTTGGAGCGCCAGATTGAGTACTTTGGAGGTATTGGCGGTGGGTGGGGTGGGCCGGTCCATCGGCGCATTCTGGGTGGCGGGCTCCGGTTTGCGGCGCCAATGTCACAGCCTGTTCGACCAATTGCCCCGTTGCGCCGCCTGACCCTGGGGCAAGCCTTGTAAACCGTGCTATATTTCGAGGTTCGCCGGAGGGGTGCCCGAGTGGCTAAAGGGGGCAGACTGTAAATCTGTTGGCTTACGCCTACGCTGGTTCGAATCCAGCCTCCTCCACCAGCGCTTTGGGGCCCGTGCCCGAGAGCGTCCACCGAAAGGTGGGTGGCGAGTGTGCAAAGTGAATGAGTGGTAGCGCAGGAAGCCTGCCGGGGTTTGAAGAGCTTCACCCGATGCGGGAGTAGTTCAATGGTAGAACCTTAGCCTTCCAAGCTAATGACGCGGGTTCGATTCCCGTCTCCCGCTCCAGTCGTTCACGGCGCCAAGATTGTTGAGTCGTCCCCTCTGGGGCGGCAAGAACATCGCCCTTGTGGCTCAGTGGTAGAGCACTCCCTTGGTAAGGGAGAGGTCGCGGGTCCGATTCCCGCCAAGGGCACCAGTTTTGAGAGTGATCGTCTAGTTACTTTTTTCGAAGGGCGAAAAAAATGGCAAAAGGAAAATTTGAACGGACCAAGCCGCACGTCAACGTGGGCACGATTGGTCACGTGGACCATGGCAAGACGACGCTGACGGCGGCGATCACGACGGTGCTGTCCACCAAGTTTGGCGGCGAAGCCAAGGCGTACGACCAGATCGACGCGGCCCCGGAAGAAAAGGCGCGCGGCATCACCATCAACACCGCCCACGTCGAGTACGAGACGGCCACCCGTCACTACGCGCACGTGGACTGCCCCGGCCACGCTGACTATGTGAAGAACATGATCACCGGCGCCGCCCAGATGGACGGTGCGATTTTGGTGTGCTCGGCCGCGGACGGCCCGATGCCCCAGACCCGCGAGCACATCCTGCTGGCGCGTCAGGTGGGCGTGCCCTACATCATCGTGTTTTTGAACAAGTGCGACATGGTCGACGA
>JBEEIS010000022.1:0-25493 GCA_041169755.1 Pseudomonadota bacterium | reverse complement strand
GAGAGACAAATGGATGGTGTCCGATGCACGCAGCGGCGCTGTCTGACGATCCCTCGCGCTGCAATCCGGCTTAGTCGTCTACCGACGCGCTCCAGCGCGCGTCCCACCCACCGCGCGCCTGGTCCAGGTCGCGGCGCTCGCGTTTGGTGGGGCGTCCGTGCGCGATCGATAGCGCGGGCTCGCTCGCGTAACGCCGCTGTTCGGCCACGCGCTCGCGCATCGCGAGGCTCTCGGTGGTTTCCTCGTACAGCTGCTGCGCCACGGGCGCTGCCCCCCGCACGCCCGAGAGCCCGCGGACGATCACCGTGCGGACGGATGCATCACGCCGGATGGCGACCGTGTCGCCCGCCTTGACCTCGCGCGCGGGCTTGGCGGCTTGGCCATTGACCGTGACGCGGCCCCGATCCAGATCCTCGCTCGCGAGGGAGCGAGTCTTGTAAAAGCGCGCGGCCCACAGCCACTTGTCGATGCGCTGTCGTTCCATCCGCCGTGGGGTCGCCTTAGTTCGTCGCGCCCAACGCGATCGCCGCCTCGCGCGAGGCC
Source organism: Pseudomonadota bacterium (assembly GCA_041169755.1). Taxonomy (GTDB): domain Bacteria; phylum Pseudomonadota; class Gammaproteobacteria; order Burkholderiales; family Burkholderiaceae_C; genus Ramlibacter. The sequence continues at coordinate 24,950 of JBEEIS010000022.1, read as the reverse complement.
GCTAGGGCCGCCGCATCGGGCACGGTCTGGGTGGGCCAACCGCCCATGTGCTGCTGCGCGATGTCGGCCAGCGCGGTGATCCAGGCCGGATCGTCGTTCAGGCACGCGATCGCGTGGTACTCGCGGCCGCCCGCCAGCAGGAAGGCTTCCTTGCCTTCCATGCCGATCTCCTCCAGCGTCTCCAGGCAGTCGCTGGTAAAGCCCGGGCAGACCACGTCCACCCGGCCGACGCCACGCGCCGCCAGCGCCTGCAGCGTGGGCTCGGTGTAGGGCTCCAGCCACTTGGCCTTGCCGAACCGCGACTGGAAGCTCACCGTGTAGGCGCCCTTGTCCAGACCCAGGCGGGTCGCCAGCAGGCGGCCGGTCTTGTGGCATTCGCAGTGGTAGGGGTCGCCGCGCATCAAGGTGCGCTCGGGCACGCCATGAAAGCTCATGAGCAGATGGTCGGGCCGACCCCGTTCGCCCCAATGGGCTTCGATGCGGCGGGCCAGGGCCTCGATGTAGCCGACATCGTCGTGGTAGCGGTTCACGAAGCGCAGTTCGGGCACCAGGCGCGTATGCGTCACCCACCCGTTCACCGCATCGATCACGCTGGCGGTGGTGGTGGCCGAGTACTGCGGGTAGGCCGACAGCACCAGGATGCGGGTGGCACCGGCGTCCTTCAGGGCATCGAGCTGTGAAGCGATGGACGGATTGCCATAGCGCATGGCGTAGCGCACCACGACCCGGTGGCCCATCGTATCCAGCTGCTGCTGCAGCAGCGTGGCCTGGCGCTCGGTGTGCACCTTCAGGGGCGAGCCCTCAGGCGTCCAGATGGTGGCGTACTTGGCCGCGGACTTGCTTGAGCGCAGGGGCAGGATGATCCCGTGCAGCAGGGGCAGCCAGATGGCGCGGGGAATCTCCACCACGCGCGGGTCGCTCAGGAACTCACGCAGGTAGCGGCGCACCGCCGCGGCGGTGGGGGCGTCCGGGGTGCCCAGGTTGCACAGGAGCACGCCGGTGACAGGCGCCCGGCCATGAGAAAAGGCGGGCTCGGTGTGGAAGGGGAGAACGGCGGCCATCCGTTATTCTCGCCTGCATGCTGAACCTGGGAAAAATCCGGGCCATTTCACTGGACCTGGACGATACGTTGTGGCCGATCTGGCCGACCATCGAGCGGGCCGAGAAGATCCTGCTGGCCTGGTTGGTGCAGCACGCGCCTGCCACCGCAGCGATGTGCGCCACCCCAGCGGCTCTGCGCGAGATCCGCGCCCACATGGTGCAACACCGCCCCGACCTGCAGCACGACATGAGCGGGCTGCGGCGTGAGTCCATCCGCCTGGCCCTCACGCGGGCCGGGGACGATCCGGCCCTGGCCGAGCCGGCCTTCGAGGTCTTCTTCGCGCAGCGGCACCGCGTGGACCTCTTCCCCGACGTCCTGCCCGCGCTGGAGTTCCTGGCACGGCGCTACCCCCTGGTCAGCCTGTCCAACGGCAATGCCGACTTGCAGCGGGTGGGGCTCGCGCCGTTCTTCCGCGGGGCGATTTCGGCCCATGCCTTCGGGGTGCCCAAGCCGGACCCGCGCATCTTTCATGCCGCTGCCTCACAGGCCGGGGTCGATCCCGCCCAGGTGCTGCACGTGGGGGACGACACGGTGCTGGACGTTCTGGGCGCCCAGGGCGCGGGCCTGCAGGCAGCCTGGGCCAACCGCGTCGAAGCCATCTGGCCGCACGGCGGGGAAGACGGCCAGTCCGGGCCGCTGCCCGAGCTGGAATTCGCCAGCCTCAGCGAGCTGTGCGACGCGCTGCGCTGAGCGCCGCGACCACCCGCTGGCCCGACATCACCGCGCCCTCCAGCGTGGCGGGGTAGGGGCCCTCCACCCAGTCTCCACAGGCCCACAGGCCGTCCCCGATCACGATACCTGGGCGCACGAGGCCCGGTGTACACGCGAAGGTGGCGCGCTTTTCCACCACAGTGCGCACCGGCACCAGCTCGTGCCAGCCCAGGGCGTGGGCCTGGGCGATCACCTGCCGCTGCAATGTTTCACGCTCACCCTGGCAGGCACTGGCCACAAAGGCCAGCAGACCCTGCGGCCCACCCAGCTGACCCCGGTCGAACACGAACTGTGCAGGGGCCTGCGGTCCGTCCTGCAGCCGCAGCAGGGGCGCGGGCAGCGTGCGGCCGCCCCGTGCGTACACCGTTGCGATCGCCTCGTGCCGCAGCTCGCGCGCTTGCGCCAGCCAGGCGGTGGCTTCCACCGCGTTGTCCTCCAGCAGGCGGATCGCGTCCCAGCTCGGGCAGGCCAGCACCACCGCGTCGAACCGGTCGGCATCCACCTGCCAGCCGCTCGCGCTGCGGGCGACCAGGGCCACGCGGTGGCCGGTGCGCACCGTCGCCCCCTGGTCTGCGAGCCAGGACGCCGCGGCCTCGGGCAAGAGCTGGCCCATAGGCGCGCGGGGCAGCAGCAGCCACGAAGCGCCCCAGGACCCGTGGCCCTCACCGAACAGGGCGTCACGCAGCACGCGCAGGAACACCTGCCCGCTGGCCTGCGCCATGGGCGTGTTCAGCGCCGAGACGCACAGGGGATCGATCAGATCGGCGATCACCCGCGCTGGCAGCCCGGCGCACAGGTTGGCCACGCTCTCGTGCGGCGCGCAGCGAAAGCCCGACGCGCGCCAGGCCAGGCAAGTGCGCACGAAGGCCAGGCGATCACGCCAGCGCCAGCCGCCTGCAGTCAAGAGGCCCCAGACCCCATCCAGCGGTGAAGGCCAGGCGGGCAGGGCAAGACCCTCGCCGGAAGGCGTGCGCAGAGACAGCGGCATCGCATGCAGCACCTGCGCAGGTTCAACGCCCACCGCTTGCATAAGGGACAGGGTGTGCCGGTACGCGCCGATCAGAATGTGCTGTCCGTTGTCCAGGTCGACGCTGGTGCCATCGGGCAGTCCCATGTCCAGTGTGCGGGCTCGTCCGCCCATCGTGCGCGTAGCTTCGAAAAGCGTGACCTGGTGCCCGGCACGCACGGCCTCAACCGCCGCGGCCAAGCCGGCCCAGCCCGCGCCGACGATGGCGACCCGCGCCGCAGCCCTAGTAGCGACCAAGGGCCTGCACCTTCCAGGCGAGCCAGAACTTGCGCAGCGGCGTGAGGCTGATGCGCTGGTGCAGCACGCGGAAGTCGGTGCGTTCGATCTCGCGCAGCAGCGTGCGGTAGATGCTGGCCATCATCAGCCCCGGCTTCTGGCTGCGGCGATCGGCTGCCGGCAGCAGCGAGAACGCCTTGTCGTACAGCGCGTGCGCGCGCTCGGCCTGAAATTTCATGAGTGCGGTGAAGCGATCGGAGTACTGGCGAGACGTGATCTCGTGCGCCTTCACATCGAAGCGCTGCAACTCGCTCACCGGCAGGTAGATGCGCCCGCGCAGCGCGTCCTCGCCCACGTCGCGGATGATGTTCGTGAGCTGGAAGGCCAGGCCCAGCGTGTGCGCGTAGGGTGTGGTGGCCACGTCGCTCTGGCCGAAGATACGCGCCGCGACCTCACCCACGATGCCCGCCACCAGGTGGCAATAGCGCTCCAGCCCGGGCCAATCCAGGTAGCGGGTCTGCTCCAGGTCCATGCGGCAGCCCTCGATCACCGCCAGCAGATGGCGCGCCTCGATACCGAACGGCGCGGCATGGGGCATCAGGGCCTGCATCACCGGGTGGGTGGGCGAACCTGCATAGGCCTTGGCCACCTCCTGGGTCCACCAGGCCAGCTTGGTCTGGGCCACGCCGGGGTCCGAGACTTCATCCACCACGTCGTCCACCTCACGGCAGAAAGCGTAGAAGGCGGTGATGGCTGCGCGGCGTGGCGGAGGCAGGAACAGGAACGCGTAATAGAAGCTGCTGCCGGAGGCTGCGGCTTTCTCTTGCACGTAGTGTTCAGGGGTGGTCACGGCCGTAATTCTCCCATTGGCGTTGCCGTACCCGCCCGCATGCGCAGGCATCGCCACACGACTACTGGGGCGTCGGCGGCGGTGATGCGCGGTCGCCGCTTTAGGCTGTCGAAGCCGCCAGCCTCGATCTTGTCCAGGATCCGCAGGCCCCCTTGCACCACTGCCCGCAGCTCCCAACCCGCGCGTCCGGGCACCCGGAGCGCGATGCCCGCGCCGCGCTCCATCAGCGCGCGGGCCCACGCGACTTGCGCTCGGACCAGGCCCGGCCCACGCGTATCGCGGGCCCAGTCGGCGGGCCGGGCCGGATCCAGCCCGTGCGCCAGGGCGTCCATCGCGGGCACGTAGTAACGCCCCCGCGGGATGTCCACGCTCAGGTCCTGCCAGAAGTTGATCAATTGCAAGGCGGTGCACACGTCGTCGCTTTCGGCGATCGCTTGCGCGTCCTGCACGCCGTACAAGTGCAGCAGCAGGCGCCCGACTGGGTTGGCCGAACGGCGGCAGTAATCGAGCAACTCTTCCCGGTTGGCGTACCCCAGTCCGTCTCGGCTTCGGGCCACGTCCTGCATGAAGGCGTCCAGCAGGTCGTCCAGGGGTGGCAGGGGCAGCGCATGGCGGGCGACCACGGCGGCCAGCGGGGTGAAGACATCGGCCCAGCGGTCGGATACCGGTGCCCCGCGCATGCAGGCGTGCAGGTCGGCGCGGTAGGCCGTCAGGTCCGCCAGCCGGTGGTCGGCGGTGGCCTCTCCCTCGTCGGCCAGGTCGTCGGCTGTGCGGGCGTAGGCGTACAAGGCGGCAATCGCCGGGCGCAGTGCCGGCGGGCACAGCCAGGACGCCACCGGAAAGTTTTCGTAATGACTCACCGGCGCAGGCCGGATCTCGGGCGGGAGGGGCACATTGCCATTGTCGCTTGACAGGGAATTTGCTGAACCGTTAAATTACTAACCAGTCAGTCATTAGGGCCACCCCTGCAGGATTTGACAGTGCATTCCTGCCGCTGTCGCTTACTCTTTTTGCTCTGCTTGAAAACCATGCCGCGTCCTTCCGTCCGTTTTCCCTGGCTGTCCCCTGGCGGAGCCTGGCTGGCCCTCGGTGCCGCACTGACCCTCTCAGCCTGCCAAAAGCCTCCGGCTCCCCCGGAGCCGGTGCGTGCGGTCAAAGTGCTCACCCTCGGCGCGGTGCCGGGAGTCAGCGCCCTGGAGTTTTCTGCCGAGGTGCGGCCCCAGGTGGAAACACGCCTGGGCTTTCGGGTGGCGGGCAAGCTGCAGCAGCGCCAGGCAGAACTGGGGCAGCGCGTGCGGGCCGGCCAATTGCTGGCGCAACTCGATCCCCAGGACTACCAACTCGCGGTAGAAGCCGCGAGGGCCCAGGTGGCGGCTGCCACCACGCAGCGTGACCTGGCCGCGGCCGACTTCAAGCGTTTTTCCACCCTGCGTGATCAGAACTTCATCAGCGGTGCTGAACTCGAGCGGCGCGAGAGCAGTCTCAAGGCAGCCCAGGCCCAGTTGGAGCAGGCCCAGGCCCAGCTGCTGGCCCAGTCCAACCAGGCCACCTACACCCGCCTGACCGCGCCGAACGCCGGCGTGATCACCGCCATCGAGGCCGAGCCCGGACAGGTCCTCTCCGCCGGTGCGGCCGTCGTGCGCCTGGCGCAGGACGGCCCGCTCGATGCCGTTTTCTCCGTGCCCGAGGACAAGCTGGTCACGATGCGCGTGGGCATGTCCGTGGGCGTGCGCGCCTGGGCGGATCCGCGCAGTGTGAACGGCACGGTGCGCGAAGTCGCCGCCAGTGCCGACCCGGTCACGCGCACCTATCTCGTGAAGGTCGGTCTGCCGGCCGCCTCGCCCTTCGCGCTCGGGGCCACGGTGTCCGTGACACCCGCCGCGCCGGCGGCAGCCGCTGCACCGGTGCTGCGGCTGCCCCTGTCCGCTCTGCGCCAGGAGGGCGGTGGCAGTGCGGTGTGGCTGCTCGATCCTGCCAGCATGACGGTCAAGTCGCAGCCGGTGCAGGTGGGCACCGCCGATGGCAACGAGGTGGTGGTGGTCTCCGGCCTGTCGGCGGGCATGCAGGTGGTGGCCACCGGCGTGCACGTGCTGTCCCCGGGCCAGAAGGTCAGCCTCTACGCCGCCGCCCGATGAACCCGGCCGACCCCGACAACGGCCGCGCGCGGTTCAACCTGTCGCGCTGGGCGCTGGAACACCCGGCCCTCACCCGCTACCTGATGGTGGTGCTCATGGTGCTGGGCTTTGCCGCCTACTTCCAGCTGGGGCAGGACGAAGACCCGCCCTTCACCTTCCGGGCGATGGTGGTGCGCACCTACTGGCCCGGCGCGACCGCGCAGCAGGTGGCCGAGCAGGTGACCGACAAGATCGAGCGCACCCTGCAGGAGGTGCCCTATGCCGACATCATCCGCAGCTACTCCAAGCCGGGCGAGTCGCAGATCATCTTCCAGATCAAGGACTCGTCACGGCCCGCCGAGGTTCCCCAGGTCTGGTACACGGTGCGCAAGAAGGTGGGCGACATCCGCCACACCCTGCCCCAGGGCGTGCTGGGCCCTTTCTTCAATGACGAATTCGGCGATGTCTTCGGGGTGATCTACGCGCTCGAGACCGGCCCCGGCTTTTCCTGGGCCGAGCGCAAGGCCTTCGCCGACGACGTGCGCCAGCAGCTGCTGCGGGTGCCCGATGTGGCCAAGGTCGAACTGTTTGGGGTGCAGGACGAACGCCTGTACATCGAGATCTCGCAGCGGCGCCTGGCCCAGCTCGGACTGGACATGAACCAGGTGCTCGCGCAGCTGGGTCAGCAGAACGCGATCGAGCCCGCTGGCGCGGTGCAGGCTCCGGCCGACGTGGTGCAGGTGCGGGTGGCCGGCCAGTTCGAGGCGGTCGAACAGCTCGCTGCCATGCCCATACGGGGCAGCTCGGGCGCGCAACTGCGTCTGGGTGATATCGCTCGCATCCAGCGGGGCTACATCGACCCGCCCCAGGTGAAGGTTCGCCATCAGGGGCAGGACGTGATCGCCCTAGGCGTGTCCATGGCCAAGGGCGGCGACATCATCGTGCTAGGCAAGGCCTTGCGGCAGGCCACCACCCGCATCCAGGACACCTTGCCGGCCGGCGTGCGCCTGACGCAGCTGCAGGACCAGCCGCAGGCCGTATCGACCTCCATCAACGAATTCGTACGCGTGCTGATCGAGGCCGTGGCCATCGTGCTGGCGGTGAGCTTCCTCGCGCTGGGTCTGCACAAGCGCCCTGATGCTGCAGGCCGGCCGCTGTGGCGGCGTTATTACGTGGACGTGCGGCCCGGGTTGGTGGTGGCCATCACCATCCCGCTGGTGCTGGCGGTCACCTTCCTGGTGATGCACTACTGGGGCATCGGGCTGCACAAGATTTCGCTGGGGTCGCTGATCATCGCGCTGGGCCTGCTGGTGGACGACGCCATCATCGCGGTGGAGATGATGGTGCGAAAGATGGAGGAGGGCTATGACAAGGTCCGCGCTGCCACCTTCGCCTACGAGCTGACCGCCATGCCTATGCTGACGGGCACGCTGATCACCGCCGCGGGCTTCTTGCCGATTGGCCTGGCGCGTTCGACGGTAGGCGAATACACCTTCGCGATCTTTGCGGTGACGGTGGTAGCCCTGGTCCTGAGCTGGCTCGTGTCGGTTTACTTCGTGCCCTACCTGGGCCACTGGCTGCTACGCGAGCACCCTGCGAGCGCCCCACAGGGGGCGGTTCATGAGACCTTCGACACACCGTTCTACCTGGGCCTGCGGCGCCTGGTCGACGCATGCATTGCGCACCGCTGGATCACCATCGGTGTGACGGTGCTGACCTTCGTTCTGGGGCTGGCGGGCATGGGCAAGGTGCAGCAGCAGTTCTTCCCCGACTCCAGCCGTCCGGAGATCCTGGTGGACTTGTGGTCGCCCGAAGGGACATCGTTCACGGCTAACGAGGCTACGGCCCGCGAGGTCGAGGCCCGCTTGCTCAAGGAGGCGGGTGTTGTCGTGATCAGCACCTGGGTGGGTTCGGGGCTGCCGCGTTTTTACCTCCCGCTGGACCAGACCTTTGCGCAGACCAACGTCTCGCAGCTGCTGCTGATGCCCCAGGACCTGCGCACGCGCGGCGAGCTGATGGCGCGGCTGCCCGCGCTGCTGGCTGCCGAGTTCCCGCAGGTGCGCGCCCGGGTCAAGCTCCTGCCCAATGGTCCGCCGGTGCCTTATCCGGTGCAGTTTCGCGTGCTCGGGTCCGACCCCCAGGTGCTGCGCGAGCGCGCCGACGAGGTCAAGGCGGCCCTGCGCGCCAACCCCAACACCCGTGGCGTCAACGACAACTGGAACGAATCGGTCAAGGCGCTGCGTCTCGAAGTGGACCAGGCCAAGGCCCGCGCCCTGGGCGTGACCAGCCAGTCCATCGCCCAGGCCACGCGCATCGTGCTGGCCGGTGCGACCGTTGGCCAGTACCGCGAGGGCGACAAGCTGATCGACATCGTGCTGCGCCACCCGCTGCCCGAGCGCGATGCCATGACCGACCTGGAGAACGCCTACATCCCCACGGCCTCGGGCCGCTCGATCCCGCTCACGCAGATCGCGCGCCCCGTCTTCGCCTGGGAGCCCGGGGTCATGTGGCGCGAGGGTCGCAGCTACGCCATCACGGTGCAAAGCGACACCAGCGCCGGGTTGCAGGGTGCCACCGTCACGAACGAACTGCTGCCGGCCCTGCGCAAGCTCGAGGCGGCCTGGCCCGCGGGCTATCGCATCCAGGTGGCTGGCGCCGTCGAGGAAAGCAGCAAGGGCTCCTCCTCGATCGCGGTGGGCGTGCCGATCATGTTGTTCCTCACCTTCACCCTCCTGATGCTGCAGCTGCAAAGCTTCAGCCGCGCCCTGCTGGTGTTCATCACCGGCCCCATGGGCATCGCCGGCGTGGCCGGGGCCCTGCTGGTACTGGACCGGCCTTTCGGCTTCGTGGCCCTGCTGGGGGTGATCGCGCTCATGGGGATGATCCAGCGCAATTCGGTGATCCTGGTCGACCAGATCGAGCAGGACCGGGCGCGCGGCGTGCCAGCCTGGGACGCGATCGTCGAGTCGGCGGTTCGACGGGCCCGACCCATCATCCTGACCGCGGCGGCGGCGGTCCTGGCCATGATCCCGCTGTCCCGGTCGGTGTTCTGGGGGCCGATGGCAGTCGCCATCATGGGGGGCTTGATCGTGGCCACGGTCCTGACCCTGCTGGCCCTGCCCGCCCTGTACGCAGCGATCTTCCGGGTGCGTCGGCCTTGACCTTTCCGGTGGGTTGGGTGCCCCTGGGTGCCCCTCGCGCGGGCAGGGGACCGTCCCGCGCTTAAAATGCCGGGTTGACCGGAAATACAAACGGGCGGTCAGGCTTTTGCCGGCGGCCCGTTTTGCTTTCCTGCGCTGCGCGGGTGGCGAAATTGGTAGACGCACCAGGTTTAGGTCCTGACGCCAGCGATGGTGTGGGGGTTCGAGTCCCCCCCCGCGCACCACAGCGAACACATTGAACACACTCAAAAGCGAGAAGCACCATGGCCGTGAACGTTGAAACTCTCGAGAAGCTCGAACGCAAGATGACGCTGACCCTGCCGGTCAACGTGATCCAGTCCGAAGTCGATTCCCGCCTCAAGCGCCTGGCGCGCACCGTCAAGATGGACGGCTTTCGCCCGGGCAAGGTGCCCCTGTCGGTCGTGGCCCAGCGCTATGGCTACTCGGTGCAGTACGAGGTCATGAACGACAAGGTCGGCGAGGTCTTCTCCCAGGCTGCCAACGAAGCCAAGCTGCGTGTGGCCGGCCAGCCCCGCATCACCGAGAAAGAGGGCGCGCCCGAGGGCGAACTGGCCTTTGACGCCGTCTTTGAGGTCTTCCCCGAGGTCAAGATCGCCGACCTGGCCGCCGCTGAAGTCGAGCGCGTGACCGCTGAAGTCGACGCCGCCGCCATCGACCGCACCATCGAGATCCTGCGCAAGCAGCGCCGCACCTTCGCCCAGCGCGCCCTGGGCGAGCCCGCGCGTGACGGCGACCGCGTCACCGTCGACTTCGAAGGCAAGATTGACGGCGAGCCCTTTGCGGGCGGCAAGGCCGACGACTTCCAGTTCCTGGTGGGCGAAGGCCAGATGCTCAAGGAATTCGAAGACGCCGTGCGCGGCATGAAGTCCGGCGAGAGCAAGACCTTCCCCCTGGCCTTCCCGGCCGACTACCACGGCAAGGATGTGGCCGGCAAGCAGGCCGACTTCCTGGTCACCGTCAAGAAGATCGAGGCCGCCCACCTGCCCGAAGTGAACGAGCAGCTGGTCAAGTCCCTGGGCGTCGCCGAAGGCGGTGTCGAGGCCCTGCGCGCCGACATCAAGAAAAACCTCGAGCGCGAGGTCAAGTTCCGCCTGCTGGCCCGCAACAAGCAGGCCGTGATGGACGCCCTGGTGGCCAAGGCCGAACTGGACCTGCCCAAGTCCAGCGTCGCGGCCGAAGTCGACCGCATGGTCGCTGGCGCCCGCGCTGACCTGAAGCAGCGTGGCATCAAGGACGCCGACAAGGCCCCCATTCCTGCCGAGTTGTTCCAGGCCCAAGCCGAACGCCGCGTGCGCCTGGGACTGGTGGTCGCCGAACTGGTGCGTGCCAACAGCCTGGCCGCCAAGCCCGAGCAGATCAAGACCCATGTCGAGGAACTGGCCTCCAGCTACGAAAAGCCCGCCGACGTGGTGCGCTGGTACTACAGCGACAACCAGCGCATGGCCGAAGTCGAGGCGCTGGTGATCGAAACCAACGTCACCGAGTTCGTTCTGTCCAAGGCCAAGGTCACCGACAAGACCATCGGCTTTGACGAACTCATGGGCCAGCAGGGCTGATCCCTCCCCTCCACCCGCAACCGAGTCCAACCATGAGCGCACTAGACATCCAGGCCCTCGGCATGGTGCCGATCGTCATCGAGCAATCCGGCCGCGGCGAGCGGTCCTACGACATCTACTCGCGCCTGCTGCGCGAGCGGGTGGTGTTCCTGGTCGGCCCGGTCAACGACCAGACGGCCAACCTGGTGGTCGCCCAGCTCCTGTTCCTGGAGAGCGAGAACCCCGACAAGGACATCTCCCTGTACATCAACTCCCCGGGCGGCAGCGTCTCGGCGGGCATGTCCATCTTCGACACCATGAACTTCATCAAGCCCCAGGTGTCGACCCTGTGCATGGGGATGGCCGCCAGCATGGGTGCTTTCCTCCTATCCGCCGGCGAGAAGGGCAAGCGCTTCGCACTGCCCAACTCCAAGATCATGATCCATCAGCCCCTGGGCGGTACCCAGGGCCAGGCCACCGACATCGAGATCCACGCCCGCGACATCCTCAAGACCCGCGCGCAGTTGAACAAGATCCTGGCCGAGCGCACCGGCCAGCCCCTGGACAAGATCGAGCGCGACACCGAGCGTGACTACTACCTCGAAGCCCAGGAAGCCAAGGACTACGGCCTGATCGACCAGGTCATCGCCAAGCGCGCTTGAGGCCCCGGGTCCGCGTCGCCGGCGCCCCGCGGGCTCCCGGTTGCATCCCGGCAACGGCGTTTCCCCTAGGTGGGAAACGCCGTTGCTCATTTGGTTATCATTGAATCTCCAGTCACAAGGCACGCCCCAATGGCCGACAAAAAAGGCTCAGCCAGCGAGAAAACGCTTTACTGCTCGTTTTGCGGAAAGAGCCAGCACGAGGTCAAGAAGCTGATTGCCGGCCCCTCGGTGTTCATTTGTGACGAATGCATCGACCTGTGCAACGAGATCATCCGGGACGAACTGCCGGCAGGTGACGAGACCCGCGAAGGCCGCTCCGACCTGCCCACGCCCGCCGAGATCAAGGCCAACCTCGACAACTACGTCATCGGCCAGGAGCCTGCCAAGCGCTCCCTGTCGGTGGCCGTCTACAACCACTACAAGCGCCTGCGGCACAAAGAACATGCCAAGAAGGACGACGTCGAGCTTGCCAAGAGCAACATCCTTCTGATCGGCCCCACGGGCTCGGGCAAGACCCTCCTGGCGCAGACCTTGGCCCGCATGCTGGACGTGCCCTTCGTCATGGCCGACGCCACCACGCTGACCGAAGCCGGCTACGTGGGCGAGGACGTCGAGAACATCATCCAGAAGCTCCTGCAGTCCTGCAATTACGAAGTCGAGCGCGCCCAGCGCGGCATCGTCTACATCGACGAGATCGACAAGATCTCGCGCAAGTCCGACAACCCCTCCATCACCCGCGACGTCTCGGGCGAGGGCGTGCAGCAGGCGCTCCTGAAGCTGATCGAAGGCACCATGGCCAGCGTACCGCCCCAGGGTGGTCGCAAGCACCCGAACCAGGACTTCCTGCAGATCGACACCACCAACATCCTCTTCATCTGCGGCGGCGCGTTCGCGGGCCTGGAGAAGGTGATCGAGCAGCGCACCGAGTCCTCGGGCATCGGCTTCGGCGCTGCGGTCAAGAGCAAGCAGCAGCGCAGCCTCACCGACGTATTCCGCGAGGTCGAGCCTGAGGACCTGATCAAGTTCGGCCTCATCCCCGAACTCGTGGGTCGCATGCCGGTGGTCGCCACCCTGGCCGAGCTCTCCGAAGACGCCCTGATCCAGATCCTGACCGAGCCGAAGAACGCCCTGGTCAAGCAGTACGGCAAGCTCCTGGCCATGGAGGGTGTCGACCTCGAGATCCGCCCGAACGCCCTGCGCGCCATTGCCAAGCGGGCCCTGGCCCGCAAGACCGGCGCTCGCGGTCTGCGCTCCATCCTTGAACAGTCGCTGATCGACACCATGTACGAGTTGCCCAGCGCGACGAATGTGGACAAGGTGGTGGTCGACGAGTCCACCATCGAAGAAAACAAGCCCCCGTTGCTGGTGTACCGGGAAAGCGCGAAAAAGGCCTGATGGCCTGCTGCAGTTTTGACGGTTTGAAAAACGCGCATGCCGCCCCTTGAGGGTGGCGCCAGAAAGGATTTTCATGTCCGGTCACGTTCCCCTGCCTTCGACCCCCATCGACCTGCCGCTGCTGCCGCTGCGCGATGTCGTGGTCTTTCCCCATATGGTCATCCCGCTGTTTGTGGGCCGACCCAAGAGCATCAAGGCCCTGGAAGCCGCGATGGAGGCCGAGCGCCGCATCATGCTGGTGGCCCAGAAGGCTGCCGCCAAGGACGAACCCTCGCCCTCCGACATGTTCGAGGTGGGCTGCGTCTCCACCATCCTGCAGATGCTCAAACTGCCTGATGGCACGGTCAAGGTCCTGGTCGAGGGGCAGCAGCGCGCGCGCGTGAACCGCATCGCCGATGGCGAGACGCACTTCACCGCCACCGTGGTGCCAGTCGACCCGGCCTGTGAAGACCCCAAGTCCGCCGAGGTCGAGGCCCTGCGCCGCGCGGTGATGCAGCAGTTCGACCAGTACGTGAAGTTGAACAAGAAGATCCCGCCCGAGATTCTCACCAGCATCTCCAGCATCGACGACCCCGGCCGTCTGGCCGACACCATCGCTGCCCACCTGCCGCTCAAGCTCGACAACAAGCAGGTGGTTCTGGACCTGGCTGAGGTCAAGGAGCGCCTGGAGAACCTGTTCGAGCAAATCGAGCGCGAGGTGGACATCCTCAACGTCGACAAGAAGATCCGCGGGCGCGTCAAGCGCCAGATGGAAAAGAACCAGCGCGACTTCTACCTGAACGAGCAAGTCAAGGCGATCCAGAAAGAGCTCGGTGAAGGCGAAGAAGGCGCCGACATCGAGGAGATCGAGAAAAAGATCAAGGCCGCCAAGATGCCGCAGGAGGCCCGCAAGAAGGCCGAAGGCGAACTCAAGAAGCTCAAGCTCATGTCGCCCATGTCGGCCGAGGCGACCGTGGTGCGCAATTACATCGATGTGCTTACCGGTCTGCCCTGGAGCAAGAAGACCAAGATCAAGCACAACCTCGCACACGCCGAGGACGTCCTCAATGAGGACCACTACGGCCTGGAGAAGGTCAAGGACCGCATCCTTGAATACCTCGCGGTGCAGCAGCGTGTGGACAAGGTCAAGGCCCCCATCCTGTGCCTGGTGGGCCCCCCGGGCGTGGGCAAGACCTCGCTGGGGCAGTCGGTGGCCAAGGCCACTGGCCGCAAGTATGTGCGCATGGCGCTGGGCGGCATGCGTGACGAGGCCGAGATCCGTGGCCATCGCCGCACCTACATTGGCGCCCTCCCGGGCAAGGTGCTGCAAAGTCTGTCCAAGGTCGGCACGCGCAACCCGCTGTTCCTGCTCGATGAAATCGACAAGCTCGGCACCGACTTCCGGGGTGACCCGTCGTCGGCCTTGCTCGAGGTGCTCGATCCGGAGCAGAACCACACCTTCGGCGACCACTATGTCGAGGTCGACTTCGATCTGTCCGACGTGATGTTCGTGGCGACCTCCAACTCGATGAACATCCCGCCGGCCCTGCTGGACCGGATGGAAGTCATTCGGCTCTCGGGTTACACCGAGGACGAAAAGGCCAACATCGCCATCAAGTACCTGCTGCCCAAGCAGATGAAGAACAACGGCGTGAAGGCCGAAGAACTGAACCTCACCGACGACGCGATCCGCGACATCGTCCGCTACTACACCCGTGAAGCGGGTGTGCGTTCCCTTGAGCGCGAGCTCTCCAAGATCTGCCGCAAGGTGGTCAAGGGTCTGCAGCTGAAGAAGATGACGCCCCAGGTGGTGGTCACCCCCGAAAACCTCAACGACTTCCTCGGTGTGCGCAAGTACAGCTATGGCCGTGCCGAGGCGCAGAACCAGGTGGGCCAGGTGGTTGGCCTGGCCTGGACCGAGGTGGGCGGGGACCTGCTCACCATCGAGGCGGCGCTGGTGCCGGGCAAGGGCAATTTCCTGCGCACCGGCTCGCTGGGCGACGTAATGAAGGAGTCGGTCGACGCGGCCCGCACGGTGGTGCGTAGTCGCGCCCGGCGCCTGGGCATTCCCGACGAGGTGTTCGAGAAAAAGGACATCCACATCCACGTGCCTGATGGCGCCACGCCCAAGGACGGCCCCAGTGCCGGGGCCGCCATGGCCACGGCCATCGTGTCTGCGCTGACCGGCATCCCGGTGCGAGCCGATGTGGCCATGACGGGCGAAATCACCCTGCGCGGTGAGGTCACGGCCATCGGTGGTCTCAAGGAAAAGCTGTTGGCGGCCTTGCGCGGCGGCATCAAGACGGTGCTGATCCCCGAGGAAAACGCCAAGGACCTGCAGGACATCCCGGACAACGTCAAGAGCGGTCTGGAGATCGTGCCCGTCAAGTGGATCGACAAGGTGCTGGAAGTCGCCCTGGAGCGCCAGCCGACCGCCTTGCCCGAAGACGAGCCTGTGGCGGCTGCCGCCCCGGCGGTCGCGACCACCCCGGACGGCAACACCCAGCCGGCGACGCCGCCCTTATCGATCAAGCACTGAACCCTCGCACGGCGGGGGCCTCAAAATCCCCTATAATTCAGGGCTCCGCGGGAATAGCTCAGTTGGTAGAGCGCAACCTTGCCAAGGTTGAGGTCGCGAGTTCGAGCCTCGTTTCCCGCTCCACATCCTCCAAAAAGGGAAGCCTCGGCTTCCCTTTTTTCTGCGACTCCACATGGCGCGGTAGCAAAGCGGTTATGCACCGGATTGCAAATCCGTGTAGGTCGGTTCGACTCCGGCCCGCGCCTCCAGATTCCGATCCCACTTAGCGCTCAGTCGCTGTCCGCCCGCAACAACTGAGCGGCGTCCCTCACGCCGGCCGTGGCACGCTTGTGCCAGCTGGAAAAACTCACGCAATGCTGGTCCACCTGCGGGAACAAGGCCGGCGCCAGCGCCAGATCCGCCACGTCTTGCAAATGCGGGGTGATGTGCGGGTCCCCCACGCTGCGCACGCGTGCAGCCCCCGCCAGCGCCCGCGCCAGGATTAGCCTATCCACATGCCACCGCTGTGGCGCGACGGCGGCCATCGCGGCGTCCACCCACCGCCAACGCGCCTCGCACCAAGGCCAGGCCTGGTGGTGCTCGCGCAGGTAGACCCCCAGTACGGCCGCCTCCGGCGGCACCTCGGGGGGCGGCGCGCGCAAGGCCCAGGGGTGCACGAGCCATACCTCGCGTCCGCGTAGCGCGCGGGCCGCAGCCTCATCCGGGGTCTGCACGCCCATGTCGGCGGGGGGAGTAGAGGTCAGCGCAGGCTCCTGGCTCACCGACGGGTGGCTGCGGACTTTCGCGCCGGGTGCCCCGGTCACCCGTGGTGCCTGACCTCGTGCGATGCGCTCCAGCGCCTCGTACCCCTGATCGACGACCGTCCTCGGGCTGTGCCAGTGCGGCGGCGCGTAGCGCGCCACGTTCTCCGCGTTGAACAGATACGGCTTGTGGCTGCCCGTGCCCGCCACCCATTGCCAACTGAGGTGATTGCTGGCGAGGTCGCCGTCGAACAGGTGGGCCACCATCCAGTCCGCCCCCGCGCGCCAGTGCACATGGCGCAGGTGCACCACGTAGCTGGCGAGCCACATGCGTGCGTGGTTATGGAGCGTGCCGGTGGCATACAGGGTGCGGACCGCCTGGTCGATGACAGGCACGCCAGTGCGCGCCTCTCGGATGTCGAGCGGCACGGTGGTGCCGTAGTCCGCATCGGGCCGCGGGCCAGGATGCAGCGAGTCCAGGATGCCGTCGCCCAGGTGAGCCCAGACATGGCGGAAAAATTCGCGCCAGCCCAGCTCGAAGACCAGCTTGTGCCCGATCCCCAGCGGCGCTTCTTGCAGCACCCGCGCCAGAACCTCTCGCGTCGTAACCAGGCCGTGGGTCAGGTAGGGCGACAGCCCCGTGACGGCGCCGTCCAGATGGTTGCGCGTGCGCGCGTAGTCGTCCGGTCGTATCCGCGCAATGCGCGCCAGCGCCGCATCGCGGCTCGGCGGCGTTTCATCAAGAGGAAGCACGAGAGGGTCCTGCTCAGGAGGAAGCTGCGCCTTAGTGTAGTCTTCGAGCCTGTATCCAAGCCCTCACGTCGTGATGCTGTATGACAAGAATCTACCGCCCCCTTTTCCTGGCAAGACTCTTTGCACTCGCCCTGGCCGCCAGTCTGGCGCCCGCGGCTCACAGCACGCCCCGTTGGGAGTCGGTCGGCTCCAACGACCTGGGTTACTACTACATCGATACGACCTCGATCACCCGGGACGGTGAACGTCGCGGCTTCAACAGCCTGCTCGATTACCGCCGCGCGCAGACCAGCGCCTCCGGCAAGACCTATCAGTCGGTTGAGACCCAGTTCCAGGTCAACTGCCGTATGAAGATGGCCCGCATCGTCCACATGACCTACTACAGCGGCCAGATGCTCAAAGGGAACGTAGCAGAGCGCCAGGGCATGCTGCAGGACTGGGCGGAGGTGGATGCTTCCAGCCCTGTCCACCGCCTGTTGCGCTACGCCTGCTGAGATCTCAGGCCGGTACCCGGTGCCGCAAGGGGCCGGGCCGGCCTCTGCGCCGCAGTGCTGCTTGGCTCAGTACTGCTTGTACGGCAGGAACTTCCCGGAGAGCACCACGTTGACGCGGTCACCCTTGGGGTCGGGTTCGCGCTGGATATCCATGCTGAAGTCAATCGCACTCATGATGCCGTCACCGAATTCCTCGTGGATCAGCTCCTTGATGGTGGTGCCGTAGACGCTCACGATTTCATACCAGCGATAGATCAGCGGGTCGGTGGGCACCGGCGTGGGGAGCGAACCCTTGTACGGCACGATCTGCAGCCATTTCTGTTCTTCGGCGGTCAGGCCAAACAGCTTGCCCAGGGCCTTGGCCTGGGCGGCCGTGGCGGTCATCTGGCCCAGGCACAGGGCCGTGGTCCATTCCTTGGATTGGCCCACTTTCTTGGCGATGGATGCCCAGCTCATGCCCTTGGCGACCTTGGTGCTGATGATTTTTTCAGTGACGGCGAGTCGGTTCATGGAGTCCTCTTGGAAATGATGGAAATGAAAAAGGGGGCGCCTCGTCTTCGGTCTCAATGGGCCTTGGCCCGCGAGACCAGGAAGTCGACGATGTGGTTGCGCAGCTCGTAGTAGCCCTTCAGGTGGTGAAGCTGCGCGCGGGTGCGGCTGCGGGGCAGGGGGTTGGACACCACCTCCGCGATCCCGCCCGGCTTGTACTGACCCGCGACCTCCGAGCCGTTGGTCATGAGCAGGATGCGGTCGGCCAGCAGGATGGCCTCGTCCACGTCGTGCGTGATCATGAAGACCGTCTGCTGCGTCTGACCGACGATGGTCATGAGTTCGTCCTGAATGGTGCCGCGGGTCAGGGCATCCAGTGCGCCGAAGGGCTCGTCCAGCAACAGCATCTTGGGCTGGATGGAGAACGCGCGGGCAATACCCACCCGCTGCTTCATGCCGCCCGAGAGCTGGCTGGGTTTCTTGTCGATGGCATGACCCAGGCCCACCAGCGCGACGAATTTCTCCACGTGCGCGTTCAGGTCAGCACGGCGCATGTCTGGCCAGCGTGACTTGACGGCGAATTCGATGTTCTGGCGCACGGTGAGCCAGGGCATCAGGGCATGGCCCTGAAACACCACGCCCCGTGACAGGCTGGGGCCAGCGATCTCGCGGCCGTCCATGAAGGCATGGCCGCTGCTGGCCGTGTCCAGTCCCGCCAGCACGTTCAGGATGGTGGTCTTGCCGCAGCCGCTGTGGCCAATGATGCAGACGAACTCGCCCTTGGCGATCTCGAAGGACACATCGGCGAACACCGGCTTGTCCGCCTGGTAGGCCTTGGCCAGTTTCTGGACCTGCAGGAATCCGTTCATGGGACGTGCCTCATTGGGGGGCGTGGGAGAGAGCCGGGGTTCGTTCACGCGCGATTCACTCCACATAGGTCACCCCTTTTTGCGCCTGGGCGAACATCAGGTCCAGCAACATGCCCACCACACCGATCACCAGGACCGCGAAGATCACATTGGTCAGCGACAGGTTGTTCCACTCGTTCCAGACGAAGTAGCCGATGCCCGTACCGCCCACCAACATTTCGGCGGCGACGATCACCAGCCAGGCGATGCCCATGCTGATACGCATGCCGGTGAGGATGGTCGGGGCTGCGGCCGGCAGGATCACCCGCAAGGCCTTGCGCATCGGCGCCACCTCCAGGGTGCTGGCGACGTTGAGCCAGTCCCGCTTGACCGACGCCACGCCGAAGGCGGTGTTGATCAACATTGGCCAGACCGAGCAGATGAAGATCACGAAGATGCCGCTGACGCCACTGTCCTTGAGCGTGTACAGGGCCAGAGGCATCCAGGCCAGCGGGCTGATGGGTTTGAGCACCTGAATGAAGGGGTTGAAGGCCTTGTGCATCAGGGGCGACATGCCGATCAGAAAGCCCAGCGGAATCGCCACCGCCATGGCCAGGAAGAAGCCCAGTGCCACGCGCGCCAGCGAATGGGCCAGCTGGATGCCGATGCCCTTGTCGTTGGGGCCCTTGTCGTAGAAGGGGTCCGACAGGTGCTTCCAGGTGGTGCGGGCCACCTCCAGAGGGGGCGGGAAGCCCGTGGCCTTGGTCGCCCCCGGGTCCTTGCCCATCATCTTGGCGTACTCGATTTCTTCGGCGGACATCGCGGCGGTGCCCGCAGTTGCGGCTGGCGAGTTCGAGCCCAGTTGCCAGGCGCCCAGGAAGAGGCACAGCAAGAGCAGTGACACCAGCGCCGCGCGCAGGTTCAGGGACGTGGTCTTCATGGCGAGGCTGCTCAGGTCTTGCGGATGGCGAAGCTGTCCAGGTATTCCTGCGGCTTGGCCGGATCGAACACCTTGCCCATGATGGTGTGCTTGGCATAGCCCGGCCCCGCGGGCAGCGGCATGTCCAGGTCCTTCATGTGTTTGCGCGCGTCCGTCAGCAGGAACACCTTTTCGGCGATCTGCTTGTAGTCCACGTTGCCCTTGATGTAGCCCCAGCGTTGCATCTGGGTGAGCATCCAGACCGCCATGCTTTGCCACGGCATCGGGTCGAAGTCGGCGCGGTCCGGCACGTTCTGGATCTTGCCCAGGCCGTCGGCGAACTTGCCGGTGAGCACTTGAGCGAGGACGGTCTCCGGCTGGTTCAGGTAGGCCTGGGGTGCGATCACCTTGGCGATCAGTTCACGGTTCTTAGGCTGGCGGGCCATGGCGGCCGCGGTGAGCACCGAGCGGAACAGCGCGGCGAAGGTGTTGGGGTTCTGGCGAATGAACTCGCTGCTGGTGCCGAATGCGCAGCAGGGATGGCCGTTCCAGAGTTCTTTGGTGAGCAGGTGGATGAAGCCCACTTCCTCGAAGACGGCGCGCTGGTTGAAAGGATCGGGGCCGAGGAAGCCGTCGATGTTGCCGGCGCGCAGGTTGGCCACCATCTCAGGCGGCGGCACCACGCGGATCTGGATATCGGTGTCGGGGTTCAGGCCGGCTTCCGCCACGTAGTAGCGCAGCAGGAAGTTGTGCATGGAGTACTCGAAGGGCACCGCGAACTTGAAGCCCTTCCAGCTCTTGGGATCGCGCTTGTCCTTGTGCTTGACATGCAGGGTGATGGCCTGGCCGTTGGTGTTCTGGATCGTGGCCACATTCATGGGCACAGGGTTGGAGCCCAGGCCCATCGACATCGCCAGCGGCATGGGCGAGAGGAAGTGGGTGGCGTCGTATTCCTTGTTGATCATCTTGTCGCGGATCAGGGCCCAGCCTGCGGTCTTGATCACTTCGACATTCAGGCCCTGCTTGCTGTAGAAGCCCAGCGGGTGCGCCATGATCAGCGGCGTGGCGCAGGTGATGGGGATGAAACCGATCTTCAGATTGGTTTTCTCCAGGGGGCCTTTTTCCTGGGCCATGGCCTGCAGGCTGGCTACCGGCAGCACACTCGAGATGGCCGCCATCGCGGTGCCCTTGCCCACGGCTCGCAGGAAGCGGCGGCGTTGCGCATCGTGCGGAAACAGGGCTTTGACCAGCGTGGCCTCGATGAATTCGTTGCTGTAGGCCTCGAAGTCAGCGGTCTCGCTGCGGCGACGCAGCTCGATGGCGGCGCCATCGGCGGCCACCTCGGCATGGTGGTCGGCGACGGTGTGGTCTCTGCCGCAACTGCACTTCATCATCAGGGGACGATCGGCATCGTAGGGATCGAAAAACTCGGGCATGGTGCGCCTCCGCAAGGTTTGAATCGTTCAGTACCTTGCAAGCTGCGGGCCAGCTGCGCGCAGGGCGTGCGCAGCACGGTGGTGCGTGTCGCGCCAGGCATGTCTCAGTGCATTACTCCCCGGGGCGCGGCGCGGTGCTCGTTCGCAGGGGTCAGGGACCCACGCCTTGATCTGGTGCGCCCTTTGCAAGCCGAATTGGTGCGCGTTCCCCTTGCTGGCGCAGGGGGGGTGACCCGGCCGCCGATCGGGATATTACCGATTGGTTACATTCCAGACCGTCTAGTTCTACCTGCAATTCCCCTCATGAAATTCCTGAACTCTTTCATTCATGGCGAAGCCCTGGCCGAGATCCTGATGGAGGGTCACAACCCCTACGGTCGTTTCAAGCTCGAGACGGCGGACATTGATGCGCTGCGCCAGCAGATGCGGGCTGGCGAGGCTCTGCAGGGGTATGTCGTGGGGCGGATCGTGATGTCGGGGCGTGGCGTCTGGGCCGTGACGGAGCAGTCGGTACTCCTGCGCAACGCGAGCCATCAGGGCGTGGAGGCGATCGCGCTGGACCAGGTCGAGGGCTTCGAGGCGGTTCGCGGCCGTTTCGGCCACACCGTGCGCCTGCGCGCGCAGGGTCGCGGCTGGAGCCTCTTCGGCGTGGACCGCGAACTGGCCCGGTCCATGCACCTGGCCTTCCAGGCGCGCGGGATCGCCAGCGTCCTGGAGGACCAGGCCGCGCTCAGCGGCGTCTGGGAAGCCCAGTTGGCCGCAGGTCCGGACGCCCAAGACTGCCTGCAGGACGCGCGGCTGAGGCTGCAGGCGGCCTGAGTCGGGCGGTGGCTGGCACCGCTGGCTGACCAGTCAATTTCGATGACGGGCTCTGCGCGGGCAAGGGTAACCACCCTGGCTCAAACTGGTTTTGTGCACAAAAATCAGTAGTATGCAGAATTCGATTCGCGTCGACGTGATCATCGCGGGCCTGGGGCCGACCGGTTCCGCGCTGGCGGGTCTGCTCGGGCAGCGCGGCGTACGCGTGGCGGTGTTCGAGCGGCTGCCTGACCTGTACCCGCTGCCTCGTGCCATCGGACTGGACCATGAGGCGATGCGCATCGCCCAGGAACTTGGCGTGGCCGAGCGCCTTGCCCCCTACATCGGCGATTACCGTCCCAGCGAGTACCGGGGCATGGACGGCCAGTTGATCAAGCGCCTGGACACCTTGCCCGAGCCGCATCGCCTGGGGTGGGCGCCCAATTACGTGTTCAACCAGCCAGGCTTCGAGGGCGTGCTGCGCGCGCGCCTGGCCGAACTCGAGGGCGTTCAGGTGCACCTGGAGGCCGAGATCGTGATGACCGGCCAGGATGCAGGCCAGGCCTGGGCCGATGTGAAGCGGGTCGGTCAGGAGGGGGTCCAGCACTACACCGCCGATTACCTGGTGGCCTGCGACGGCGGCGCCAGTCCGGTCCGCAAGCGCTTGGGCATTGAACTCGAAGACCTGGATTTCGACGAACACTGGCTGGTGGTGGACGCCATCGTCCCGGACGACAAGCTCGCGCAGCTGCCCCAGACGCAGGTGCAGTACTGCGAGGCCGACCGGCCCTCCACCTTCGTGGTGGGGCCCGGCAACCACCGCCGCTGGGAGGTGATGCTCCTCCCGGGGGACAGCCTGTCGCCCGAGTTTCCCGAAGCGCAGCTGTGGCCCTTGCTCGCGCGCTGGATCCAGCCGGGCGAGGCGCGCCTGTGGCGGGCGGCAGCCTATCGCTTTCACGGTCTGGTGGCCCACGAGTGGCGGCGCGGACGCATCCTCCTGGCCGGCGATGCCGCTCACATGACGCCCCCCTTCATGGCGCAGGGCATGGTGGGCGGACTGCGCGATGCGCACAACCTAGCCTGGAAGCTGGCGCGGGTGCTCGGGGGCCAGTCGTCCGACACCCTGCTGGACACCTACATGCAGGAGCGGCATCCCCACATGCGACAGACCGTGCTGACCGCGATGGGTCTCGGTCGCATCATTTGCGAGCGCGATCCAGCACGTGCCCGCGAGCGTGATGCTCGCCTGCTCGCCGCGCACGGAGGCGAGGTCAAGACCGAGTACCGCCAGAACATGATCCCGAACCTCGCGCACGGCATCCTCGCTGCCGGGGCGCCAGGGGCAGGGGAACTCTTCCCGCAACCCCAGGTCACTTCGGGTGCCTTCGCGGGTCGCCTGGACGACCTGACGGGGCCGTGCGTGCGCGTGGTGGTGGACGGCGCGCTGTCCGAGGCCCACGCCGCGGCCTACTTGCAGCGTCTGGCGCCTCTGGGCGGCGCGCTGGTGCAGCTCGTGCCCCCCGGCGACGGCAGCCCGCTGGCAACGACCGCTGGCGTACACGTGGTCCACGAAGACGCCCCCCTGCTTGCCCCCTGGCTGCAAGCGCAGGGCCTGATGGCCGCAGTGGTGCGTCCCGATCACTACGTTTACGGCGCCGCGACCCGCCATGAAAACGCGTTGGCGCTGCTCGAGGACCTGCAGCGGGCGCTGGCCTGAAGGGCGCGCGAAATGAAGTAGAATCCAAGGCTACGCGGGAATAGCTCAGTTGGTAGAGCGCAACCTTGCCAAGGTTGAGGTCGCGAGTTCGAGCCTCGTTTCCCGCTCCAGATCCTTCAAAAGGGAAGCCTCGGCTTCCCTTTTTTCTCGGTGCCGCGCGTTGGCATCGGGCAAGTACAGCGGCGCGGTAGCAAAGCGGTTATGCAGTGGATTGCAAATCCATCCAGGGCGGTTCGACTCCGCCCCGCGCCTCCAAACCTCCCGCCCATGCAGGGCGGGACCCGCAGCCCCGCCATTCCGTGGCCCGGGCTGTTTTGTTTTACAGTGGCCCTCGGGCCTCGATGGTGAAATGGGTAGACACAGCGGACTTAAAATCCGCCGCTTCCTGAAAAGGGGCGTGCCGGTTCGACCCCGGCTCGAGGCACCATCCGGCCAGGCGCAAGAAATTCATGTCCAGCTACAACGCCCCCTTTGAAATCCACGTGCACGGCGATGTGCCGCTGCGCGCCGACGTGGGGTTCGCCCAGATCCAGGAGGCCTTGAAGCCTCTGTGGAAGTACGCCGGCGCCAAATCCCTGGCCGATGCCAGCGAGAGCGCCTATGAGGAAGAACCCGGCATCCGCTTCGACGTGGCCCAGCACCTGTTGACCGTGTGCTGGACCATTCCAGGCCACGAGGATTTCCGCCAGGCGCTGGACGAGATGTGCATGAACCTCAACGAGCTGGCCGAGCAGGGCGCGGCGCTGGAGGTCACCTTCTACGACACCGAGTTCGACGAGGACGAGGCGCCCCCTGAGGCCGAGGCCCGCGACGATTTCGTGATGCTGTTCGTCGGCCCCACGCCCGCAGCGATCATGCAGGTGCAGCGTGACTTGCTGGTCGAGGACGTGGTGCACCTGATGGAGCGCCATTTCGACGGCGCCGAGTTGGGTGGGGTGGTGGCCGAGATCGACCGCCTGTTCAGCCAGCGCTTTGACGAGCTGGTGCGATCGCTGGAGCTGGGCAAGCCGCCCCGTGGCAGCGGTGGCGCCGGCGGCAGCCACGGCGGTGGGCGTCGCCCGCGTCACCTGCACTGATCCTGCCGCACGCCGCGCGCGAGCGGAACTGTCACGCGGCTGGGCTATGCTGGCGCGATGACCGATCTTTCCCATGAAGCGCTGAACCCTGGCGTGCGTCGGCGCGAGGTGTTCGGCTGGGCGATGTACGACTTCGCCAACTCGGGCTACACCACGGTCGTCCTGACGGCCGTCTTCAATGCCTACTTCGTTGCCGGTGTGGCCGGCTCGGCGGCCTGGGCGACTTTCGCATGGACCGCAGCGCTGGGCTTGTCGCGGGCCATCGTCATGTTCACGATGCCGGCCCTCGGGGCCTACGCCGACGCGCACGCGGCCAAGAAGCGGTTGCTCGTGATCACCACCGTCGCGTGCGTGCTCAGCACCGCGGC
>JBEEIS010000021.1:0-28666 GCA_041169755.1 Pseudomonadota bacterium | reverse complement strand
GGATCGACGGCGAGCAGCTCGAACGCACGGTGGCCCAGTACAACGAGGGCGCCGCCGACGGCAAGGACTTGCAGTTCCGCCGCGGCTGGCGTGCCTACAACCGCTTTCTGGGTGATCGTACGCACCTACCCAATCCCTGCGTAGCGCCGGTGCAGGAGGGGCCGTTCTATGCGGTGAAGGTGGTGATGGGAGACCTGGGTACCTTCGCTGGCATCCGTACCGACGCCCAGGCGCGCGTCATGGATGCATCGGGCGATCCGATCCCCGGACTCTTTGCCGCCGGCAACGACAACGCGAGCGTGATGGGCGGCGGCTACCCGGGCGGGGGCATCACGCTGGGGCCAGCGATGACCTTCGGCTTCATCATCGCGGAAGTCCTGTCGGGGCGCCAGGCGATGTGCAATCCGCAGCCGCGACATCAAGCCCAATCGCAGGCCGCCTGACGGCGCGCGGTTCGGTTTGCGTTGCGCACGCCGCTAATTCCGCACCAGCGCCGCCGCGCGCGCTGTCACATCGCGAGCGCACACCCTGCCTCGGTCAGCACGGACACCGGATGAACCCCTATTGCCCGCGAAGTCGGGCCGATGATAATGATCGGCATATTGGTAAGTCCATTGGGCCAAAAAAGGAGACTGCATGCCTCATCCCGTTTCGCGCCGCACCGCCCTGGGCGGTATGGCCGGCCTCGCTGCCGGAGCCTCAGGCTTACTGCCCGCTGGCGCGCTGGCCCAAGCCTATCCCGAGCGGCCCATCACGATCATCTCTCCCTTCGGCGGCGCGGTGGACATACTGGCCCGCCTCATCGCCTTGCAGTTGAACAAGCGGCTCAATGGCAATGTCATCATCGACGTGAAGCTCGGGGGCTCGGGCACCATCGGCCTGGCCGCGGTAGCGCGCGCGGCGCCGGACGGCTACACGCTGGGCATGGGCACGAGTACGGCGCTCACGTCTGCTCCTCACCTAATCAAGAGTCCCGGCTATGACATCGCGACCTCGTTCACCTACCTGGGCCTGATCCAGACTTCGCGTCAGGTGCTGGTGGTGTCGCCGGCCCTGGGCGTGAACACGGTGCAGGAGTTCATCGCGCTGGCCAAGTCCAAGCCGGGTGAGTTCAATTTCGGGTCGTCGGGTATCGGCAACAGCATCCACCTGACCGCCGAGGAGTTCAACCACGCGGTGGGCATCAAGGCGGTCCACATTCCCTTCAAGGCTGGCCCCGAGACCGATGCTGCCATCATGGCCGGTCGGGTGCAGTACACCTTCGCGTCGGTACCGACCTCCATCGGCCTCATCAACGGCGGCAAGCTCAAGCCCCTGGTGGTGACCGGCGACTCACGCGACCCCGCGCTGCCTTCGGTGCCCTCCCTTAAGGAAGTGGGCTCGCCAGCCAAGTTGCCGGACCAGATGTTCGGGATGGTCGCCCCCGCGGGCATTCCGGCGCCGGTGCTGGCCAAGCTGTCCAAGGCGATCCAGGACATGCAGGCTGATCCCGAATTCCAGGCCGCCGTGCGCAAGGGCGGGGGCATTCCGTCCACCGCCTTCGGCGAGGACTTCAAGAAAATGACCTTGGCTGACAGCCGCCAGTGGGGCGACCTGATCAAGCGCCTGGGTATCACCACGAACTGAGGCCGCCATGCTGCATCGACGTCATCTCCTTTCCCTGGCCGCCGGCGCCGTACTGCCCCTGGGGGCCCGCGCGCAGGACGCCTGGCCGCAAAAGCCGATCCGCATCATCAACCCCGGCGCTGCCGGCGGCACGAACGACGTACTGTCACGGCATATTGCGGAGCCGCTGTCTAAGCTGCTGGGGCAGCCGGTGCTGGTCGAATCCAGGCCGGGCGCCGGCGGTGTGATCGGTACGCAATACATGCTGCAGCAGCCAGCCGACGGATACACCATCCTCACGCACCACAACGGCCTGGTGACGGCACCGCTGCTGAGTCCAAGCGCCAACTACAACGCGCTGCGTGATATCGCGCCGCTGTCGCTCAAGGGCGCTTCGCCCCTGATCCTGTTCGCGCACCCCTCCATGCCGCCGACGCTGGCGGAGTTCATCGCCTACGCGCGCGCCAACCCGGGCAAGCTGGAGTGGGGTACCGCCGCTCTGGGTGGTGTGGGCCATCTGGCGACCGAGGTGCTGCACGACATGGCCGGCATCAACGGCATGGTGAAGGTGGCCTTCTCGGGTTCAGCGCCCGCCACGCAGGCGCTGGTGGGTGGCCAGATCAAGTACCTGGTGTCTACGATGAGTGGCTCGGCGGCGGGTCTGTTGCAGGATGGGCGCCTGCGCATGCTCGGCGTCGCCTCTCCCGCGCGCATCCCCCTGCAGCCGAACGTGCCTGCCATCGCCGAGGTGGTGCCGGGCTTCCAGGCCGAGGCCTGGTTCGGATTTGTGACCCGCGCCGGCGTGCCGGCGCCAGTGCTGGCGCGCCTGTCCGAGGCGATCGCTACGGTGGTGGGGCAGCCCGACATCGCCGAGAAATTCCGCGCCGTCGGCATCGTTCCCCGCGCAGGCCGCAATGAATTCGCCGAGACGATCCGGCGCGAGAACGCGACGTGGTCCAAGGTGATCCGCGACAAGGGCATCAAGCTGGACGCCTGAAGCGCTCGCCTTCAGAGGATCGTCAACTCGTCGACCGCGTAGGCCGCCAGCGGCTCGAGCATCGGCTGCGCGTGCAGGAAGGCGTGACCGTGGTCTGAATCCAACCAGCGCCGCAGGTGCTCGCGATCGGCGAACCACAGCTCGCCCATCGCATCGACCGGTACCTGGCCTTGCGGCACTCGGGCCGAGACCGGGTGAGAGCGGTCCACCACGAGGTTTTGCACATAGCGCAGCGGCCTCGGCTCTCGAGCCCATGCAATGGTCGTGGCCAGTTTCGGCGGGGGATCGCCCTCGCCGCGGCGACGCGCCAGTACGAGCAACTTGGCCGCACCATCTGGTACGGGCGCGTCGATCACCGTTTCACCGCGCAGCACCAGGATGGTGATGGCGCCCTGGAAGTTTGGGATGTCGTGTTTGACCGCCGCGTACTCGGGCGAGCGCTCGCACCGCTCCATCGCGGCGATGTCGTCGAACCACTGCTGCGAGATGCCGCCCACTTCGTGGCTTGGAAAAGGCTGCACTTCGAACAGCCGCTCGCGGATGTGGTTTTGCAGGTAGCGGTGCACGCCGGGCATGTGGCGCGCGAGCTCGCCATGCACATCGCGCCAGTGGCGATTGAATTCGGCCTCGGTCAGGCCCTCGCGTCGGCTGAAGACGCCTGAGCGGAAGATCATGCTGCTGCCCCCGGTCGGTGCGCGCTCGTCGCATGCTCCAGCCAATCGGTACTGGCCTGGCGCGCGCCCATTCGCGGGGCGGGGCTGTCCGCGGGCACCGCGTCAATGCGCAAGCGGGTCAGGCGCAGGAAGCAGATCTTCCAGGTGCCGCTCTCGCAGCGGTATTGCTCCTCGTAGTGGCCATAGCCGCGAAAGCCCTTGGAGCCGGGGGCCTCCTTGACCGTGCCGCCGTCCTGCCACTCGACGAAGTCCTCCATCGCCCAGATACCAGTGGCCGTGGCCCTGCTGGTCAACACCAGTTCAGGCTGGTGCACGTGGTGCACCGAGATCGTGGGTGCCAGGCGGCTGGACACGCCCGCCACGAAGGTGGCGACGTCAGCCCCCGCCGGCGCCGAGCCCAGGCCCTCGAAGCGGCAGTCCGCGGTGAAGAGGGTTGGCAGGCGGTCCCACTGCTTGGTGTCGATGTAGCGGCAGTAGCGCGCCTTGAGCTGCGCGATCTGCTCGAAACACAGGAGCCGGTGCAGGTCGTCGTGGTGCATTGGGAAAGTCCTTGGCGTGTGCCAGGTTGACACGGATGACCATGAAAGTATAATGGTCATACCAATGAAATACAAGGCCGCTGGCTGATCTCTTCCTTCATGAGCACACCCACCACCGCGAGCAACTTCGACAGCGTCCGCGAGCTGCCTCTGCACAAGCCGCGTCCCGCGGGGGCGCCCACGGCCTTGGAGGGGATCCGCGTGGTTGACTTCACGCACTTCATCGCCGGCCCCTACGCCACCACCATCATGGCCGAGATGGGGGCTGACGTGATCAAGGTCGAAACCCCGGGCCGCGGCGACGAATTTCGCCATTACCCGCCGCTGCACCCGCAGCTGCCCGCGCAGGGTGCGCCCCACATGTGGACCAACCGTAACAAGCGCAGCGTGGCAATCAACCTCAAGACCGAGGCGGGTCTGGCCCTGGTGCGTGAGCTGATCGCTCAGGCCGACGTGGTGGCCGAGAACTTCTCCACTGGCGTGATGGAGCGCTTCGGTCTGGACTATGAGAGCGTGAAGAAGATCAACCCGAAGATCATCTACCTGTCGGTATCCGCCTACGGGCGCGAAGGCGAGTTCGCAGACCGCCTGGGCTTCGACCCCATCGCGCAGGCCGAGAGCGGCTTCATCTCCATGAACGGCTACCCCGATCGCCAGGGCGTGCGTACGCTCTCGCCGGTGGTGGACATCAGCACCGCGATGATGGGATGCAACGCCATCCTGGGCGCGTTGCTGGCGCGTCATCGCACGGGCGATGGCCAGTACATCGAGGTGGGCCTGTTCGACAATGCCGTGCTCATGACGGGCTACGCCACGATGCAGCACCTGTTCACGGGCGTGGAGCCGCAGCGCCATGGCAACACCAGTCCTGACACCTGCCCCTCGGGCGTGTTCGACTCGCAGGACAAGCCCTTCTATATCAACTGCGGGAATGACAAGATCTTCCAGCGCCTGGCCGAACAGGTGCTGGAGCGTCCCGATCTGGCCCACGACCCGGTGCTCAAGGACCGCAACGGCCGCATCTCCCGGCGCGACGAGGTATTCCGTATCCTGGCCGACCTGTTCAGGCAGCAGCCCTGGTCTTACTGGCAGCCTCGCATGCGTGCCGCGCAAGTGCCCTGCGGCGAGGTGCGAACCGTCGGCGCGGCCCTGCGCTCGCCGGAGGCGCATGCGCGCGATCTGCTCACGCGCATCGAGCATCCGGTGGTGGGCTGGATGCCCAACGTTCGCATGCCCTTTCGCTTTTCGGGCACGCCCACGGTGGACCCTAAGCCTGCGCCCGCCGTCGGCCAGCATACCGAGGAGGTGCTGGCGCAGGTCCTCGGATATGACGCCGCCAAGCTCGCCGCACTGCGTGCAGCAGGCGCCCTGGATGTCGAGGCTCCGAAGAAGGCGGCATGAAGGAGTTGAGCCCGCCTGCGCCGCGCCGCCTGCGCCATACCCGTCAGGTGGAGATGAAGGGCTACGAGCGTGAAGACGGCCTGTGGGACATCGAAGGCCAGCTGTCTGATGTGCGCACCTATGAGCTGAGCGCCATCCGCGCCCGTGGCGCCCGCCCGCGCGAGGCGGGCGACCCCATTCACCTGATGACGCTGCGTCTGACCGTGAACGACCAGTTCGTGATCGTAGGCGTGGAGGTAGTCTCCCATCAGGTCCCCTATGAGGAATGCGGGCAGATCGGTCCGGCCTACGGTCAGCTGGTGGGCATGAAGATCGAGGCCGGCTTCAACCAGGCGGTGAAGGCGCGCTTTCGCGGCGCCCTGGGCTGCACGCACCTGACCGAGCTCCTCGGTCCTCTGGCGACGGCGACCTTCCAGACCATCCGGCCCGCGCTAGACCTGCGGCGCGAGGGGCGCGGCGAGCCGCCGGCAGACGACGGGCCGCGGCCCCCCTTGCTCGATAGCTGCCACGGCCTGCGCCGCGGCGGCCAGGCGGCCATCGTGCGCTGGGGCCCGATCGGGCGCTGACCTTCAGTCCTGCGGTGCGATGCGCGTGGCCCGGCGCGCGCTCGCCGGCATGGCTTCGCTCATGCCGCAGGCGCCGTCTGTCCGGCCGCATGTGCCGCAGCGCGCCAGCCGAACACCATGGCGGGGCCGATGGTGGCGCCGGGACCGGGGTAGGTGCCGCCCATGATGGAGGCCATGTCGCCGCCGCAGGCATACAGGCCCTTGATCGGCGTGCCGCCTTGCGTGAGCACGCGCGCATGTTCGTCGGTCGCCAGCCCGGTCGCGGCTGCCGCATCGGCGGGCCACAGTTGCATGGCGCAGTACGGGGGCTGGGCGATGGGCCCCAGGCAAGGGTTGGGCGCATGATCCGGGTCGCCGTTGAAGCGGCTCACCCCCGTGGCGCCCTTGCCGAAGTCGGTATCGACACCGGTTTGCGCGAACACGTTGTGACGTGCGATGGTCTCCACCAGGTGCGCGGGCGGCACGCCGATCTTGCGGGCCAGGTCGACGATGGTCGACGCGCACACCAGGTAGCCGCTGTCCGCATGGGGCGACAGGTCGGTCGTGCCCGGATGCACAGCCCCCAGTCCGTACTTGCGCACGAAGCCGGCGTCACAGATGGCCCAGGCCGGAACCGCCGGTGTGCCCGCATGGTGGCGCGCCATCGCGTCGCTGAAGTGGTGGTAGGACTCGCCTTCGTTGGTGAAGCGCCGGCCGGTGGAGTCGACCGCGATGAAGCCGGGCTTGGCCCGGTCCAGGAAGATGTGGGGAAACAGGCCCGTGGGGCCTTGCGCATCCCGCGTGATGGAGGCCGGCTGGTACAGCACCCCGGCCTGACCCGGCGTCTGCGCGATCGCGGCGCCTGCGGCGCGCGCGGCGGCGACGGCTTCGCCCTGGTTGCCCTCGAAAGCCAGTGAGGGCCAGCCGTCCTGCCCCGGCCGCAGGAACTCGCGCCGCATCTGCGCGTGGTGACCGATGCCGCCGCCGGCCAGTACCACGCCGCGGCGGGCCCGCACCTGCACCTGCCTGCCACCGTGCAGTTGCAGGCGCACGCCCTGCGCGCGCCCGTCTTCGACCACGAGCGCTTGCATGACAGCACCGAAGGCGACGGGGACACGGGCGTCTAGCAGGCTGGCGTACAGGCGCGCCACCAGCGCATTGCCCATGACCAGGCGGGTGCCGCGCGAATAGCGCAGGCGGTCCATGAGGTAGCGAAGTACTAGGGCGGTCGAATGCCGCAGGCTGGTGAAGGAGCGCCAGCGCCCGACGAGGTGGCCAATATCTACCTTGCCGACCATCATCCCGCCCAGCACCATGAAGGGCTTCATGGGCGGACGGATTCGCTCGAAAGCCGGGCCCAGGAGCCGACCGTCAAAGGGCAGGGGGGACATGGCGCGGCCCGCGGCTTTTGAGCCGGGCGCTTCCACGTAATCGGGATGCAGGCCGGACGCGGCGAACTGCACCTGCGTGCGCCGCATGATCTCGTCGAGGATGGCGGGGCCGCTGCGCAGGTAGGCCTCGCGTAGCGCGCGCCCCTGGCCCGAGGGCACGAGTGCGTCCAGGTAGCGCATGGCTTCTTCGAGGCTGTCGGCGTGTCCAGCTTCCCGGCTCGGGGTGTTGCAGGGGATCCAGATCGTGCCCGCCGATGTGGCGGTGGTGCCGCCCACCTGCTGGGTCCCTTCGCAGAGGAGTACCTGCAGACCGTGCAGGGCGCCAGCCAGGGCTGCCGTCAGGCCGCCAGCACCGGCGCCGATGACGATGAGGTCCGCTTCCGGGGGGAGGTCTGCGCTGCCGTCGCTGTCCAGCATGGCTTGGTCAGGCTCAAAGGATGATTGGTTGGGCCTTATTGTATTGGCGCTTCAACGGTGAGGCCTGCCTCCACCAGGCGGACCAGGACTCAGCGCCGCTTGCGCGCCGGCGCCTTTGCGGCCTGACCCAACGGCTCGCCCGGTTTGGCGCCCTGGGCCATGACCAGGTAGCCCCGGTGCAACTTGCGCAGTGCCGAGGTCATCTCCCGTACCGCCGCTTCTGCGTCGCGCGCGCGCAGGTGCCGCAGCAGGCGCCTTCGCGAAGCCAGGGTATAGGCGGGCCAGTCCTGCGGACCGATCGCTGTCACGAACTGGCGGGTCACCTCCATGATGCCCTCCATCGTGGCCACGAGGATGGGGTTGTGTGTGGCCTTGGCCAGGAGCACATGGAAGGCCTGGTGGTGGCGCGTGCGCTCGGCGAAGTTGCCGTCGCGGTGTGCGGCTTGCGCTGCGGCGACGTTGGCTTCCAGCGCCTCGATCTCGGCCGGGGTGATGCGCAGCGCCACCACGCGCAGCACCGAGGCGCTGACGGCGATGCGCGCCTCTGTCAGGGCCTCGGGCGGGATCGCCCCGAGGAAGTACAGGTCACGCATGCCATTGACGACGGCATTGGAGCTACCCTCCAGCACAAAGGCGCCGCCGGTGGCGCCCAGCTTGAGTTCGATCAGGCCAGATAGCTCCAGCGCGCGCAGCGCCTCGCGCATGGTGTTGCGGCTCACCCCGAACAACTGGGCGAGTTCGCGCTCCGGGGGCAGCTTGTCTCCGGGTCGCAGTTTGCCCTGCGAGATGATCCTGCGCAGCTGGTCGGCCACCTCCTGGAAGATGCGTTGCGGCGCGACGGGCGCGACCTGGAAATCAGCAGCGGGGGCGGAGGTTTTTCGCATGGGCCGATGGTAGCGTCAGGCCCCGCGCTCCCCGCTGCTCAGCGCCGCAGGATCATGCCCGAGGCCTCGCGGTCCCACACCTGCGACAGCGCGGCTTCCATGGCCTGCTTCAGGCGAAACTTCTCGATCTTCTGGTTGGTGGTCGTGGGCAATTCGGGCAGCAGCTCGAGGTAGCGCGGCACCATGAAATAGGACAGGTTCTGTGCGCAATGGGCCGCGAGCTCCTCAGGCGTGGGGGCGTGGCCTTCGCGCGCCACGACGCTGGCGCCCACCTCCTCGTCGCCGGCGTCAGTCTTCACCGGGAACACCGCAGCATTGGCCACGGCCGGATGGTTCATCAGCACCTTCTCCACCTCGAAGGCCGAGATGTTCTCGCCACGTCGGCGGATGCAGTCTTTCTTGCGGTCGACGAACCAGAAGTAGCCGTCGGCGTCACGGCGCACCCGATCGCCGGTGTGGAACCACTGGTTGCGGTGCGCCACCAGCGTCTGCTCGGGCATCTTGTAGTAGCCGGTGGCGGCGCGCCAGGCCTCGTCGGCACGGATCACGAGCTCGCCGACTTCGCCGGGCGCACATTCGAAGTCGTCGTCGTCGAAGACCTTCAGCTCGAAGCCCTGGCGCGGCTTGCCAATGGACCCCAGCTTGTCATCGGGCGCGCCAGGCACAAACGCGGTGACGACGCCGAAGTCGGACAGGCCGTAATTGCTCATGGCCTTCAGGCCGAAGCGCTGTTCGAACTCGCGCACGAATCCCGGAATCGGCGAGAGGCTCACCAGACGCAGGTCAGTGTCGGCGTCGTTGGGGCGCGGCGGCTGCGTCCACAGGAAGGACGACATGGCGCCCAGGAAGTTGGTGATGGTGGCCCGGCTCTCGCGGATCTCGTCCAGGAAGCGCGAGGCCGAGAAGCGCTCGGACAGCACGATGGAGCCGCCCACCACCAGTGCTGCCCCCATCGCGGCGAGCAGCGCGTTGTTGTGGAACAGGGGCAGGCAGATGTAGAAGATGTCGCTGTCACGATAGCCCTGGGCCTGCGCGGCGCTGGTGCCGTAGGTCAGGGCGGCGGCGTGCGGCAGCATGCTGGCCTTGGACGGGCCAGTGGTGCCCGAGGTGAAACATAGCATCAGCAGGTCGGCGCACTTCACCGTCGCCTGGGGCGCGTGGGCGGAGGACTTCGCTGCCGCCATCGGCAGGTCCGATGCCTCCCGGCCTAGGGCTGCGAGGCATCCGGGCGAGACCGCAGCGCCGTGGCGTCCGATGACCAGCACTCGCGTGACATTCGGCAACTGCGGCAGCACCTCCAGCAGACGCGGTGCGAGCTCCTCGTCGACCACCACGACCTGCACGTCGGCGTGCGCGAAGTAATAGGTCAGCAGGTCACCGCGTGCCGCGGTGTTCACCGGCACCGAGACGGCACCGAGCTTGCCGATGGCAAAGAACAGCGCGAGGTGCTCCGCGGAATTTCCCAGCAGCAGGCCGGTGTGCAGACCCTGGGTGACGCCAGCCTGCGAGAGCGCATGCGCGTACTGGTTGGACCACGCGTCGAGCGCGCCGTATGTCCACTGACGGTGCGTGGCCAGTTCAGTGATGAAGATCTTGTCGCGGCGCTGCGCGACCTGGCGCGCGAGGACATGGCCCAGGGTCAGTTCACGCAGTTCGAAGTGGTTGTTCACGCAGGGGCGATGCCGGCAGCCGCGCCGTCCCCACGGACGTCGGGCGGGCGCGCCAGTATAGGCTGCGTGCTAGTATTGGTCCATCCATTGGAAAAAGGCGATTTGCGCATGGACAACCGGACGCTTCGCGGCAAGGTGGCCATTGTCGGCATCGGCGAGACGGCTTACTACAAGCACGGGCAGTCGCCTGATGCCGAATTCAAGCTGGCACTAAAGGCGGTGCTTGCCGCTTGCGAAGATGCGGGTATCTCCCCGCGCGAGATCGATGGCTTCGCCTCCTACAGCAACGATCGCCAGGACCCCTCGCGCCTGGCTGCGGCGCTGGGGGCTCACCAGTTGCGCTCCAGCAGCATGCAGTGGGGCGGTGGCGGCGGTGGCAACTGCGGCGCGATCGCCAATGGCGCGGCGGCCATCCACGCCGGCCTGGCCGATTGCGTGGTGGCCTTTCGCGCCCTGGCCCAGGGACAGTTCGGCCGCTTTGGCCAGGCGCCTACCGCGCCCACCATCTCCGGCGACATGGCCTGGCAGGCGCCTTATGGCGTGCTTTCGCCGGCGCAGAAGTTCGCGATGAAGGCGCGACGCTTCATGCATGACAACGGGGTTCGCCAGGAGGCACTGCGCGCCATCGCGATGGCCTCCTATCACCATGCACAGGCCAACCCACGCGCGGTGATGTACGGCAAGCCGTTGACCGAGGAGAAATACGACAACTCGCGCTGGATCGTCGAGCCCTTTCATCTGTTCGACTGCTGCATGGAGAACGACGGCGCCGCCGCCGTGATCATGGTGCCCGCCGAGAAGGCCCGGCACTTTCGCAACCGGCCGGCCTACATCCTGGGTGCGGCCACCGGCTCGGACGAGCGCGTGGCCGCCTCCTCGCACAACGCGCCGAACTACGCCAGCTCCAGTTTCTCGACGGTGGCCCCCAACATGTGGCGCATGTCCGGTATGAAGCCGCAGGACGTGGGCAGCGTCCAGAGCTATGAGAACTTCACTGGCGGCGTGATGATGGCCCTGTGCGAGCACGGCTTCTTCCGGCCCGAAGAGACCAACGACTTCCTGCAGCTAGCCAACCTGCTGGCGCCCTCGGGCCGCCTGCCCCTGAACACCAGCGGCGGCAACCTGGCCGAGTGCTACATGCATGGCTTCGAGCTGGTGCTGGAGGCTGTGCGCCAGGTGCGCGGCACCTCCACCTCTCAGGCGCCGCGCCACGACGTGGCCCTAGTGATCGGCGGACCCATGGTCACGCCCGTGAGCAATCTGCTGCTCGGATCGGAGGCCACGCTGTGAGCGACAAGACGATGCAACCCTACCTCCCCGCGGGGCTGCCCATCCCGGTGCCCGAAGCCGACGTCCTATCCGCCCCTTTCTGGAATGGGCTGCGTGAGGAGCGCGTGCGGATCCAGCACTGCGCCCACTGCGGCACCTGGCAGCATGGCCCCGAGTGGCTTTGCCACCGCTGCCACACCTTCGACCCGGCGTTGGAGGACGTGGCGCCCGAGGGCCGCGTCTACAGCTGGGAACGTGTCTGGCATCCCGTGCATCCATGCCTGAAGGACCGCGGCCCTTATCTGGTCGTCCTGGTCGAACTGCCGCAGGCGGGTGGGGTGCGCCTGCTGGGGAACCTCCTGGGCGATCCGATGCAGGAGATCCCCATCGGGGCGCTGGTCAGGGGCGTGTTCGAGCATCACCTCGACGCCAGACCGTCGTTTACGCTACTGCAGTGGCAGTTGATGAAGTAGACGATTCCTGGCGGGGCCTGCCGCTGCGGCTGATTGCGCTGCTGGCGGTGGGCCATCTCGGCTTCGCTGGGATGCGCCTGACCCTGACCCTGATGGCAGTGTCCCTGCAGGCCGGCCCCTGGCAGGTCGGTCTGATCATGAGCCTGCTCATGGCCGTGCCCATGTTCGTGGCGGTGCCGATCGGGCGCTGGGCTGACCGCTCGGGTTTCTTTTCACCAGCCTTGCTCGGGTTTTCGCTCCTGGCGGCTGCAGGCGTGCTGGCGGCCGCTGTACCTCGCCTGGGCCTGCTGGCGGTGGTCAGCATGCTGGTCGGCTCGGGCTACATGCTGGCGCACGTGGCCGTGAACAACGCCATCGGCATCCTGTCCACGGCGGCCACACGGGTGCAGGCCTTCGGGCTTATGGCGATGGCCTTTTCCCTGTCCGGCCTGATTGGGCCCCTGCTCGCGGGCTTTCTGATCGACTACGGCGGCCATGCCCTGGCCTTTGGCGTGCTGGCTGTCTTCCCCGTGGTGGCGGCGCTGCTGCTCGTGCTACCCCGGCGCCTGCCCCGCGCGGCCTCGGCGCCGGCCCCCGTGGCGCAGCGCGCGCCGCTGGGGGACTTGCTGCGCCACCCGCCGCTGCGCGCCGTGTTCATTGTGACTGGCATCCTCACCATGGGCTGGGACCTGTTCAACTTCCTGCTGCCGCTGCAGGGTGTGCGTATCGGCCTGTCCGCCTCCGCTATCGGATTGGTGGTCGGGGCCTTCGGCGCGGGCAGCTTCACGGTGCGCACCGCCATCCCGGTCCTGACGCGCCGCTATGGCGAATGGCGCCTGCTGGCCGGCGCGCTGATCCTCACGGCGGGCTGCTATGTCGTCTTTCCCTTCTGCGAGAGCCTGCCCACGCTGTTGCCCCTGACCTTCATCCTGGGCATGGTGCTGGGATGCGGCCAGCCCCTGGGCATGAGCCTGGCGCACCTGACTGCGCCGCCTTCGCGCAGCGGTGAGGCAGTGGGCATGCGTTCCACCATCACCAGCGTGAGCCAGACCGTGCTGCCGATGCTGTTTGGCGCGCTCGGGTCGGCGGTGGGCCTGCTGCCTGTGTTCTGGGCCGCCGCCGCCGTGCTGGGGTATGGCGGGATGTATGCGTCCCGCCAGCGCACTCTGTGAGGCGGGCCGGCCTCAGCGCCAGCGCGCCAGCACCTGGGCGGCATCGGTGACGCCGACCGGGGCTGGTCCCTGAATCCGGGAGGGCGTGCGCGAGAAGCGCGGCGCCGGCGCCGGGTGGTTCACCCCGCCGATATCCACGAAGGCTTGGCGCGCGGTGTGGTGCGGATGCCGTGGCGCCTGTGACAGTGGCAGCACCGGCGCGAAGCAGGCGTCCGTACCTTCAAGCTGCGCGGTCCATTCTTCGCGGGTTTGGGTGCGGAAGATGCGCGCGAATTCCGAGCGCAGCGCAGGCCAGCGCGCGCGATCGTGCTGGGCGTCGCGCAGGTCGGCGGTCACGCCGATGCGCTCGCACAACTCGGCGAAGAACTGTGGCTCGATCGCGCCCACGCTCACGTGCTCGCCGTCGGCAGTCTCGTAGGCGCAGTAGTAGGGCGCGCCGCCATCGAGTAGGTTGCTGCCCCGTTTCTCGCTATAGATCCCGCGCATCGCATGGCCCACGAAGTTCCCCATCATGTGCACCACGCCGTCGCTGATCGCGGCGTCCACCACCTGTCCGCGTCCCGACTGGCGGGCCTCGAGCAGTGCGGCCAGGATGCCCACCACCAGGTACAGGCTGCCCCCGCCGTAGTCGCCCACTAGGTTCAGCGGCGGCGTGGGCGCGCCGCCTGCGGGCCCGATGGCGTGCAGGGCGCCGGTGATGGCGATGTAGTTCAGATCATGGCCGGCCGCCTGGGCCAGCGGTCCGTCCTGGCCCCAGCCGGTCATGCGGCCATAGACCAGTCGCGGGTTGCGCGCCATCACAGTGTCCGGGCCCAGCCCGAGCCGCTCCATCACGCCCGGGCGGAAACCCTCGACCAGCACGTCTGCCTGGTCCAGCAGCGCCAGCACGGGCTCGCGCGCTTGCGGGTCCTTCAGGTCGGCCACGACCACCGTGCGCCCGCGCGCCGTGATATGGCTGCGGTCCGGTGTCTTGCGGTTGGGGCGGTCCACCGTGACCACGTCGGCGCCCATGTCCGACAACATCATGCAGGCGAAGGGGCCTGGGCCGATGCCGGCGAATTCGATGACGCGCAAGCCCTGAAGGGGGCCGCTTCGGTCGGGGGGAGGATTCATGGGTTTCCTGGGGGAGTCGGGGGGCTGGCTGGCAACGAGACGTAATGGTAAAACCATTTCCATAAGTTTCGGTCCAGTCTTGTGAATGGCTGGGAAAACCCACTGTTATCCTCCCGAGATCCACCGATTCGAGGAAGCGCCCATGGCCACCGAAGCCTCCCTGCAGCTGGAGTTCCAGCAGGTCCGAACGCGCCGCGTTTTCGAGGAGATCTGCGAGCAGATTCGCCAGCGCCTGGCCGCCGGCGTCCTGCGTCCGGGCGACAAGCTGCCGGCCGAGCGCGACCTCGCGCAGGAATTCAAGGTCAGTCGCCCCGCCGTGCGCGAGGCGCTGCGCACTTTGGAGATCTCCGGCGTGGTCTCGCTGCAAAAGGGCGTCAAGGGCGGCGCCTTCATCCGCGACGGCAACCCGGCGATGCTCACGCAGTCACTGAAGGACCTGGTGTTTCTGGGGCGTGTCTCGCTGCGCGGTCTGGCCGAGGCTCGCGTGGTCATTACCAGCGCGGTGATCAAGCTGGCCTGCGAACGCGCCACCGAGGAGGATTTCCGCAAGCTCGAGGCGACCATCGACCTCATCGAAAGCAGTGAGGACCTCGAGCACCGCGCCGAAGCGGGCGTGATGTTCTTCCGCCTGATCGCCCAGGCCACCCGTAACGAGGTGATGACCATGCTGGTCGACTCGTTGGGTGACATCGTGCGTTATGTGATCGACAAGACCGGCCGTAAGGCACGCCCCCGGCTGTTTGCCGTACGCCGGCGCGTGATCAAGGCCCTGCGTGCGCGCGACGCCGCGGCCGCGATCAAGGTCATGGACGAATATTTCGAGGAAGTGCACGAGGTGATGGACGTCGAGCCCGTTTCGCTGCACCTCCCCGGCCGTGCGCCGGCGGCTCCGGTGCTGCCCGCGGGATCGCGCAAGCCCCCGGCCAAGGCCGCTCAGGCCCGCACCGGTGCCAAGGTCGGCCCGCAGGCCAAGCCCAAGGCCATTCGCCCTGCGCCCGCGCCCCGCAAGCCCGATGCGGCCAAGACGGCGCGTCGACCCGCCCGCTGAGCGTTTACCCCACGGGCCACTCGGTCTCTTGACGGGTCTTGCTGGTGCGCTAGAATGGTAAAACCATTCACAAAATCTGTGTCACGAGGAACTGCGTCATGAGCGAAATCATCGTCAACGAAGCCAACAAGTGGCGCCTGACCACGCCCGGTGCGCCTGGCTGGGACAAGTCCCCACGCGCGGGCGCCCCCAATAAGTACTTGATGATCTCGGCCGACACCCATGCCAACGAGCCGGGCAACCTCTGGGCCGAGCGCATCGACGCCAAGTACAAGGATCGCCTGCCCAAGGTGTGGGTTGACGACAAGGGCGTGCAGTGGCGCAAGATGGAAGCGTCGGAGCAGGCCGACCGCCTGATCCTGGCCAAGCTCGAGGGCGAGGACCTCGCGCGCTCGAGAGCCGGCGCCACCGCCTCTGAGAGCGGTCCCTCCGTGGAGCAGCGCCTGAAGGACCTGGCCCTGGATGGTGTGGATGGCGAGGTGATCTTCCCCGGCAAGGGGCTGGGCATGTGGTACACGTTCGACCCCGACTTCGCCCACGCGCAGATCGAGGTCTACAACACCTGGGCCTGGGAAAACTTCGGACCCTACGTCGACCGCCTCTCGCCGGCCGCCGCACTGGCTACAGGCAACATCGAGAAGACGATGAAGGAGATCGACCGCTGCCTGAAGTTGGGATTTCGTCACTTCACCTTGCCTTGCAAGCCGCTGTTCGGCCCGCCTAAGACCAACGAGCTCAATTACAACAAGGTCGACTTCGATCCGATGTGGGCGCGTTTCGTCGAGGCCAATGTGCCCGTCTCCTTCCACGTGTCCACTGGCAAGGACCCGCGTACCACGCGCGGCAACGGCGGCGCGGTCGTGAACTACGTCGTGCACTCGCTCTCGCCCACGCTGGAGCCGCTGGTGAACATCTGCGCCTCGGGTGTGGCCGAGCGCTTTCCCGACCTGCGATTTGGCAGCGTCGAGGCCGGCATCGGCTGGGTGCCGTGGATGCTGGACGCGATGGACGAGGCCTACCTGAAGCACCACTTCTGGGTGCGTCCCAAGCTCAAGGCGCTGCCCTCCGACTACTTCAAGGCCAAGGGTTTCGCCACCTTCGGCGAGGACCGCTCGGGTCTGGCGCTTATGGAGGAACATGGCCTGGAAGGCAACTTCATGTGGGCCAATGACTACCCGCACCACGAGGGCACCTGGCCGCATTCGGGCGAGGCGATCGAGCGTCAGATGGGCAAGATCAGCGAGACTTCGCGCGCCAAGGTGCTCGGTGAGAACGCCGCCCGCGTGTTCGGCTTCAAGGAACTGGGCGCTCAGTACGGCATGAAGTTCTGATAGCCAGCGCTGAGCCTAACGGGAGGCGGGTCGCTTGGCGCGCGAGTCCCACAGGTCCATGTACGTGGCCTGCAGACGTTCCAGGAATCGGGTCATCTCGCCGACGGCCGCCTGGGCGTCGCGGGCGCGCAGGTGCTTGATGAGGCGGCGGCGCGAAGGCAGCGTGTAGGAGTTGTCACTGGGGCCGATGCGTTCGATGAATTTGCCCATCACCTCCATCACCGCTTCCATCGTGATCTCGATGATGGGGTTGCGTGTGCTAGATGCCAGCAGGACGTGGAACTCGCGATGGATGCGCGCGCTCTCATCAAAGTTGCCGGCCTTGTACGCTTGGACTGCGGCCTCCATATTGGCCTCCAGCGCCTGCAGGTCCTCCTCGGTGAGGCGCTCGCAGGCGACTCGCACCACGATCTGCGACAGCCAGATGCGGGCTTCGGTGAGGTGCTTGGGCGTGATGGCGCCCAGGTGGTAGAGGTCACGCAGGCCGTTGACGACGACGTCTGAGCTGCCAGGCAGCACGAAGGCGCCCCCGGAAGCGCCCTTGCGTAGCTCGATCATCCCGGACAGCTCCAGGGCGCGAAGCGCTTCGCGTAGGGTGTTGCGACTGACGTTGAACTTGGTGGCGAGGTCGCGTTCGGCGGGCAGGCGGTCACCGGGCTTGAGCTTGCCGCTGGCTACCAGCTCCCGGATCTGAGCCGCGATGTCCTCGAAAGCGCGTTGCGGCGCGATCGGGGCGAATCCCGCCGCGATCGCGGGAACTTCTCTGGACATGCGGGGCCTTTCTTCGTTTTTCGGCGTCGGATTCTACCGGGGGCCCAGGGGGTTCAGTGCGGCAATCAGAGCGGCCGCGTGCCCAGGAGCGGGCCGTCGTCGAATTGCAGGACCACCAGTTCTACCGGCATGCCGCACTGGAAGTTCTTGCCAGGACGCTCGACCAGCCGCGTCGCGATGCGCAGGCCGATCTCCAGGTCGACCACGCACAGTGCATAGGGCGATTCGTCGACGAAGACCTTGGGCGCAGCATGCACACGCGTCCAAGAGTACAGCGAGCCCCGGTGCGACAGCGGCTTCCAGGCCATGCGCTCGCTCCAGCAATGCGGGCACACCGGTTTGGGCGGGAAGGTGAACTTGCCGCAATCCTCGCAGCAGGTGGTCTGCCACTGGCCGCGGCCCAGGCCCTCCCAGAAGGTCTGGGTGAAGGCCGTCACGCGGGGGGGGTAGGCGCGCGCGCGCCCCACGGAAATCGCTTCCAGGGTCATCGTTGGGCCTCCAGCACGTGGCACAGGGCGGCGTTGTAGTTGCCCAGCTCGCCGGTGGTCAGGCCCAGGCGTGCGTCTTTCACCTGGCGCTCGCCGGCGCGCCCGCGCAGCTGGTCGGCCATCTCGCAGTAGTTGTAGAGGGAGGTCACGTAGGCCGGGTGGCCACGTGAGGTGAGGCCCCCCGAGGTGGAGATCGGGATGTCGCCGCCCACGCGGGTGCGGCCCTCGGCCGCCGCCGGCGCGCCGGCGCCGCGCGCGAAGAAGCCCACGGCCTCGCTCACGAGCACCTCGACGACGGTGCAGGGAGCGTAGAACTCGGCCAGATCCATGTCCTGCGCGGTGACGCCCGCCTGCTGGTAGGCCGCCG
Source organism: Pseudomonadota bacterium (assembly GCA_041169755.1). Classification (GTDB taxonomy): domain Bacteria; phylum Pseudomonadota; class Gammaproteobacteria; order Burkholderiales; family Burkholderiaceae_C; genus Ramlibacter. Next base: position 10,532 of record JBEEIS010000021.1, on the reverse strand, counting down.
CCGAGGCGGACTTGGCCGCGATCAGCTCGGTCATGTCGTTCGGCACCTCGTTGATCTGGTGCGAGCCGTCATGGCAAAAGCCCCGTCCGCGCACCAGCGCGTAGGGCTTGCCCAGTGACTTGGCGACTTCTTCGGAAGCCAGCACCAGGCAGGCGGCGCCATCGCTGCGCCCGGGCACGTCGTAAAGGCCCAGCGGTTCGACGATGGGGCGCTGCGCCAGCACCTCTTGCAGGGTGATCGGCTTGCGAAACTGCGACAGCGGATTCATGGACGCATGCCAGCGATTCTTCACCGCCACCGCTCCGAAATGCTCTCGGGTCGCGCCGTACTCGTACATGTAGCGCATCGCGTCCATCGCGTACCAGCTGATGGGGATGAAGCCGCTGGAGGCGTGGAAGTCGACGTCGCCCGTGGTGCGCATGCTGCTCATGGCATGCTCGGACGCGGAGGTTGCAGCCTCCATGTTGATGCCCAGGGCCAGGGCCACGTCGGTGCGCCCCAGCAGGATCTCGTCGCAGGCGCGGTCGAAGCAGAGGGCGCCGGTCATGCCGTTACCCATGACCTCCAGCACGCTGCCTTTGCAGTCCAGGCGCAGGTGGCTGACCAGGAAGGTCGAGAAGTACTTCTGCATCGTGTAGGGGCGCGGCAGGGTCATCACCAGGCTGCCAATGTCCTTCTTCTCGACCCCTGCGTCGCGCACTGCCTCGATCACCAGCCGGGTCATGATTTCCTGCTCCAGGACCTGCAGTGGCTCCTCGGCACGAGTCTGGTGCTTGCCGACCGGTATGGCGCTGGTGCCGATGATGGCAACCCGTCTGGACATGCATGCTCCTTGTGGCGTGTGGGTCGAATGGCAGTATATACCAATGGACTGACCATTAAAGCCGCCCATGATTTCGTTGACAATGACAAGTCTTCTCTCAATAATGGTCAAACCATTGAATATCGACCAGACTTGGTCTTGGACTGCCCATGCGTGATGCCGCCTCCCCCTTCGATGCCCGAGCGTTCCGCGACGCACTGGGTAGCTTTCCAACCGGGGTCGCGATCATCACCACGACGGGCGCGGACGGCCAGCCGATCGGACTAACCTGCAACTCCTTCAGTTCGGTCTCGCTGGATCCACCGTTGGTGTCCTGGGGGCTGCGCCAGTCCAGCAAGAACCTGGTGAACTTCCAGGCCGCGGGCGCCTTCGCAATCAACATCCTGGCGGAGGATCAGAAAGACCTTTCGGCGCGCTTTGCCAACGGCCAGGTGGTGGACAAGTTCGAGGGCGTGACCTTTCGGCGGGGTCACCGCGGGCTACCGATCATCTATGACTGCGTGGCTAGCTTCGAGTGCGACACACATGCCGAGCACGTAGCGGGCGACCATGTCCTGTTCCTGGGCCGCGTGGTGAACTTGGAGCAGGGCCGCCAGGAGGACTCGCTGGTGTTTTACAGGGGCGCCTACATGATGCTCACGCAGTCTCTGCGTGATCTGGCTGACCGCGGCCGCATGGAGCCCTCCAACCTCGACCAGGCCCGGCGGCTGGTCAATTGCATGCTGCTGCAACTGGCCTGTGAAAACGCGCAGGAAGCGGATTTCGAGGCGATCGAGGCCAACATCCGCGAGATTGAATCCCTCACCGCCCCCGAGGAGCGCGCGCGCCGTGCCGAGGCCAGCCTGGAGTTTTTCCGGCTGATTACGAAGGCGGCGCACAACGACGTGTTGGTGGTGGTGTCGGAGTCGCTCACCACCTTGCTGCGGCAGGTGCTGCAGTCCGAGCCGACGCGGGCCTTCCGCCCCGACCTCGTGCCGGTGCGCAAGCAGATCCTCGCTCACCTGCGCGCGCGCGATGCCGAATCGGCGCAGCGCGAGATGACCCGTTACTTCGACGAAATGCGCCGCGGCGCGCCGCAGGCGGCGGCACTCGCGGCATGACACCTGGAGCCCCACGATGAACACTCCCCTGCGTGACTGTGAATGCGATGTACTGGTTGTTGGCGCGGGCGCCGGTGGCTTGTCCACGGCGATCACCGCCAGCAAGCACGGGCTGGACGTGCTGGTGGTTGAAAAGGAGCCCGTCTTCGGAGGAACCACCGCCTTCTCCGGCGGCGTGCTGTGGATACCGGGTAACGCGATCTCGCGCGCCCAGGCGCCGGGCGACACGCGCGAGGCTGCCCGCACCTATCTGCGCAACGAGACCGGCGCGTATTTCAATGCGCAGCAGGTCGAGGCCTTCCTGGCCGAAGGGCCGGCGATGGTCGACTTCTTCCAGAAGGAAACCCAGGTGCGCTTTGTGCCCACGCTTTATCCCGATTACCACCCCGACGTGGGCGGTGGAGTGGACGTGGGCCGCGCCATCCTGGCCGCGCCGTTCGACATCCGCGGCCTGGGTAAGGACGTGGAGCGCCTGCGTCCGCCGCTGGCCACCATCACCTTCATCGGGATGATGTTCAATTCCTCCAACGCGGACCTCAAGCACTTCTTCCAGGCGACCAAGTCGCTGAAGTCCGCCTGGTACGTGGTGCGCCGCCTGGCCAACCACCTGCGCGAGCTGGCGCTGTACGGGCGCGGCGTGCAGGTCACTAGCGGCAACGCGCTGGCGGCCCGCCTGGCCAAGAGCGCGCTGGACCTAAAGATTCCTATCCACACGCGCACCGGTGCGAAGGAGCTGCTGGTGGAGGGCGGGCGTATCGCCGGCGTGGTGGTCGAGGGGCCTGAAGGGCGGGTGCAGGTGCGCGCGCGCAAGGGCGTGGTACTGGCCTGCGGCGGCTTCTCGCACGACCTCGAGCGCCTGCGCAAGGCCTTCCCTCATGTGGCGCGCGGCGCCGAGCATTTCTCGCCTGTGCCCGAGACCAACACGGGCGATGGCGCGCGCCTGGCCGAATCGGTGGGCGGGCGGGTGGAGATCCGTTTCAGCTCGCCCGCGGCCTGGATGCCCACCTCCAAGGTGCCCTTGGGCAATGGCCGCTACGGCGCTTTTCCGCACCTGCTGGATCGCTACAAGCCCGGCATGATCGGCGTGCTTGCCGACGGGCGGCGTTTCACCAACGAGTCCGAGTCCTACCACGACGTGGGCGCCGCGATGGTGAAGGCCTGCGCGGGCCGGCCCGAGACCGCGATGTGGCTGGTGTGCGACCAGGCCACCATTTCGAAGTACGGACTGGGCTATGCCAAGCCGGCGCCGATGCCGCTGGGCCGCTTCGTGCGCAATGGCTACCTGGCCAAGGGTGACACGTTGGCCGAGCTCGCTCGCAACGCCGGTATCGACCCGGCTGGCCTGGAAGCCACGGTGCGCACCTACAACGAGGGCGCGGTGCACGGGCAGGACCCGGCCTTCGGTCGTGGGCGCACCAGCTTCAACCGTTACCTGGCCGATCCCGAGGTCAAGCCCAATCCCTGCGTTGCACCAGTCGACAAAGGGCCGTATTACGCGCTGAAGGTGGTGGTGGGCGACCTGGGCACTTTCGACGGCATCAGCACTGACGTGGAAGGCCGGGTGCTTGATACGAAGGACCAGCCGATCCCGGGTCTATACGCCGTCGGCAACGACCGCGCCAGCGTGATGGGCGGCAACTACCCGGGTGCGGGCATCACCCTGGGCCCGATCATGACCTTCGGCTACATCACCGGCCGCCACCTGGCCGGCATCGCGCCGGACCTGGGCGATGACCTGGCCCCGGCCCCGGCAGCCGCACGGGAGGAACACGATGCCGTCCCCGCCTAAGGCGCTCGTCGACCACCGTGTCTACACGATCCGCCTGCGCAAGATGCCAGAGTTCATCGAGGTATTCAACCGCATGGCCATGCCAATCCTGTTGCAGACCCTGGGCACGCCCCTGGGCTTCTACACCAGCTATGTGGGCCCGTTAAACCAGTTCGTCCACCTGTGGGGTTACGACGACCTGGCCGACTACGAGCGGCGTAGCCAGGCGCGCGACACGCATCCGGACTTCCCCGCCTACCTGAGTGCGACGGAGCACCTGATCCTGTCGCAGGAGACGCGGCTGGTGCGCAGTGTGGCGGTGCCGGCGTGGAAGGGGTGAAGCCTGCGGCTCGTCAGCCCGGGTTGTCCATGGCCTGCTCGTACCACCCCCGAGTCCCATTGACCACCCGCACCACCAGCAGCATCACGGGCACTTCGATCAGCACGCCCACCACGGTGGCCAGCGCCGCGCCCGAGTGAAAGCCGAACAGGCTGATCGCAGCGGCGACCGCCAGCTCGAAGAAATTGGACGCGCCAATCAGCGCCGAGGGGCAGGCCACGCTGTGCTTCTCGCCCAGGCGGCGATTGAGCCAGTAGGCCAGCGCCGAATTGAAGAAGACCTGGATCAGGATCGGTACCGCCAGGAGGGCGATCACCAGCGGCTGGCCCAGGATGGCCTCGCCCTGAAAGGCGAACAGCAGCACCAGGGTCGCGAGCAGCGCGCCGATGGACCAGGGGCCGATGCGGGCCATGGCCGCGTCGAAGGCCGCCGGGCCGCGTGCCAGCAGCGACTTGCGCCAGACCTGCGCGATCAGCACCGGAATCACGATGTACAGCACCACCGAAGTGACCAGCGTGTCCCAGGGCACCACGATGGCCGACATGCCCAGAAGCAGACCGACCAGCGGCGCGAAGGCGACGACCATGATGCTGTCGTTGAGAGCCACCTGCGACAGCGTGAACAGCGGGTCGCCGTTCGTGAGTCGGCTCCAGACAAACACCATCGCGGTGCAGGGTGCCGCCGCCAGCAGGATCAGGCCGGCGATGTAACTGTCCAACTGGTCGGCCGGCAGCCAGGGCGCGAACAGCTCCCGGATGAACAGCCAGCCAAGAAAGGCCATCGAAAAAGGCTTGATCAGCCAGTTCACGAACAGCGTGACACCGATGCCGCGTACGTGCTGGCGCACCTGGCCCAGCGCGCCGAAGTCCACCTTCACCAGCATCGGGATGATCATCACCCAGATCAACAGGCCCACCGGCAGGTTGACACGCGCAAACTCCATCGCGCCGATGGTGCGAAAGACAGCGGGCAGCCATTGCCCGAGTGCGATGCCGGTGACGATGCACAGGAACACCCAGAGCGTGAGCCAGCGCTCGAAAATGCTCATGGGCGCAGGCGCGTCCGCCGGTGCGGCGGTCTGACTCGGCGCGCTCATGCCGACACCTGGGCGAGGTCGCGGGCGGTCTGTTGGAGCGACAGGCGGTCCAGGCGCTCGGGTGGCAGGCTGACGAAGGCCTCCAGGCGCCGGCGCATCAGGTGCAGGGTCTGACGGAAAGCCTCGCGTTGCTTGTCCTCGCCGCCTTCGACGGCCGACGGGTCGGCGTAGCCCCAGTGTGCGGTGGCGGGCTGACCGGGCCAGTAGGGGCAGACCTCGCCCGCGGCGTTGTCGCAGACGGTGATCACGAGATCCATATGCGTCGCATCAGGTCCCGCGAACACGTCCCAGCTTTTGCTGGAGAGGCCGTCGATGGCGATGCCGGCCTTGTGCAGTGTTTCCAACGCCAACGGGTTGGGCTTCTGGTTCTCACGCGGGCTGCTGCCCGCGGAGTAGGCCCGGAAGCGGCCAGCCCCGAGGTGATTGAGCAGGGCTTCGGCGAGGATGCTGCGCGCGGAGTTGTGCGTGCACAGGAACAGGACGTTGAGGGTTCGGACGGTCATGGTGGAGATCAGCAGCAGGAAGAAGGAGAAGACGACTTGACGGGAATGCCCACCGGCTTGCCGCGCGGGGCGCAGCAGGCCGAGGCCACCGTGCTGGGCTCGGCGGGGGCAGCGGGCTGCTTCTGACTGAACACCGGGATGTCGCCCAGGGTGTGAAAGTGCTCCCAGGCGATGCCGGCGGGGTCGACGATCCAGTGCTTGTCGCTGCGGGCGTAGCAGCAGGTGGTGTCGCCCTCGTCGATCAGGGCCATGTCGGCTGCTTCGGCGCGCGCTTTCAGTTCGGCCAGTTCTGCCTCGGTATCGGTCTGAAAGCCCAGGTGGTCGATGCCGGGTTGGTCGCCGCGGGTGGAGATGGCGAAGTTGATGCGCGGGTCGTCCAGCATCCACTTGGCGTAGTCTGATTCGACGCGCGCGGGGGCTGCGCCAAACATCTTCGAATAGAAGGCGATGCTGGCCTGCAGATCCGCGACGTGGGTGTGCACATGGAAACGTTTCATGATGAGGCTCCGATTGAAAAGGGTCAGCAGGTGCTGCAAGCGGCGGATGCGGTATCGACGCCGCAGGCCGCGCCCTCGCAGCAGTTGTCGGTGAGGTAGGCGAGCAGGGCGTTCATCTGCGCGAAGCGGGCGCGGTAGATCAGGTGGCGGCTGGCGCGCTCCTGCGAGATGAGGCCGGCATGGGTCAATTCCTTCAGGTGGAAGGACAGGCCGCTGGGGGAGACGCCCAGGTCCGCCGCGAGCAGGGTGGGTGTGAGACCTCCGGGGCCGGCCACCACCAGCGCGCGAAAGACCTGCAGGCGCACGGGTTGGGCGAGGGCGGCCAGGGCCTGGACGACTTCGGATTGTTCCATGGTTCAATGATAATTGAAATGTGTGACGGTTGCGTGACGCCAGAATCCACTTTCTCGTGCCTCGCATGCCGCTTCCAACGCATTGAAAAGAATGAAAAAGCTCCTTTCCATCGGCGTTTTCGCCCTGATGACGGCCTGTGCGGGCGTCGCAGCCTACTGGTATTTTTCGCCGTACCTGACCCTGTACGGTGTCGCGACGGCGGTCAAGGCCAAGGACGCGGCTGCGCTCAATCAGGTCATCGATTACCCGCGCGTGCGCGAGAGCCTCAAAGGGCAGTTCTCGGCGCAAATGGCCAAGAAGATGGGGGATCCGTCGGCCAATCCTCTGAGCGCACTGGGCAGCATGATCGGCATGGCTGTCGTCAATCCGATTGTGGATGCCCTCGTGCGGCCCGAGATGGTCATGCAGATGATGAAGGACGGTCAGGTCCAGACCGACAAGCCAGCGCCTGCGCCGACCGCTTCCCAGCCCGCGGGGGAGGGCAAGCCGCAATGGCGAGTCGAGCGCGAAGGCGTCGACCGCGTGATCGCGATTCCTCAGAAGGGGGCTTTGCCTGAGCCTGCCAACGGCGTGGGATTTGTCTTCGAGCGTTCAGGCTTCGTCAACTGGAAGCTCACCGAAATTCGCATCACCTTCGCGGACAGGTGAGCGTGTCGAAGAATTGGAGCGGGCGATGGGAATCGAACCCACGTTATTTGCTTGGGAAGCAAAAGTCCTACCATTGAACGACGCCCGCAAGGCGATGAGACTGCGGGCGCTATCTTAATCGACCGGCCTATGCCGGCGTGCGGCCTATTCAGGTCGTTCAGGCCCCGCCGGCGAGGGCTGAAAGCCACCTCCGCCTCCGCCTCCGCTGCCGCCGCGTCCGCCGAGCGTGCTGCCGGCCCCACCCGGGGCCGCCGCCATGCCACTGCTCACACGGTTCGATGCCGCTTCGGCCGTGCGGCTGAAGGCCTCGGCATTGAGTTCGCCCTGGCCGTACCAGCGCTGCACGATGCGCGAGGCGGTCTCGCGCCCGCCCAGCCCGAAGGCTAGCGCCAGCGCCAGGGCCACCGCGCCCACCACCGCCATGAAGAGGGTGTTCACCAACTCGGTGGCGATGCCGATCTGGTTGACCGCCACCACGATGGCAAAGGCCCAGACCAGAGTGGTGGCGACCTTGGCCAGAAACTGGGGATTGCCCAGCCCACCCTCGGCTGCAGCGCCGCGCACCAGGTTGCCCAGGGCCCGCGCGGCCAGGCCGCCGACCACCAGCACCACCAGCGCCACGATCGCATTGGGCAGCCACAACAGCAGCTGGCGCAGCACGTCGGACACCGCAGGCAAGCCTAGCGCGTCGAAGGCCACGACCAGCGCGATCAGGCGGATGAACCACTTGGCGATGGAGCCGATCATTCCCGCCGAATCGGTGTCGGCGCCCATCTTGCGCACGAAGTCGGCAAGGCCCGAGCGCTCGGACAGGTCGTTGAAGCGGATGGTGCGAAGCAGGGCCGCCACGCCTTTTTCCACCAGCGAGGCGACCAGCCAGCCGACCAGGAGGATGACCACGAAGCCCAGGATCTTGGGGACGGCCGAAAACAGCATGCCCATCGCCGTGGTCAGCGAGGACATGAGCGCGTCGCTCCATTCGGATACGGTGTCGTCCATGGGAAAGCTCCTGTCGGGGGATTGAAGTCCCCCACTTTCCCGTGGTCGTTGCGCGCCTCCCGTCGGCGCAGATGCGCGGCCGCTGTAGGACGACGCTCGGGGCGCTTATTTCAGGATGTCACCCAGGCACAGGTATTTCATCTCGAGGTATTCGTCCATGCCGTGGGCCGAGCCTTCGCGGCCCAGGCCCGACTGCTTGACGCCGCCAAAGGGCACATGCTCGGTGGCGATGACGCCGGCGTTGATACCGACCATGCCGTACTCCAGGGCCTCGGCCATGCGGAAGATGCGGCCCACGTCCCGGCTGTAGAAGTAGCTGGCTAGGCCGAACTCGGTGTTGTTCGCCGCAGCGATGGCTTCCTGCTCGGTCTTGAACTTGAAGATCGGGGCGAGCGGGCCGAAGGTCTCTTCGCGCGCGCAGAGCATGTCGCCCGTGGCGCCGGCGATCACCGTCGGCTCGAAGAACTGGCCCTTGAGCTTCTTGCCACCCACCGTGACCTTGCCGCCCTTGCTGACCGCGTCGGCCACGTGTCGTTCGACTTTCTCCACCGCAGCATCTTCGATCAGCGGGCCCTGCACCACGCCGTCTTCAAAGCCGTTGCCCACTTTGAGCGCCTTCACTTTGGCCGTGAACTTTTCGACGAAGCGGTCGTACACGCCTTCCTGCACGTAGATGCGGTTGGCACACACGCAGGTCTGGCCGGCGTTGCGGTACTTGCTGGCCATGGCGCCCTCGACCGCCGAGTCGATGTCGGCGTCGTCAAACACGATGAAGGGTGCATTGCCACCCAGTTCCAGAGAGAGTTTCTTGATGGACGGTGCGCTTTGCGCCATCAGGATGCGGCCCACCTCGGTGCTGCCGGTGAAGCTGATGTGACGCACCGTGTCGCTGGCGCAGAACACCTTGCCCGCAGCGATGCTGTTGGCGCTGTCGGCGGTGAGCACGTTGAGCACGCCCGCCGGGATGCCGGCGCGAATCGCCAGTTCGGCCGCAGCCAGGGCGGTGAGCGGCGTGAGCTCGGCGGGCTTGATCACCACCGGGCAGCCAGCGGCCAGGGCCGGGGCGACCTTGCGGGTGATCATGGCCAGAGGGAAGTTCCAGGGCGTGATGGCGGCGCACACGCCGATCGGCTGGCGCAGCACCAAGAGGCGCCGGTTGTTGTCGAACTGGGGCAGGGTCTCGCCGTTGACCCGCTTGGCCTCTTCCGCATACCACTCGACGAAGCTCGCGCCGTAGACGACCTCGCCCTTGGCCTCGGGCAAGGGTTTGCCCTGTTCGGCGGTCATGAGGCGTCCCAGATCGTCCTGGTTGGCCAGGAGTAGCTCGTACCACTTGCGCAAAAGGACGCTGCGCTCTTTGCCCGTCTTGGCTCTCCAGGCCGGCCAGGCAGCATCGGCGGCGGCAATCGCGGCTTCGGCCTCGGCCGGGCCCAGATTGGCCACGTCGGCCAGCTTGGCGCCGGTGGCGGGGTCATGCACGTCAAAGCGCGAGGCGCCCTGGACCCACTGGCCGTTGATCAAGGCATCGGTCTTGAGCAGGGTGGGGTCGTTCAGGAGAGAAAGGGGGGAGGTTTTCATGTCCATGGGGTGTCTCCTTGAAGGTGTTTGAGCGGGATTTTGCCCGTGTGGGGCCACCCTTGCCCGGCTGGGGCGGCCTCCAGGGGGTAAACCTATAATTCCGGGCTTGGCCGAAGCAGCCCCGCCCCTTGCCGTGGCGGCTTGTTTTTCGAGCCGGCCGCAGCCTGTTTCGGGCCTGCGGCCGCCGCCCCCACACCTGCACACCATGAGCGCCTCCAAGACCACGCCCGCCATCTCCGTCGCCGACATTCGCAAGACCTTCCTGGATTTTTTCGCCGCGAAGGGCCACAGGGTGGTCGAGTCCAGCCCGCTGGTGCCGGGCAACGACCCGACGCTGATGTTCACCAACTCGGGCATGGTGCAGTTCAAGGACGTGTTCCTGGGCGCTGACAAACGCCCCTATGTGCGCGCGGCGTCGGTGCAGGCCTGCCTGCGCGCCGGCGGCAAGCACAACGACCTGGAGAACGTGGGCTACACGGCGCGCCACCACACCTTCTTCGAGATGCTGGGCAACTGGAGCTTCGGCGACTATTTCAAGCCTGACTCGCTCAAGTGGGGTTGGGAGTTGCTGACCCAGGTCTACAAGCTGCCGGCCGAAAAGCTCTGGGCCACGGTCTACATTGATGACGACGAAGCCTACAACATCTGGACCCAGGAAATCGGCCTGCCGCCTGAGCGGGTGGTGCGCATTGGCGACAACAAGGGTGGCAAATACGCTTCGGACAACTTCTGGATGATGGCCGACACCGGCCCCTGCGGACCCTGCTCGGAAATTTTCTATGACCATGGCCCCGAGGTGGCGGGCGGCCCCCCGGGCAGCCCGGAG
>JBEEIS010000020.1:0-16946 GCA_041169755.1 Pseudomonadota bacterium | reverse complement strand
GCCCCCGAGCACCTGCCGCGACTGACCGAGCGCTTTTACCGTGTGGACCGCAGCCGTTCCCGTGAGACCGGTGGCACCGGCTTGGGACTGGCCATCGTCAAGCACGTGGTGCAGCGCCATGGCGGCGAGTTGCGCATTGAGAGTGCAGTGGGTGTGGGATCCACCTTCACCCTGCGCCTGCCCGCGAGTCGGGTCAGGGTGCTGGCGACCGACGCGCCCGAGACGCCCGCCACAGGAGCGTGAGAAAGGCAATCGCGGTCAGCGCGAGAGCCAGGGCTCCTGCCATCCAGAAGGCGGCTGGCGTTTGCATCGGTGCGAAGCCAGGTACGCCGACATATGCCAGCAGGTAGCCCCCGCCCAGGCCCACGCCCCACAGCAGCACGCCATAGGTCACCAGCGAGGCGGTGGCGATGCCGTAGCTGCGCAGGATGAACACGCACACGGCCTGCACCGCGTCCACTACGTGGTAGATCGCCACCCAGGGCAGCAGGGCCGCGGCCAGGGCGACCACCGGGGGGTTGGCGCCGGCGAACAGGCGTGCCAGGGGCTGGTGCAGCAGCCAGACCGCCAGCGCGCAGGTCAGGGCCAGGCCCAACGCCAGCCACAAGCCCAGGCGAAGTACCGCACGGGCCCTGGCGAACTGTTGCGCCCCGAGCCAGTAGCTCACGCGTGCGCTGGTGGCGATGCCCAAGGACAGCGGGATCATGTACAGCGCAGCGCCGAGGGTGGATGCTACCTGGTGGCTGGCGGCGGCGACCGTGCCCTGGCGGGCGATGAACAGCGCCATGAGGGTGAAGGAGGTCACTTCGACCATGACCGCCAGGCCGGTGGGAATGCCCAGACGCGCGAAGCCTCGCAGCGTGGCCCCATGCGGGCGCTCCGGGCGCCGCCAGAGTCGGTAGGGGGCGTACAGGTCTTGCGTGCGCAGCATCAGCACGGCGATACCCAGCATCGTCCAGTTCACCACCAGGGTGGCGAAGGCACAGCCCGCCACGCCCAGGGGCGGCAGGCCCGCACCGCCAAAAACGAACCAGATGGACAGGGGAACCTTCAGACCCAGCGAGCCGATCTGAATCCAGGTGACCAGCAGCGGCTTGCCCAGGCTTTGGTTGAGGGTGCTGTACAGGCGAAACAGCAGGGCGGGCGGCAGCGCCAGGGCGAGGATGGCGAGGTAGCGTTCCACTTCGCTGCGCAGAGCGGACGGCACGCCGGTCCAGTCCAGCAGCGGACCCGGCAGCAGCAGCACCGCCATCCCGGCGGCGCTCACGAGGCCGGCCAGGTACAGGCTCTGGCGCACCGAGCGTCCGAGCTCGATCGGCTGCCCTGCACCGCGCATGGCGGACCAGGTGGGCAGCTGCGCGGACAGCACGCCCAGAAGCGCGACGAAGATGCTGATGTAGGTGGCTGAGCCCACGGACAAGGCAGCCAGTGCCTCGCCGGAGTAGCGCGCCGCCACCATCGTGTCGGTGATGCCGAAGGCCATCACCGCGATCTGGCCCACGAACACGGTCCCGGCGTGCCGGGACAGCACCGAGAGTTCGCGCATCAGCGCACCGCCCGGTACAGGCGCAGGTTGTCGCGCGGGTCGGTGGGGCGGCGGGCCGTGGTCACCGGCTGCCAGCGCTGCGGGGGCACCGCGGCGGCGGCGCCCGCGGCGGGGTCTACGCCGGTGATGAGCCAGGGACAGGCGGGCGCCTTGGGGTCTGCGGAGCGCAGCGTCAGTCCGCCGTGGTAGCGCAGGGCCACCAGCTGGCTGCGCGTAAGGCCGCTGACTTCCACACACGGTGGCGTCGGGTCTTGCTGGCGGATGGCGCGCTCGATCGTAGCCACCACCGAGACGTAGCTGCGGGCGTAATCCAGAACGGGCAGCCACAGGGTCATGAGCAGCAACCAGCACAGGGCGGCGCCGCCTGCGGGCAGCACCAGGCTTTTCCAGAGGGCCGCACGGTGCCGGCCCACGCGCCAGCGCACCAGCGCGGCCCAGGCTAGGGTGCCGGCCAGGGCGACGACGAAGGCGGGCGTGGAGAAGCTGGGTTCGAAGCCTGTGGCCAGCTTGGCGACGTTGGCGGCGGGCTTGGCGGGCACACCGGTGTGCAGCGAAATCCAGACCACCCAGATCACCAGGGCGATGCCGCTGAAAAAGAGGAGGGTGAACCAGTCGATCAGGGCCGCGACGGAACGGCTCAGGGTGGGCAGGGCGAAGGCCGCCAGCACCGCCAGGGCCGGCAGGGTCAGCAGCAGGGAGCGGTCGGCGTTGGGCGTGGTGAGCGCGCCCACCAGGGCTACGCCCGCGATCCACAGGGGCAGGGCCAGGTGGCGCTCCAGCAGGTGGTGGCGCCAGCGCCAGACCGTCCACAGCGCCAGCGGCCACACGGGCCAGGTGAACCACACGAGCAGGCGGCCCAGGGCACGCCATTCGCGGCCCTGAGCGTCCAGCCGCCAGTGCCACAGCTGCAGCAAGAACGCCAGCGCGGCTGCGGCGGCGCCCAGGAGCGCGATCGCCAGGGCCCGGCGCCGGTAAGACTGTCGCTGCGCGGGGTCCTGGGGCCTTTGCAGCAGCAGCACGCCCGCGCCCCCGGCGGCGAACAGCATCGCCAGCGTGGGTGCCCCGCTGAGGGTCAGCCCCCCCAGGCCGATCGCCAGGCTGGCCAGCGACCTGAGCCACCGGGCCAGGAGTTGCCGATCGGCGGTGTCGTTTGTTTCGGTGTGCCCGTACGGGTCTGCACGCGGCTCATGGGGCAGGGCGGCCAGGCCGTAGAGGGTGAGGGCGGTGAAGGCCAGCTGGGCGAGCGAGGGCGTGGTTTCGTGGGAGAACTGGGCCAGCCCCAGGCAGGCGACCAGGGCCAACAGGCCGGCGTCGGCGAGAGCCCGGGCGTAGTCCCGGGGGTCGGCTTCACCGCCGAAGGCGAAGGCCACGGGCTGGGCCTGGGGCCTGCGTGCCAGCTGGTACACCGCGTGCCAAGTGGCCAGCAGGGTCAGACCCAACAGGCCGACATAAGGCAGGCGCACCGCCACATCGGGGGCGAGCCAGGGGCCTGTGGCCAGGATGGCCCAGGCTCCGAGCCAGTAGGGCAGCAGTGCGTCGAACTCCGGGGCCAGGCCCAGCAGGGTCGGAGCCAACCAGCGGCTGGTGCCTTTCGCCAGCTCGTACATGTAGCCGAAGCCCTGCAGGTCGGCGTTTTTCCAGGGGTCGCGGCCGATGAAGCCGGGCAGCACGTAGGCCAGGCAGAACAGCCACAGCGCCACCCGTGGCAGGCGACGCACGGCGCTTTGCGCCACGATGGCGGGGGACGGGGAATTCACGCGGGAATTATGGAGCGCGGCGGCGGGCGGGTCTGGCTGGAAAAAAGCAGCGCGGTGTCCCGGGCCATACAAAAGGCAAGGGCAGCGCGGTTGCCCGGGCTGCCCTGGCTGGCGGGTGACGCGGCCGGCTTACTTGGCAGCGGTCTTGTTGAAGCGGTTGCGGAACTTCTCGACGCGGCCACCCATGTTGTCCACCGACTTCTGGGTGCCGGTGTAGAAGGGGTGCGACTCGCTGGAGGTGTCCAGCTTGAACAGCGGCAGTTCGCGGCCGTCGTCGGTCTTGCCGGTTTCCTTGGTGTTCACGCAGGAACGGGTGACGAACTTGAAGCCGTTGGACAGGTCGACGAAGAGAACTTCGCGGTACTCGGGGTGAATGCCGTCTTTCATGGTCTTTTCCTAGTCAGCTACGGCAGCCGCGCCAACCCATTTGGCGTACTTTCCGCAAAACCCAGGATTATAGGGGCAATTGTAAGGGGCCTCATCCGCATGTTCAGCCCCCGCGCCGCATCATGTCGAAGAATTCCACGTTGGTCTTGGTCGCCTTCATGGACTTCAGGACCATCTCCATCGCCTCGATCTCGTCCATGTTGTACATGAACTGGCGCAGGATTCGGGTCTTTTGCAGGATCTCGGGGGCCAGCAAGAGTTCTTCGCGGCGGGTGCCCGAGCGATTGAGCTGGATCGAGGGGAAGACGCGCTTTTCGTACAGGCGCCGATCCAGGTGCAGTTCGCAGTTGCCGGTGCCCTTGAATTCTTCAAAGATCACTTCGTCCATGCGCGAGCCGGTGTCGATCAGGGCGGTGGCGATGATGGTCAGCGACCCGCCTTCCTCCACGTTGCGCGCAGCGCCCAGGAAACGCTTGGGACGCTGCAGGGCGTTGGCATCCACACCGCCAGTCAGCACCTTGCCCGAGGAAGGCACGACGTTGTTGTAGGCGCGGGCCAAGCGGGTGATGGAGTCCAGCAGGATCACCACGTCTTTTTTCAGTTCGACCAGGCGCTTGGCGCGCTCGATCACCATCTCGGCCACGTGCACGTGGCGGGCGGCGGGTTCGTCGAAGGTGGAGGCGATGACCTCGGCCTTTACCGAGCGCTGCATGTCGGTCACTTCCTCGGGGCGCTCGTCGACCAGCAGCACCATCATGTGCACGTCGGGGTGGTTGGCCGCGATGGCGTGGGCGATGCTTTGCATCATCACCGTCTTGCCGCTCTTGGGCGGCGCGACGATCAGCGCGCGCTGGCCCTTGCCGATGGGGGCGATGATGTCGATCACGCGGCCGGTGATGTTCTCTTCGCCCTTGATGCCGTCACGCTCCAGACGCATCTGCTCCTTGGGAAACAGGGGCGTGAGGTTCTCGAACATCACCTTGTGCTTGTTCTGCTCCGGCGGGCCGCCGTTGACGGCGTCCAGCTTGGTGAGTGCGAAATAGCGCTCGCCGTCCTTGGGGATGCGCACCTCGCCCTCGATCATGTCGCCGGTGTGCAGGTTGAAGCGTCGCACCTGGCTGGGCGAGATGTAGATGTCGTCGGTACTGGCGGTGAAGCTGGTGTCCGGGCTGCGCAGGAAGCCGAAGCCGTCGGGCAGGATCTCGAGAACGCCGTCGGCGAAGACCTGTTCGCCGGCCTTCGCGCGCTTTTTGATGATGGCGAACATCAATTCCTGCTTGCGCATGCGGCCGGTGTTTTCGATCTCGAGTTCCTCGGCTTGTTTGAGGACTTCGGAAACGTGCAGGGCCTTCAGTTCGTTCAAGTGCATGGCGTTGTGCTCGCGATGGCACCCCTTGCGGAGTTGTTGTCGGTCTGTGGGGGAGGTTCGGAGTGAGGCGGAGCGCCTCTTGAACCGGGTTATGAACCGGGGGATCCGGTCTGGCTGCCACCCGGGCGGCCAGTGAGTGACGCGATTATAGGGACGAAAAAGGGACCCGCAGGGGTCCCTTGTGGCCAAGTGTTGCGCGGCGCGCACGCCCAGGGGCCAACCCGGGCGGCTGGGAACTCGCTCAGGCCAGCTGCTTGTCGATGAACTCGGTCAACTGGGCCTTGCTCATGGCGCCCACCTTGGTGGCGGCGAGCTGACCGCCCTTGAACAGCATGAGTGTGGGGATGCCGCGGATGCCGAACTTGGCCGGGATGTCGCGGTTTTCGTCGACGTTCATCTTGGCGACCTGCAGTTTGCCCTGGTAGGCGGCAGAGACTTCGTCCAGGATGGGGGCGATCATCTTGCAGGGACCGCACCACTCGGCCCAGTAATCCACCAGCACAGGCTGGTCTGATTTCAGGACGTCGGCTTCGAAGGAGCTGTCGGAGATGTGCTTGATCAGGTCGCTGGCCATGATGTGGATTCCTCGGGAGGGTCGCGGGGGGAGCCCCACGGGCAGGTAAAGTGCCGGGATTGTGACAGAAACATGCCGTTTGCACCTGCTGCGCCCACAGGGGAAATCGCTATGGCGGCGATAGCACATGCCGGTGCGACGCAGGGTGTGCTGAGCGACCTGGTGGCCCGCCTGGCCGGCCTGATCGCGCAGCGCGGCGCCCACGCGGCCCGCACCGTGGTGCTGGTGCCCTACGCGCAGCTCATGCCGCTGGCCCGGCGCGCCTGGGCCCGCCACGCGCCCGACGGCTTCACGCCCCGCTTCGAGACCACCATGAACTGGGCGGCCCGCGGCGGTTTTGCCCCCGGCCCCGAGGACCTGAGCTTCGACCGCGGCCTGGACCTGCTGACGGCCCGCGGCTGGCTCGAGCGCGCGGGCTTGGGCCGGCAGGCGCCGACCCTGGCCTCGAACCTGGTGGATGCCGCCTGGCAGCTGGCCGGCGTGGCGGCTGCCGTGGTGCCTGCGGCACGCAGCGAGTGGGCTGGCCGCGCCCGCGCCGTCACGGGCCTGGGCCTGGACGACCCGGTGATGGCCCTGGAGTCCGCGGTGGCCCGCATCGCGATCGAGTGGGCGGCGGCCTCGGCCTATGCCACCGACGCCCTGCTGGCGCCACGCACCCTCGATGCGATCGAGCTACTGGTCGTGCTGCAGGGTCTGCAGCCTGAGCCGGTGGCCCAGGCTGTGGCCAGCCAACTGGGCGATCGCGCGGTGTGCTGGCCCCTGGACGATCCTTCGCCTGCGGGGCAGGTGGCCTTGCACGCTTGCGCCGACCCCTCTCACGAGGCCGAGCGGGCAGCCGCTTGCGTGATGGGCCATCTCTCGGCCGGCCGCGTGCCGGTGGCCCTGGCGGCGGTGGACCGGGTGCTCACGCGTCGCATTCGGGCCATGCTGGCCGCGCGCGGTGTGGGACTGGCCGACGAGACCGGCTGGAAGCTCTCCACCACTCGCGCCGCCGCCCAGGTCATGGGCCTGCTGCGGGCTGGCGCCTGGGACGCGGCCAGCGACGAAGTGCTGGACTGGCTCAAGAACACGCCGGCGGTGCCTGCGGGCGTCTGCCTGTCGCTGGAGCGGCGGGTGCGGCGGGCAGGCCTGCGTGCCTGGGCCTCGGTGCGACCCGAGCGCCTGCTGGCCCGCGTCGGGGAGGTGCCCGGCGAGTGGGCCGGTTTGATCGAGCAGACCCAGGGTTGGCGCGAGCGCCTGCGCACAGCGCGCCCGCTGCCCCAGTGGCAGGAGGCGGTGCGCGAGCTGCTGCAAGCCGGGCAGCAGTGGGAGTCCCTGCAGGCGGATGCGGCCGGGGCCCAATTGATCGCTGCACTGGGCCTGGACCTGGCGGGCCAGGCCCTGTGGTCGCAGCTGCCGCAGGCGGCGCGCCGACTCTCGCTGGCCGAATTCACCGCCTGGGCCAACGAGGCCCTCGAATCCGAAAGCTTTGTGCCCGACCCCAGCGGCCCGGCGCAGGTGGTGGTGCTGCCGTTCAACCAGATCTTAGGACGGCGCTTCGCAGCGCTGGTGGTGCCTGGTTGCGACGAGGTGCGCCTGGCGCCGTCGCCCGAGCCAGCGGGCCCCTGGACCGCGGCCCAGCGCGAGGTGCTGGGCCTGCCCGCGCGCGCGCAGCTGGAGCAGACCCTGCGCGCCGGTTGGCGGCACGCCTTGCAGACCGCGCAGGTGGACGTGCTGTGGCGCCTCACCGACGAAGCCGGCGAGCCGGTGCTGGCCAGCCCCCTGGTGCAGCAGCTGGAATTCACTTCGGGCGCTCCGCGTGCTGCGGATGTGCGCGAGGTACGCGAGCTGGTCTATCAGCCCGTCCCACGACCGGGGGCGCAGGCCGCCGGACTGCCGGTGGCGGCCCTCTCGGCCAGTGCCTATGACGATCTGCGCAAGTGCCCCTACCGATTTTTCGCCCTGCGCCAGCTGAGCCTGCAGGAGGCCTCCGAGATCGACCAGGATCTGGACAAGCGCGATTTCGGCAACTGGGTGCACGAGGTGCTGCGGCGTTTCCATGAGGCCCTGCGTGATGACCCGCAGGCCCAGGCCCTGATGCGGGCCGAGCTGCTGGACCGGGTGGCCCAGGATGTGACCCGCGCCCTGGCCCTGCCGCCAGAGGAGTTCCTGCCGTTCCAGGCCGCCTGGCCCCAGGTGCGCGAGGGCTACCTGCAGGAGCTGGCCCGTTTCGAGACGACCCACGGCGCACGCTTTCAGGAGGCCGAGGCCGACCGCGAGGTGACCCTGGGCCCGGTGCGCCTGTTCGGGCGGATCGATCGCATCGACCGGATCGGCCCTGGCGCCGATGGCGGTCGCCTGGTGATGGATTACAAGACCGAAGGCCTGACTGGCACGCAGGCGCGGATCAAGCTGCCCATGGAGGACACGCAACTGGCCTTCTATGCCGTGTTGTTGCAGGACAGCGACCTGCGCGCCTTCTATGTCAATGTGGGCGAGCGGGGTGAAACCAAGTTCATCGAACAGCCGCAGGTGCTGGCCGCACGTGACGCCCTGGTGCAGGGTGTGCAGGACGACCTGCGCCGCATCGGGCAGGGCGAGCGCCTGCACGCCCTGGGCGAGGGTCAGGCCTGCGCCTTCTGCGCGGCGCGTGGCCTGTGCCGCAAGGATTTCTGGGCGTCATGAGGGAACAGCCGATGAAGGACGGGCATGCCTGATTACGCCTACGAGTTGAACGGCCAGCGCGTAACGCGCGAAGCCTTCTACGCCGCCGCCTGCGACCCGCGCCGCAGCGTCGCGGTGGAGGCCTGCGCCGGTGCGGGCAAGACCTGGGTGCTGGTGTCGCGCATCTTGCGGGCGCTGCTCGAGGGCGCGCCACCCCACGAGATCCTGGCCATCACCTTCACCAAGAAGGCCGCGGGCGAGATGCGCGAGCGGCTGCAGCAATGGCTGCAGGCCTTTGCCCGCGCTGACGACGCCACTTTGCTGTCCGAGCTCACTGCGCGCGGGGTGCCCGCCGCATCCGCGCCCGCGTTGGTGGCACCGCTGCGCGCGCTGTACGGGCAGCTGCTGCAAGCGGGGCGACCGGTGCAGATCCGCACCTTCCACAGCTGGTTCGCGGCGCTGCTCAAGACCGCGCCGCTCCTGACCCTGGAACGACTGGGTCTGCCGCCGCGCCACGAGCTCCTGGAAAGCGACAAGGATGCGATCGCCCAGGTGTGGCGGCGCTTTCATGATGCGGTGCTGCGCCAGCCGCAGGCCCGCAGCGACTACGAAGCCTGCATCGCCGCCCACGGCCGCAGCCAGACGCTCAAAGCGCTGGGCGCAGCGCTGGACAAGCGCGTGGAATTCACGCTGGCCGACCGCGAGGGCGTGGTGGAGGGCTCGGTGCAGGCCTGGCATCAGGCCTATCCGGAGTTCGCGGGCGCGGACAGCCCGCTTGCGCTGATCACGCACGCGGGCATCGTGCGCACCTGCCTGGCCGACGCGGCGCGTTGGCTGGGGCAGGCCAAGCAACCCAGCTTCGCCGCTTGCGGCTCGCAACTGGAGCGCGCGCTGTCCGAGGGCGACTGGGACGCCGCGATCGGCGCCCTGCTCACGAAGGAAGCCGCGCCGCGCAAGTTCAATGACGCGTTGGCTGGCATCGCCGAGATCCGGCAGGCGCAGGCCCTGGCCCAGCGCCTGCTGGCACTTCGCCACCAGGACGAGGCCTGGCTGCACCACCAGCGCATCGCACGCCTGACGCGCCTGCTGGTGGCCGAGTTCTCGCAGCTCAAACGCGACGAGGGCTGGGTGGACATGAGCGACCTGGAGCAGGCCGCGCTGGTGATGCTGTCCGACCCGGTGCTCTCCGGCTGGATCCAGCAGCGCCTGGATGCGCGCATTCGCCACTTGCTCGTGGACGAATTCCAGGACACCAACCCCTTGCAGTGGCAGGCCCTGCACGCCTGGCTCAGTGCCTATGCCGGCGCAGGCGGCGGCGACGCGCCGGGCGTGTTCATCGTGGGCGACCCCAAGCAAAGCATCTACCGCTTCCGCCGCGCGGAGCCGCAGGTGTTCCGCGCGGCGCAAGACTTCGTGGCCCAGGGGCTCGGTGGTGATCGCATGGGCTGCGACCACACCCATCGCAACGCCCCCGCCGTGCTGGCGGCGGTCAACGCGGTGATGCAGGACGCGCAGCAGGCCGGCGCCTATCAGGGCTTTCGCGTGCACACCACCGAGTCGCAGGTGGGCGGTCGGGTGCTGCACTTGCCCGTGATCGGGCGTGAGGCGCGCGCCGCCGCCGATGCCGCCGCCAACGACGGCTGGCGCGACAGCCTGAACGAGCCGCGCGAGCTGCCCGAAGAAAAGCTGATCACCCTGGAATCGCGCCAGGCCGCGCACTGGATCGCGCAGCGACTGGCCGACGGCGTGCCGCCGCAGGACATCATGGTGCTGGCTCGCCGCCGCAAACGCCTGGTGGCTCTGGAAGACGAACTGCGCCTGCTCGGTGTACCCGCTCAGCAGCCCGAGAAGACCGACCTGGGCGAAGCCCCCGAGGTGCAGGACCTGGTGGCCCTGATCGATGCGCTGGTGTCGACCTCGCATGACTTGTCGCTGGCGCGCGCGCTGCGCTCGCCCCTCTTCGGTGTGGACGACGACACGCTGGTGATCCTGGCGCAGCGGGCGCGCGCCGCGCATCGCGATGATCAGCCCGCGCACTGGTTCGATCTGCTGCAACAGGAGGATCCGGGCGATCCGCCGGCGCTTCAGGGCGTGGGCGCCACGCTGGCACGCTGGAAGCGGTGGGTGGACCGCATGCCGCCACACGATGCGCTGGATGCGATCTACCACGAGGGCGATGTGCTGGCGCGTTACGCCCAGTCGGCACCGCCGGCCCTGCGCGAATCCGTATTGGCCCACCTGCGCGCACTGCTCGGCGCCGCGCTGGAAGTGGGGGGCGGGCGCTACGCCACGCCCTACGCCTTCGTGCGGGCCATGCGCGCGGGCGGTGTGCGTGCCCCGGCGGTGGCCCAGTCTGCGGCAGTGCGACTGCTCACGGTGCACGGCGCCAAGGGCTTGGAGGCACCGGTGGTGCTGATGCTGGACACCGACACCGGTTCGCCGCGCGCCCAGACCATGGGCATGTTGGTGGACTGGCCCGGAGAGGACCCCGCGCCTCGGCGCTTTGCCTTCCTGGCCAGCGAGGCGCGACCCCCGGTGTGCTGCGCCGAGGCGCTGACCACGGAGATGCAAGCGCGCCAGCGCGAGGAACTCAATGGCCTGTACGTGGCGATGACCCGTGCGCGCGAGGAACTGGTGATTTCCAGCGTCACGCCCCACACGCCTGCCGACGGCAGCTGGTGGCGCCGGCTGCAGCCGCTGTGTGTGGAAGTACCGGCGCAGGCGATGCAGGCACCCGACGCGCCGACCGGTTCCGCGCAGGCGCCTTGCCGCCTGGCGGTCGTGCCCGCAGGCGTGCGTTCTGAGACCGATGAGGCCGCGGCACCCGTCGCACCCGAACCGGACGAGGGCCATTCCCGGTTCGGCCAGGCCCTGCATCGCCTGCTGGAATGCTGGCCTGCGGGCCAGGCCGTTTGCCCGCCTGCACTGCGCCAGCGGGTCGCGCGCGAGTTCCGTCTGACGGGCGCCGCCCTGGAAGATGCGGCCGCCGTGGCGCTGCGTATCCTGCGCGGCGAGGGCGCCTGGGCCTGGGACCCGCAGGTGGTCGACTGGGCCGACAACGAAGTCGAACTGCACCACCAGGGTCAGCTGCTGCGCCTGGATCGCCTGGTGCGCCGGCGCGATGGCGCGCAGTGGTGGGTGCTCGATTACAAGTCCGCCGCCCGACCCGAGCTGGACGAGGCCCTGGTGGCGCAGATGCGCCGCTATCAGCGGGCGGTGGCGGCCATTTACCCCGGCGCGCCGGTGAAGGCCGCCTTCCTGACCGGGCAGGGTCGCCTGGTGGCGGTCGAGTGAGCGTCCCGGCAATGCAGGCCGTCGTCATCGGCGCGGGTCCGGCGGGCCTGATGGCCGCCGAGGTGCTGGCCGCGCAGGGCGTGTCCGTGCAGGTGTACGACGCGATGCCCTCGGCCGGCCGCAAGTTCCTGCTGGCAGGACGCGGCGGCCTGAACCTCACGCACTCCGAGCCGCTCGATCGCTTCATCACCCGACTGCACCCTCGGGTGACCGCGCTGGAGACCCAGGTGCGGGCCTTCCCACCCGAGGCCCTGCGCGCCTGGGCCGAGGGCCTGGGCGTGCCGACCTTCGTGGGCAGCTCCGGCCGGGTGTTTCCCGTCGACATGAAAGCCGCACCGCTGCTGCGGGCGTGGTTGCACCGCCTGCGCGCGGCGGGCGTGGTGTTCCACATGCGCCATCGCTGGCTGGGATGGGACGGGCAGGGCGCCTTGCGACTGGCATCGCCCGCAGGCGAGGTGCAGGTGCGGGCTGACGCCGTGGTGCTGGCCCTGGGCGGCGCAAGCTGGCCGCGCCTGGGTTCCGACGGGGCCTGGCAGCCGGTGCTGCGCGAGGTGGGTGTGGAGGTTGCGCCCCTGGTGCCGTCCAACTGCGGCTTCGATGTGGCCGGTGGCTGGTCGCCGTATTTCGCGCAGCGCCACGCGGGGCAGCCATTGAAGTCGGTGGCGATCGAGGTGGCGGGCACGGTCCGCAAGGGGGAATTCGTCGCGACCGACACCGGCATCGAGGGCAGCCTGGTCTATGCCGTGTCGGCCGCACTGCGCGAGCAGATCGCCACGCGGGGCCAGGCGCTGCTGCATCTGGATCTGCTGCCCGATCGCAGCACCGAGCGGGTGCGGGCCGAGGTCGCCCACCCGCGCGGCTCGCGCTCGCTCGCGAACCACCTCAAGGGGCGCCTCGGCCTGGACGGCATCAAGCTCGCACTGCTGCATGAAGTGCTCGCGCGTGAGGATCTGCACGATGCCGACCGCCTGGCAGGCGCCATCAAGGCGCTGCCGCTGCGCCTGTCTGCGACGCGTCCCATCGAGGAGGCGATCAGCAGCGCCGGCGGCGTGCGCTGGGACGCCATGGACGACACGCTGATGCTGCGGGCACGACCCGGGGTCTGGTGCGCTGGCGAAATGATCGATTGGGAGGCCCCCACCGGCGGCTACCTGCTCACGGCCAGCATGGCCAGCGGGCGCGCGGCGGGGCAGGGCGTGCTACGCGCCCTGCGCGGGCGCTGAGGACTCAGGCGCGCGACGTGCGCAGCAGGTGGGCGCTGTTCTGAAGCACCAGCGGCGCCAGTTCGGCGGCCAGCGCCGGGTCTTCGGGGTTCCACGGCGCCTGTAGCGCGTGGCGATCGAGCAGCAGCTTGCCGTGAAACGGTTTCCCTTCCAGAAGCTGGTCCACCCGTTCCTGTTGTGAGGGCTCGGCGAACACCAGCAGGCATCGCACCGCGCTGCAAGCGCCCTTGAGGACGCTTTCGCCGCCAAACAGGTCGTCGATGCGCACCACGCGCGAGATGCCCACCACGCCCTCGATGTCCCGCTGCAGCTGGCGCATGTCGGCGCTGGCGACGTCGCCGGAGACAAAGCTGATCACCGTGAGCGCGCCTTCGTGCGAGCGCTTGGCATCCACCCGCCGAAAGCCCGGGCGCGCGCGTGACCAGCTGTCGTCCAGGCCCTGGACCACCTTGATCACACCGAACACGGTGATCGCGAAGGACATCGTGGCCGACAGATCGATCAGGTGGTTCGTGTAGCTGGCCGACAGGTAGGTGATGCCGAAGAAGGCCGATTGCGCCGCCACGAAGACCCGGGTCAGCGTCTCGCCTTGCAGCCGGCCCAGGGCGATCGCCACCAGCAACCAGATGGCCGCGAGGTTCAGCGCCAGCCCCAGCCAGGCGGGCATCACCCGCAGCCAGGTCCCGTGCAGCGCGTCGTCGATTGCCGTGGCCAGAATCTCGCTGTCGTCCTCCACCGGCTTGACCGAGGTGGGCTTGGTGGGGCCGATGCCGGGTGCCGAGGCACCGATCACCACGAAGGCGCCCTTCACCGCCTGCAGGCGCGGATCGTCCGGTGCGGCGGTCAACAGGTCGGCGAACGGAATGCGGGTGTAACGCCCTTTCTTGTTGCGCCAGTTCAGAGCCATCTGCTCGGGCAGGCCCTGCAGGCTCACGCCGCCGACTTCGAGGGTGCGCCCCACCACGGTGGGCAGGGTGTAGTGTTTTTCCTTCCACACCAGCGGGTACTTGCGCACCACGCCGTCGTCGTCGGGGCGCTGGTTGGCCACGCCCATGCGGTCGTACATGGATCCGAACATCGGCAGCAGGACGGCCACCGTTGCGTCCGCGTGACCGGAGGCGACCTGCGCACCCGGCAGCGCCGACACCTTGAGCTGGCTGCGCGCGTCGTTTTCCGGGTTCAGGCGCACCATGGGAAAGACGATTGCGCGGTTGATCTGCGCGGTCGCGTCCAGCGCGGCATCCCCCTCGGGGTTGGCCTTGTCCGGGTCGGCGGTGATCACGTTCAAAAGCACTGCACGCGCACCCAGGTCGGTGAGCTTTTGCGCGCCGTCGGCCAGCACATTGCGGGGCCAGGGCCATCGGCCGTGTTCGGGCGCGAGCAGGGCGAGTGAGCGCTCGTCGATGTCCACGATCAGTACCTCGCGCGCGGGCACGGGGCTGGTGTGGCGCATCTTCAGGATGACGTCGTGTGCGGGCGAGGGCGCGTCGGGTGTGAGGCCCGTGGTCGCAAAGAGGGCCAGGGCCCACACGGTGGCCAGCGCGCCCACGCCAAGCAGCACCTTGCGCCCCCACACCCGCGAGAGGCGGGCGGTCCACGAAGCCCCCAGGTTCTTGGCATCGACGCCGCGCATCGACCACGCGTACAGGCGGGGAAAATGGAGGCTGGAAAGGACCCTGAACAGGGCCCGCATCGACGGTAGGAACTTCGGCATGGTCATGCGGCCACAGCGGCCCGGATGGCCCAGTGTAGTCGTGTGTTACAACCCAGGACGTTTTTGATGGCCGCGGCGCTGCACTGGCGCGGGGGCCTTTCGTATCGAGTCGATGTCCCGTCCCCACGGTCCCCGCTTCCTGATCGCCGCCCTGGCCCTGCTGGCCAGTGGTTTGGCTGCGGGCCAGGCTTTTGTCACCGACACCCCGGTCTTGGCCAGTCCGGACGGCGCGCCTCGCGCCGTGGGCCAGGCCAGGGCCGGTGCTGCGCTCAAGCTGCTGCGGCGCCAGGGCTTCTGGCTGGAAGTGGAGTCGGGTAGCGTGAGAGGCTGGGTGCGGATTTCTGCGGTCAAGCTGGCCACGGCCTCGGCATCCCTGGACACCGGACGGCTCGGGACCCACAACATCGTGGCCACGTCGGCGGCGCGCAGCATGTCTGCGCAGGACCTGATCGAGGGCCGCAGCGACAACCAGGCCGCCGAGCGCCTGCCGGCCTTTCGCCCGGAGCCGGGGCAACTCGCGCAGTTTGAGCAGGCGGGTGCGCTGAGTGCGGGTGCCGGCCCGGTGACGGCCCCGGCCACGAACAACGACGAAGAATCCGCCGGCCGGCTCTGGGTGGCGCGAATCATGGGGGTGGCACCGCTGCATACCTCTCAGGACCTGCAGCGTTACCTGAACCTGGTCGGTGGCCACCTCGCGGCACACGCGGACACCTCACGCACCTGGCGCTTCGGCGTTCTGGACACCGACGCCGTCAATGCCTTTGCCGCCCCGGGCGGCGTGGTGCTGGTGACCGCGGGCTTGTTGCGGCAGTTGTCCTCCGAGGACGAACTGGCCGCAGTGCTGGCCCACGAGATCGCACATGTCACGCGCGAACACCACTACCAGGTGATCCAGCGTGCGCGCCAGTACCAGAACGTGGTGCGCGGCCTGCGCGTGGACCCGGGTCTGAGCCGGGCCAGCGCGCAGTTGTATGCCCGTGGGCTGGATGCGGCCAGCGAGCACGAGGCCGACGTGGCCGGCGTGGAGCTCCTGGCGCGCGCGGGTTACGACCCCTCTGCGGTGCTGTCCGTGCTGGAGAAGCTGGACGCCCTGGGCACCACCGATCCGCGCGTGGCCCTGCTGGCGTCCACCCACCCGCCCGCGAAGGAACGCATTGACCATCTGGTGCGTTCGGGCATCGACAGGCTGCCCATTCCCACGGCCGGCGTGCAGGCCCGCCAGGCCCGCCATGTCCGCATGACCCGGGCCGTCTCGCAGCGCTGA
Organism: Pseudomonadota bacterium; assembly: GCA_041169755.1. Lineage (GTDB taxonomy): Bacteria > Pseudomonadota > Gammaproteobacteria > Burkholderiales > Burkholderiaceae_C > Ramlibacter. The sequence goes on along the minus strand of JBEEIS010000020.1, from coordinate 1,175 downwards.
TCGCGCGTGACGAGGCTCGGCTCGGCGTGCGCGCCGCGCGATTAAGATGCGCCGCATGATCGACCTGCATTACTGGACCACCCCCAACGGCCACAAGATCACGATGTTCCTGGAGGAGGCGGGCCTGGCCTACAGCCTCAAGCCGGTGAACATTCGCGAAGGCGAGCAGTTCGCTGCGGACTTCTTGAAGATCGCCCCCAACAACCGTATTCCGGCCATCGTGGACCACGCGCCCAGTGATGGCGGCGAGCCGATCTCTGTCTTCGAGTCGGGCGCCATCCTCTTGTACCTGGCCGACAAGATCGGTCAGTTCATCCCGCAGGACCTGCGCGGTCGGCAGGTCTGCCTGCAGTGGTTGTTCTGGCAGATGGGTGGCCTGGGCCCGATGGCGGGTCAGAACCACCATTTCGTGCAGTACGCGCCCGAGAAGATTCCCTACGCCATCGACCGCTACGTCAAAGAAACGTCGCGTCTGTATGGCGTGTTGAACAAGCAGTTGGCCGATGGTCGGGCCTTCATCTGCGGCGACGACTACACCATCGCCGACATGGCCTGCTATCCGTGGATCGTGCCCCACGAGCGTCAGCGCCAGAACCTGCAGGACTTTCCCGCGCTGGCCGGATGGTTGGCGCGCATCGCTGCGCGTTCTGCCACGCAACGCGCCTACGCACTGGCTGCGAGCATCAGCCAGCAGCCCACGGTGGACGCGAAGTCCAGCGCCATCCTGTTCGGGCAGGACGCCAAGACAGTGCGCTGAGCGGCGCGCGCAGCGGGGTCGCTCAGGTCAGCGTGTAGCACCGTAGCACCACCTGGTCGGGGTGCCGCGCGCCGGTGCCGACGAAAATGCGCTCGTTGATCCAGCCCAGTGCTGGCGACGCTGTTTCAAAGCTCGGGCTGCAGCGGAAGTAGACCTGTGAAGGATCGACGGGTTCGCCGCGCAGCAGCTTGGCAGTGACTTCGGCCGAGGCAGCGCGCACCGCGCGGTTTTGCACGAAGATGCGATCGCCGCCATCGGTCTCGATGATGTAGCGCGCATCCAGGTGGGCCACGGTCTGGCCCACGATCCACTGGAAGTCCGCGCCGCCGGGCAGCACCCGACCCGTCCATCCTTCACCCTGCACCTGGCCACCCAGGATCGGCACCATGCGGCGCAGACCACCGGGAACCTGTCCGAC
>JBEEIS010000019.1:0-26186 GCA_041169755.1 Pseudomonadota bacterium | reverse complement strand
ATGCACCAGGACCTGCCGGCGGACCTGTCGGCCGAGAAAGCCATCTACAACTATGTCAAGGCGATTGGCAAGGGCCTGTCCAAGATCATGTCCAAGATGGGTGTGTCCACTTACATGAGCTACTGCGGCGCACAGCTGTTCGAAGCCATCGGCATCAACAGCGAGACGGTGCAAAAGTATTTCACCGGCACCGCCAGCCGCGTGGAAGGCATCAGCATTTTCGAGATGGCCGAAGAAGGCATCCGCATGCACCAGGCCGCCTTTGGTGACGACCCCGTGCTGGCCGGCATGCTCGACACCGGCGGCGAATACGCCTGGCGTGCCCGCGGTGAAGAGCACATGTGGACCCCGGACGCGATTGCCAAGCTGCAACACAGCACGCGCGCCAACAACTTCAACACTTACAAAGAGTACGCGCAGATCATCAACGACCAGAGCAAGCGTCACATGACGCTGCGCGGTCTGTTCGAGTTCAAGATCGACCCCTCCCAGGCCATTCCCCTGGAACAGGTCGAGCCGGCGTCCGAGATCGTCAAGCGCTTTGCCACCGGCGCCATGTCGCTGGGGTCCATCTCCACCGAAGCCCACGCCACGCTGGCGATTGCCATGAACCGCATCGGCGGCAAGAGCAACACCGGCGAGGGTGGCGAGGACCCCGCGCGTTACCGCAACGAACTCAAGGGCATCCCGATCAAGCAGGGCGATACCCTGGCCAGCGTCGTCGGCCGTGATGTGGTCGAAGTCGATCTGCCGCTGCAGGCGGGCGACTCGCTGCGCTCGAAGATCAAGCAGGTGGCCTCGGGTCGCTTCGGTGTGACGGCTGAATACCTGTCGTCTTCCGACCAGATCCAGATCAAGATGGCGCAGGGCGCCAAGCCGGGCGAGGGCGGCCAGCTGCCTGGCGGCAAGGTGTCCCAGTACATCGGCAAGCTGCGTTACTCGGTACCCGGCGTGGGCCTGATCTCGCCGCCGCCGCACCACGACATCTACTCGATCGAAGACCTTGCGCAGCTGATTCACGACCTGAAGAACGTGGCGACGCATGCCTCCATCAGCGTCAAGCTGGTGTCCGAGGTGGGCGTGGGCACCATCGCCGCGGGCGTGGCCAAGTGCAAGGCCGACCATGTAGTGATCGCTGGCCATGACGGCGGCACGGGCGCCTCGCCCTGGTCGTCGATCAAACACGCCGGATCCCCCTGGGAGATTGGTCTCGCTGAGACCCAGCAGACCCTGGTGTTGAACCGCCTGCGTGGCCGTATCCGCGTGCAGGCCGATGGCCAGATGAAGACCGGCCGTGACGTCGCCATCGGCGCGCTGCTCGGTGCTGACGAATTCGGCTTCGCCACCGCGCCGCTGGTGGTCGAGGGCTGCATCATGATGCGCAAGTGCCACCTGAACACCTGCCCGGTGGGCGTGGCCACCCAGGACCCGGCACTGCGCGCCAAGTTCGCCGGCAAGCCCGAGCATGTCGTCAACTACTTCTTCTTCGTTGCCGAGGAAGTGCGCCAGATCATGGCGCAACTGGGCATCCGCACCTTCGACGAACTGGTGGGCCGCTCCGACCTGCTGGACATGAAGCAGGGCATCGCCCACTGGAAGGCACGCGGCCTGGACTTCTCTCGCCTGCTGGCTCGCCCGGTGGTGCCGGACGACGTGCCGCGCTATCACGTGGCCGACCAGGACCATGGTCTCGAGAAGGGCCTGGACCGCAAGCTGATCGAGAAGTCCAAGGCGGCCATCGAGAAGGGCGAGAAGGTCCAGTTCATGGAAAAGGCCATGAACGTGAACCGCTCCGTCGGTGCGATGCTGTCTGGCGCGGTCACCAAAGTGCACCCCACCGGCCTGCCCGACGACACCATCCGTATCCAGCTTGAAGGCACGGGCGGCCAGTCCTTCGGCGCCTTCCTGACCAGCGGCATCACCCTGTACCTGATCGGCGACGCCAACGACTACACCGGCAAGGGCCTCTCGGGCGGCCGCATCGTCGTGCGTCCCAGCATCGACTTCCGCGGCGAAGCCACGAAGAACATCATCATCGGCAACACCGCGCTCTATGGCGCGACCACCGGTGAGGCCTTTTTCAGCGGCGTCGCGGGCGAGCGCTTCGCGGTGCGTCTGTCGGGCGCCACCACGGTGGTGGAGGGCACGGGTGACCACGGCTGCGAGTACATGACCGGCGGCACCGTCGTCGTTATGGGCAAGACCGGCCGCAACTTCGCGGCGGGCATGTCCGGCGGCGTGGCCTTCGTCTACGACGAGGACGGCCAGTTCGCCGCGCGCTGTAACACCGCCATGGTGTCGCTGGAGAAGGTGCTGCCCGCGGCCGAACAGAAAGCGGCCAGCGCCAAGACTAAGCTGCACGGCGACCAGGCCGACGAGGCGATGCTCAAACGCCTGCTGGAGGACCACAACCGCTGGACCGGCAGCAAGCGCGCGCGCGAGCTCCTGGACCACTGGGACACCGCGCGCAGTAAGTTCGTGAAGGTCTTCCCCAACGAGTACAAGCGCGCACTGGCCGAAATGCACCAGCGAGAAGTTGAGGCGTCGGGCAACACCACCCAGGCCGCCGTCGCGGCGGCATGAGATTCACCCCCGAAGCGCCCTCGGCGCCTCCCCCTCAGGGGGCGCCACTGGCGGCCCGGCAAAGCCGGTTCCGCGGTGGCCCGGGTAGGAACTGAAGAACGTTCGAGAAATACGGAGTAAGAGCATGGGAAAAATCACCGGCTTCATGGAATTCGAGCGACTCGAAGAGGGCTACAAGCCCGTGCCCGAGCGCGTGAAGCACTACAAGGAATTCGTCATCGGCCTCGATGACGAACAGGCCAAGAAGCAGGGCGCGCGCTGCATGGATTGCGGCACGCCGTTTTGCAACAGCGGCTGCCCTGTCAACAACATCATCCCGGACTTCAACGACCTCGTGTATCGCCAGGATTGGCAAAACGCGTTCGCGGTGCTGGATTCGACCAACAACTTCCCGGAGTTCACCGGCCGCATCTGCCCCGCGCCCTGCGAGGCCGCTTGCACTCTGAACGTGAACGACGACGCGGTGGGCATCAAGTCCATCGAGCACGCCATCATCGACCGCGCCTGGGAGCATGGGTGGGTCAAGCCCCGCCCCGCCAAGATCAAGACCGGCAAGAAGGTGGCGGTGGTCGGCTCCGGCCCCGCCGGCATGGCCGCCGCGCAGCAACTCGCCCGCGCTGGTCATGACGTGACCCTGTTCGAGAAGAACGACCGCGTGGGCGGCCTGCTTCGCTACGGTATCCCCGACTTCAAGATGGAGAAGCACCATATCGACCGCCGCGTCGAGCAGATGGTGGCCGAGGGCGTGAAGGTGCGCACCGGTGTGATGATCGGCAAGCTGCCTGCAGATTCCAAGGTCACCAACTGGGCCCAGGAAACCCTCACCCCCGAGCAGCTGCAAAAAGACTTCGACGCCGTGGTCCTGACCGGCGGCGCCGAGCAATCGCGCGATCTGCCTGTGCCGGGCCGCGACCTGGACGGTATCCATTTCGCCATGGAGTTCCTGCCCCAGCAAAACAAGGTCAATGCCGGCGACAAGTTCAAGGGCCAGCTGCGCGCTGAAGGCAAGCACGTGATCGTGATCGGCGGTGGTGACACCGGCAGCGACTGCGTGGGCACCAGCAACCGCCACGGTGCGGCCAATGTGGTCCAGTTCGAGCTGATGCCCCAGCCCCCCGAGCAGGAAAACAAGGCCCTGACCTGGCCCTACTGGCCGTACAAGCTGCGCACTTCTTCCTCGCACGAGGAGGGCTGCGAGCGTGAGTTCGCCATCGCTACCAAGGAGTTCATCGGCGACAAGGGCAAGGTCACCGGCCTGAAGACGGTCCGCGTCGAGTGGAAAGACGGCAAGATGGTCGAAGTCCCCGGCTCCGAGCAGACCTTGAAGGCCGACATGGTGCTCCTGGCGATGGGCTTCATCAGCCCGGTGGGCAGCATCCTGGACGCCTTCGGCGTCGACAAGGACGCCCGCGGTAATGCCCGCGCCACCACCGACTTCACCGGCGGCTATGTCACCAACGTGCCCAAGGTGTTCGCTGCGGGCGACATGCGTCGCGGCCAGTCCCTGGTGGTCTGGGCGATTCGCGAAGGCCGCCAGGTCGCGCGCGCGGTCGACGAATTCCTCATGGGATTCAGCGACCTTCCGCGCTGAAGCGAACCAAGGGAAGGGGCGGGCCGCCCCAGGACCCGTATCATCGGGTTTACCCTTGCGCAAGGCCGGGCAGAAACCGGCCTTTTTCTTGACTCTTTGGCTTGATGTCCTACGACGACGCGTCCCCGCTGGTGCAATGCCGAAACCTGCGTTTCGGCTACGGAGAGCGCCCCATCCTCGATGGGGTGAGCTTCACCGTGCCCCGGGGAAAGGTCACCGCCCTCATGGGGGCGTCGGGCGGTGGCAAGACCACCGTGCTGCGTCTGGTGGGCGGGCAGGTGCGCGCCCAGGCCGGCGAGATGCTGTTCGACGGTCGGGATGTGGGCGGCATGGACCACGACGGCTTGTACGCCGCGCGTCGCCGCATGGGGATGCTGTTCCAGTTAGGAGCGCTCTTTACCGACCTGTCCGTCTTCGACAACGTCGCCTTCCCCTTGCGCGAACACACCACGCTGCCCGAACCGCTGGTGCGCGACATCGTGCTGTTGAAGCTCAACGCCGTCGGTCTGCGCGGTGCGCGCGACCTCATGCCCTCGCAGATTTCCGGCGGCATGGCGCGGCGCGTGGCCTTGGCCCGAGCCATCGCCCTAGATCCCGAACTGATCATGTATGACGAGCCCTTTGCGGGCCTGGACCCGATCTCGCTGGGCACGTCGGCGCAGCTGATTCGGCGCTTGAACGACACCCTGGGCATCACCAGCATCATCGTTTCGCACGACCTGGAAGAGACCTTCCGCATCGCCGACCAAGTGATCATCCTGGCCAATGGCCGCATCGCGGCCCAGGGCACGCCGGCCGAAGTCATGGCCTGCGACGACCCGCTCGTGAGCCAGTTCGTGCACGCACGGCCCGAGGGTCCGGTGCCTTTCCACTACCCCGGCCCCAGTGTGGACCAGGACTTCAGCGCGGGGCTCAGGCCATGAGCGCCGGACGACTGGCCCGACTGGGCCTGGCCACCCGCGCCAAGCTGGCCGACCTGGGCCGCGGCGCCCGCCTGTTCAAGCGCCTGCTGCAGCTGTCCGGACCCACCCTGCGGCGTTTTTCGCTGGTGCGTGACCAGGTGCATTTCCTGGGCAATTATTCGCTGGCCATCATCGCGGTCTCGGGCCTGTTCGTGGGCTTCGTGCTGGGGCTGCAGGGGTACTACACCCTGCAGCGCTATGGCTCCTCCGAGGCCCTGGGCCTGCTGGTGGCCCTGAGCCTGGTGCGTGAACTCGGGCCGGTGGTCACCGCCTTGCTGTTCGCGGGCCGCGCGGGCACCTCGCTCACCGCCGAGATCGGCCTGATGAAGGCCGGCGAGCAGTTATCTGCCATGGAGATGATGGCTGTCGACCCAGTGCGTCGCATCCTGGCGCCGCGTTTCTGGGGCGGCCTGATCGCCATGCCCTTGCTGGCGGCCGTTTTCAGCGCCGTCGGCATCCTGGGCGGTTACGTGGTGGGCGTGTTGATGATCGGCGTCGATCCCGGCGCCTTCTGGAGCCAGATGCAGGGCGGTGTCGATGTCTGGAAGGACGTGGGTAACGGCATCGTCAAGAGCATCGTGTTCGGTATCACGGTCACCTTCGTCGCGCTCTACCAGGGCTTCGAGGCGCAGCCCACGCCCGAGGGCGTCTCGCGCGCCACGACGCGCACGGTGGTGGTGGCCTCCCTTGCGGTACTCGGTCTGGATTTCATCCTGACCGCTTTGATGTTCAGCTTATGAGCCGACTTCCTCCCCGAAGCGGCCTGCGGCCGCCTCCCCCCAGGGGGCGCCGCCAGCGGACCGGCGCAGTCGGTTCCGCGGCGGCCACTGGGTTGGGCGTGGGGTCTATGACGAGGGTTTGAATATGGAAAAGTCAAAAAACGATGTGTGGGTCGGCCTCTTCGTGCTTCTGGGTGCACTGGCCGTCCTGTTCCTGGCCCTGCAATCGGCCAACCTCCTGTCCCTGAACTTCCAGCCCACCTACCGTGTGGTGGCCAAGTTCGACAACATCGGCGGTCTCAAGCCCCGTGCGGCGGTCAAGGGCGCAGGCGTGGTGGTCGGCCGCGTCGAATCCATCACTTTCGACGACAAGAGCTTCCAGGCGCGTGTCACCCTGGACCTGCAGTCGCAGTACGTCTTCCCCAAGGACAGCTCGCTCAAGATTCTCACCAGCGGCTTGCTGGGCGAGCAATACATCGGCATCGAGGCCGGCGCTGGCGACCAGAATCTGAAACAGGGCGACACGATTTCCAGCACCCAATCGGCCGTGGTGCTGGAGAATCTGATCAGCCAGTTCCTCTACAGCAAGGCGGAAGACGGCGGCACTGCCAGCAAGCCCGCGGCTCCCCGTAAATGAATCGACTCCACTTTCCCTCCTTCGTGCGGCGCGTCCTGCTGCCTGCGCTGCTCGTGTCCACGCTCACGGGCTGCGCGGTCGGGCCCGACCGGCGCGACCCCTTGGAGTCCTTCAATCGCGGAGTCCTGAAGTTCAACGACGAACTCGACGCCGCCGTGCTCAAACCGGTGGCCACGGCCTACCAGGAGAACCTGCCGTCTCCCGCCCGCAAGGCCGTGAGCAACGTGTTCTCCAACCTGGGCGATGTCTGGTCCCTGGCGAACAGCCTGCTGCAGTTCAAGTTCCCGCAGGCCGCCGAGAGCCTGATGCGTGTGAGCATCAACACGGTGTTCGGCTTCTACGGCATCCTGGACATCGCCACCGAGGCCGGCCTGGAGCGGCACCGCGAGGATTTCGGCCAGACCCTGGGTTATTGGGGCGTGCCTTCAGGGCCTTACCTGGTGTTGCCTCTGCTGGGCCCTTCTACCGTGCGCGATGCGACCGGCCTGCTGGCCGATCGGCGTGGCGACCTGGTGCGCGAATTCGACCCCGAGGGTACCCGCACCGGCCTGTTGGCCCTGCGGATCGTTGACACGCGCGCCACCTACCTGCGCGCCGGGCGCCTACTTGAAGAGGTTTCCCTGGACCGCTACACCTTCCTGCGCGACGCCTATCTGCAGCGACGCCAGGCCGAGGTCTTTGACGGCGAGGCGTCCAAGCCGCCTGAAACGAAAGACGACTGATGATGAAAAGACGAATCCTGGGCCGCTGGGCCGCTGTCCTCTCCGTGGCGGGCCTGCTGGCCACCGTGGCCTCTGTGGCGCGCGCCAACCCGGAAGCACCCGACGCGCTCATACGTCGCCTCTCCGAGCAGACCCTGTCGGCCATCAAGGCCGACCCGGCCCTGCGTAATGGCGACATCAATCGCGTGATTGCTCTGGTCGACGCGCGCATCATGCCCAACGTCAACTTCCAGCGCATGACCGCGCAGGCGGTGGGCCCAGCCTGGCGCCAGGCCAGCCCCGAGCAGCGCAAGCGTCTGCAGGACGAATTCAAGGCCCTGCTGGTACGGACCTATTCCGGCGCGCTGGTGCAAGTGAGCGACGAGACCATCGTTGTGCGTCCGCTGCGGGCCTCGCCCGAGGACAACGAGGTGCTGGTGCGCACCGAGATCCGCGGTCGCGGCGATCCGATTCAGCTCGATTACCGCTTGGAAAAGACACCCGGTGAGGGCGCAGGCTGGAAGATCTTCAACCTGAACGTGCTGGGGGTGTGGCTGGTCGAGACCTACCGCAGCCAGTTCGCTGCGGAAATCAACGCCAAGGGGGTCGACGGCCTGATCGCTTCCCTATCCGAGCGCAATCGCGCCAACGCCGCCCGGGTCGGGCGCAACTGAAAGCCCTGGATGGCCCGCCTGGCCCTGCCTGAATCCCTGACCCATTCCGAGGCGGCGGGTTGCGCCCGGATGCTGGCCCGTGGCCTGCGTGCCAGCAGTGAGCGGCAGGCAGTGGTCGATGCGTCCGAGCTCGATCGCTTCGATTCATCGGCCCTGGCGGTGCTGCTCGATGGACGCCGCGAGGCGCTGGCCTTGGGCATGACCTTCTGCGTCACCGGCATGCCGCCCCGCTTGCGTGCGCTCGCCACGCTCTATGGCGTGGAGGCCCTGCTGCCCGATCAGGAGTCGGCCACCGCCTAAAATGGCGGGTTCTCATGCCCGCCATCTCCTTCCAATCGGTCTGCAAGACCTACCACAGCGCCCGCGGCGACTTTCAGGCGCTCGATCGCGTGAGCCTGGACATCGAAGATGGCGAGTTCTTCGGCCTGCTGGGGCCTAATGGCGCGGGCAAGACCACCCTGATCAGCATCCTGGCCGGCCTGGTGCGCGCCAGCCAGGGACGCGTCACCGTCCATGGCCATGACGTGCAGTCCGACTACGCGCAGGCCCGCCGCCACCTGGGCATCGTGCCCCAGGAGCTGGTCTTCGATCCCTTCTTCACCGTGCGCGAAGCGCTGCGTATCCAGTCTGGCTACTTTGGCATCCGCGGCAATGACGCCTGGATCGACGAGCTCCTGGACAGTCTGGGCCTGGCCGACAAGGCCAAGTCCAACATGCGCCAGCTCTCGGGCGGCATGAAGCGTCGTTTCCTGGTGGCCCAGGCCCTGGTGCACAAGCCGCCGGTCATCGTGCTGGACGAGCCCACCGCTGGCGTCGACGTGGAATTGCGCCAGACCCTGTGGCAGTTCATCGCGAAGCTCAATCGCGAAGGCCACACCGTGCTCCTGACCACCCATTACCTTGAAGAGGCCGAAGCCCTGTGCGGGCGCATTGCCATGCTCAAGTCCGGGCAGGTGGTGGCGCTGGAGCGCACCAGCGACCTGCTGCGCGCCGCGTCCAGCAATGTGCTGCGGTTCAAGACCGATGGCCACCGCCTGCCGCCCGCGCTGGCGGCGCGCGCACGCATCACCGGCCGCATCGTGCAGCTGCCCGCGCACGACGCCCACGAGATCGAGAGCCATCTCGTCGCTCTTCGCGAAGCGGGTCTGCAGGCCGACGATGTGGAGATCCGCAAGGCCGACCTGGAGGATGTCTTCCTCGAGGTGATGGCTGGCAAGGGTCAGGCCGCGGGTGGATCCCCGCGGGTCCTCCCGACCGAGGCTCAGGCGTCATGAGCGACCGTGGGGGCCTCATGAGCGGTTGGCAGACCCTGCTTTACAAGGAAGTCCTGCGTTTCTCGAAGGTCGGTTTCCAGACCGTGGCTGCGCCCGTGCTCACCGCCTTGCTCTATCTCCTGATCTTCGGCCACGTGCTCGAAGGTCACGTCAAGGTCTATGACCGTATCGAGTACACCGCCTTCCTGATCCCTGGGCTGGTGATGATGTCGGTGCTGCAGAACGCCTTTGCCAACAGCTCCTCGTCCCTGATTCAGAGCAAGATCATGGGCAACCTGGTTTTCGTGCTGCTCACGCCGCTGTCGCACTGGGCCTGGTTCTTTGCCTACGTCGGCTCGTCCATCGTCCGCGGCCTGTGCGTGGGTGGCGGGGTGCTGCTGATCACCTCGTTGTTCGTGACCCCCCAATTTGCGCAGCCCCTGTGGATCCTGGTGTTCGCGGTGCTAGGCGCCGGCATGCTGGGCGCGCTCGGCCTGATCGCGGGCCTGTGGGCCGAGAAGTTCGACCAGATGGCGGCCTTTCAGAACTTCGTCATCATGCCCATGACCTTTCTCTCGGGCGTGTTCTATTCCATCCACTCGCTGCCCGGGTTCTGGCAGCAGGTGAGCCATCTCAATCCCTTCTTCTACATGATCGACGGCTTCCGCCATGGCTTTTTCGGGGTCAGCGATGTCTCGCCCTGGTTCAGCCTGGTCGTCGTCGCTGTCGCCGCCTTCGGGGTGAGCGCGATCGCTGTGCACCTGCTTCGCATCGGCTACAAGATCCGAGGATGAACGCCCACCCCCGAAGCGCCTGCGGCGCCTCCCCCTCAAGGGGGCGCCACCCGCGGCCCGGCAAAGCCGGTTCCGCGCTGGCCCTGGTGTTTGTGCTCCCTCTCAAAGCCGCCTGAGACATTGGAATGACCGCCGAACAACTGCGCGCCCTCATCGCCGCCGGACTGCCTTGCGAGCACCTCGAAGTCGAGGGCGATGGCCGTCACTGGTCGGCCGTGGTTGTATCCGCCGAATTCGAAGGCAAGCGCCCCATCCAGCGCCACCAGCGGGTGTACGCAACGCTGGGTGCGAAAATACACACCGACGAGGTGCATGCCCTCTCGATGAAGACCTTGACGCCGGCCGAATGGGCGGCGTCCTCCCGACGCCCCTGACTCACTTTTTTTGATGGACAAGCTTTTGATCCGCGGGGGCAGCCAGCTCCAGGGCGAGGTCCGGGTTTCCGGTGCCAAGAATGCCGCCCTGCCCGAGCTGTGCGCTGCCCTCCTGACCGACGCCCCCGTGACGCTGGAGAATGTCCCGCGCCTGCAGGACGTGGCCACCATGGTCAAGCTGGTCCAGAACATGGGCGTGTCCGTGCAGCGCGAAGGCGATCGCGTCGTCCTCAACGCCGGCACCCTGGACAAGCCTGAGGCGCCCTACGAGTTGGTCAAGACCATGCGAGCCTCGGTGCTGGCGCTGGGCCCGCTGCTGGCGCGTTTCGGACGGGCCACCGTGTCCCTGCCCGGAGGCTGCGCCATCGGCTCACGCCCGGTGGACCAACATATCAAGGGCCTGCAGCAGATGGGGGCCGTGATCGACGTCGAGCATGGCTACATGGTGGCTTCGCTGCCAGCGGGCCGCAGGCGCCTGCGCGGAGCCAGCCTGCGCACCGACATGGTCACCGTCACTGGCACCGAGAACTTTCTGATGGCTGCGGCCCTGGCCGAGGGCGAGACCGTGCTGGAGAACGCCGCCATGGAGCCTGAGATCGGCGACCTGGCCGAGATGCTGATCGCCATGGGCGCGCAGATCGAAGGCCACGGCACCAGCCGCATCCGCATTCAGGGCGTCGAGCGTCTGGACGGATGCACCCACACCGTGGTGGCCGACCGCATCGAAGCGGGCACCTTCCTGTGCGCAGTGGCCGCCACCGGGGGCGAGGTCGTCCTGCGTCACGGACGTGCCGACCACCTCGTGGCCGTGATCGACAAACTGCGCGAGGCCGGCGCCACTGTCGAGGCCGTGGACGGCGGCATCCGCGTGCGCTCGCAGGGACGCCTGGCCGCGCAGAGCTTTCGCACCACCGAGTACCCCGGTTTTCCCACCTACATGCAGGCGCAGTTCATGGTGCTCAATGTGATCGGCACCGGTTCCTCCCTGGTGACCGAGACCATCTTTGAGAACCGCTTCATGCACGTGAACGAACTCGTGCGACTGGGCGCGAAGATCCAGGTCGATGGCAAGTCGGCCCTGATCGAGGGCGTCGAGCGCCTCTCGGGCGCCGCTGTCATGGCCACCGATTTGCGCGCCTCGGCCAGCTTGGTGATTGCAGGTCTGGTGGCCGAGGGCGAGACCACGGTCGATCGCATTTACCACCTGGATCGGGGCTATGACCGCATGGAAGAAAAACTGCGCGGTGTCGGCGCCGATATCGAACGGGTGAAATCATGAACGCTTTGACCCTCGCCCTGTCCAAGGGCCGCATCTTTGACGAGACCTTGCCGCTGCTGCGCGCCGCAGGCATCGAAGTGCTCGAAGACCCCGAGAAATCGCGCAAGCTGATTCTCGCGACCAACCAGCCCGAGGTGCGCGTGGTGCTGGTGCGTGCCTCCGACGTGCCCACCTACGTGGAATACGGCGGCGCCGACCTGGGCGTGACGGGCAAGGACACCCTCATCGAGCATGGCAGCCAGGGTCTGTACACGCCGCTGGATCTGGGGATCGCCAAGTGCCGCGTGAGTGTGGCGGTGCGCGCCGACTTCGACTACGCCAGTGCGGTGCGCCAGGGCGCCCGCCTGCGCGTGGCCACCAAGTACGTGTCCATCGCCCGCGAGTTCTTTGCCGCCAAGGGCGTGCACGTGGACCTGATCAAGCTGTATGGTTCGATGGAGTTGGCGCCTCTCACGGGCCTGGCCGATGCCATCGTCGACCTGGTCTCCACCGGCAACACCCTCAAGGCCAACCACCTCGTCGAGGTCGAGCGCATCATGGACATCAGCTCGCGCCTGGTGGTGAACCAGGCCTCCCTCAAACTCAAGCAGGCGCCCCTGCGCCGCCTGATCGACGCCTTCGCGCGGGCTACCCAGGCCTCCTGAACGCTACGACCATGACCTCGCCCGCCCAGCCCCTGCGCCTGTCCACGAGCCAGCCCGATTTCGACGTGGCATTCCAGGCGCGCCTGCACTGGTCGGCCGAGACCGACTCGCAGGTCGAGTCGCGAGTGGCCGAGATCCTGGACGCGGTGAAGGCCCAGGGTGACACCGCAGTCCTGGCGTACACCGCGCGCTTCGATCACCTCACGGCCACGTCCATGCAGGACCTGGAGCTCACGCAGGCCGAACTGCGCGCCGCCTTCGAGGGCCTGCCCGCCGATCAGCGCGAGGCCCTGCAGCAGGCCGCCGCCCGGGTGCGCGCCTACCACGAGGCCCAGAAGAAGGCCTGCGGCGAAAGCTGGTCCTACCGCGACGCTGACGGCACCCTGCTGGGGCAGAAGGTCACGCCGCTCGATCGCGTGGGCATCTACGTGCCGGGTGGCAAGGCGGCCTATCCTTCCTCGGTGCTGATGAACGCCATCCCCGCGCATGTGGCGGGCGTGGCCGAGATCATCATGGTCGTGCCTACCCCGCGCGGCGAAAAGAACCCGCTGGTGCTGGCCGCCGCCCACGTGGCCGGCGTCACCCGCGCTTTCCAGATCGGCGGTGCGCAGGCCGTGGGCGCGCTGGCGTATGGCACGCAGTCCGTTCCGCGCGTGGACAAGATCACCGGCCCGGGCAATGCGTATGTTGCTAGCGCCAAGCGCCGCGTCTTCGGACAGGTGGGTATCGACATGATCGCAGGCCCAAGTGAGATCCTGGTGCTGGCCGACGGCACCACGCCGGCGGATTGGGTGGCCATGGACCTGTTCTCCCAGGCCGAACACGACGAGCTGGCCCAGAGCATCTTGCTGTGCCCCGACGCCGACTACATCGACCGTGTGCAGGCCGAGATCGAGCGCCTGCTGCCGCAGATGCCGCGCGCAGACATCATCGCCAAGTCGCTCCACGGCCGTGGTGCGTTGATCCACACCCGCTCCATGCAAGAGGCCTGCGACATCAGTAACCGCATCGCCCCGGAGCACCTGGAGGTTGCCAGTTCAGACCCGCACCGCTGGGAGCCGCTTCTCAAGCACGCTGGGGCCATCTTCCTGGGCGCGTACACCAGTGAATCGCTGGGCGATTACTGCGCCGGTCCCAACCACGTCCTGCCCACCAGCAGCACCGCCCGCTTTTCCAGTCCGCTGGGGGTCTACGACTTCCAGAAACGCAGCAGCCTGATCGAGGTGAGCGAGCAGGGCGCGCAGGTGCTCGGAAAGATCGCCTCCGTCCTGGCCCATGGCGAAGGCCTGCAGGCCCACGCCCGCGCCGCCGAAATGAGGCTCAAGCCATGAGTGCCCTGCCCGAAAAAATCTCCCGCCTGATCCGCCAGGACGTGCAGTCCATGCACGCCTACGCGGTGCAGGACGCCACCGGCCTGATCAAGCTGGACGCGATGGAGAACCCCCACCGCCTGCCCCCCGCGCTGCAGGCCGAACTGGGCCATCGCCTGGGTGCGGCGGCCTTCAATCGCTACCCTGGTGCGCGCATCGACGACCTGCGCGCTGCGCTGGCCCGGCAGGCCGGACTGCCCACGGGCTGCGCCCTGATGCTGGGAAACGGTTCCGACGAACTGATCTCCCTGCTGGCCCTGGCCTGCGACGTGCCCGGAGCGTCCGTTCTCGCGCCGCTGCCCGGCTTCGTGATGTACGCCATGAGCGCGCAGCTGCAGGGCCTGAAGTTCATCGGCGTAGACCTCACGCCCGATTTCGAGCTGGACGAGGCGGCCATGCTCGCCGCCATCGCGCAGCACCAGCCGTCCATCATTTACCTAGCCTATCCGAACAACCCCACCGCCAACCTCTGGGACGACGCGGTCATCGAGCGTATCGTGCAGGCTGCGCCCGGCTTGGTGGTGATCGACGAGGCCTACCAGCCCTTTTCCAGCCGCAGCTACATCGACCGCCTGGGCCGTCACCCGCATGTGCTCCTGATGCGCACCCTCTCCAAGTTCGGCCTGGCCGGCGCGCGTATCGGCTACATGATGGGCCCAGCCGACCTGATCGCCGAGATCGACAAGGTGCGCCCCCCTTACAACATCAGCGTGTTCAATGCCGAGGCGGCCCTGTTCGCCCTGGAGCACGCCGCCGTCTACGAAGCCCAGGCCGCCGACCTGCGCGCCCAGCGCGGGGCCCTGTTGCAGGCGCTGGCGCTGATGCCTGGCGTGAAGGCCTGGCCCAGCGACGCCAACATGGTCCTGGTGCGCGTGACCGACGCCCAGGCCGCCTTCGAGGGCATGAAGCGCCGCGGGGTACTGGTCAAGAACGTTTCTAAAATGCACCCCTTGCTGGACCAGTGCCTGCGCCTGACCGTCGGCACCGCCGACGAAAACGCCCAGATGCTCGCCGCCCTGCAGGCCTCCCTATGACCACCACGCCCACCCCTCGCCAAGCCGACGTCACGCGCAACACCGCCGAGACGCAGATCCGCGTGCGCGTCAACCTCGACGGCACGGGCGCCAACAAGCTGTCCACCGGCATCGGCTTTTTCGACCACATGCTCGAACAGATCGCCCGCCACGGTCTGATCGACCTCGAGATCGAAGCCAAGGGCGACTTGCACATCGACGGTCACCACACCGTGGAAGACGTCGGTATCACCCTGGGCCAGGCCGTCTTCAAGGCCATCGGCGACAAGAAAGGCATTCGCCGCTACGGCCATGCCTACGTGCCCCTGGATGAAGCCCTTTCGCGCGTGGTGATCGACTTTTCCGGCCGCCCCGGCCTGGAGATGCACGTGCCGTTCAAGAGCGGCATGATCGGCGGCTTCGACAGCCAGCTGGCCTACGAGTTCTTTCAGGGCTTCGTGAACCACGCCTTCGTGACGCTCCATATCGACAACCTGCGGGGCGAAAACGCGCACCACCAGTGCGAGACCGTCTTCAAGGCCTTCGCCCGTGCAATGCGCGCGGCGCTCGAACTCGATCCGCGTTCGGCCGGTGTCATTCCCTCCACCAAGGGTTCCCTGTGACGCCCGGCGCGCCCCCTGTCTGATTCCGGTTTGCGATGACCACCGTCGCTGTTGTCGATTACGGCATGGGCAACCTGCGATCGGTCACCCAGGCGGTGCTGCATGCCGCCCAGGGCAGCGGCGTTGACGTGGTCTGGGCCCGTCGCCCCGAGGAGGTCATGGCTGCCGAGCGGGTGGTCCTGCCCGGGCAGGGCGCCATGCGCGATTGCATGCGCGAGCTGCACCAGTCGGGCATGCACGCGGCGGTTATGCATGCCGCAGCGCACAAACCACTCATGGGGGTATGCGTCGGCATGCAAATGCTGCTCGATCGCAGCGAGGAGGGCGCCACCGAGTCCCTGGGCCTGATCCCCGGCGAGGTGGTCCGCTTCCAGCTGGACGGCCAGCACCAGCCCGATGGCAGCCGCTACAAGGTACCCCAGATCGGCTGGAACCGGGTGCGCCAGTCCCAGCCCCACCCGGTCTGGGCCGGCGTGCCCGATGGCAGCTGGTTCTACTTCGTCCACAGCTACTACGCCCGGCCGTCGGATGCCCGCCACACCGTGGGGGAGGCGGACTACGGGGGGTTCTTTACCGCCGCGGTTGCACGCGATAATATTTTTGCTACCCAGTTCCACCCCGAGAAAAGCGCTGACTCCGGCCTGGCCCTCTACCGCAACTTCCTGCACTGGAATCCCTGATTCCGGCTCTCCCCATGCTGCTCATTCCCGCCATTGACCTGAAAGACGGTCACTGTGTTCGCCTCAAGCAAGGCGACATGGACCAGGCCACCACCTTCAGCGAAGACCCGGCCGCCATGGCACGGTCCTGGCTGGACAAGGGCGCGCGGCGCCTGCACCTGGTGGACCTCAATGGCGCCTTCGCCGGCAAGCCCCAGAACTTTTCAGCCATCAAGTCCATCCTCAAAGCAGTGGGCGACGACATCCCGGTGCAGCTCGGGGGCGGTATCCGCGACCTGGACACCATCGAGAAATACATCGACGGCGGCCTGCGCTACGTGATCATCGGCACCGCCGCCGTCAAGAACCCCGGCTTTCTGAAAGACGCGTGCAGCGCCTTCGGCGGCCACATCATCGTGGGCCTCGACGCCAAGGACGGCAAGGTCGCCACCGACGGCTGGAGCAAGCTCACCGGTCACGAGGTCATCGATCTGGCCAAGAAATTCGAGGACTGGGGCGTCGAGTCCATCATCTACACCGACATTGGTCGCGACGGCATGCTCTCGGGCATCAACATCGAAGCCACCGTCAAGCTCGCGCAATCGCTCACCATCCCCGTCATCGCCTCGGGCGGTCTGTCCAACATGGCCGACATCGAGAAGCTGTGCGCGGTGGAGGATGAAGGCATCGAGGGCGTGATCTGCGGCCGCGCCGTCTACAGCGGCGATCTCGATTTCGCCGCTGCGCAAGCCAAGGCCGACGAGCTAGGCGGGTGATGGCCCACCCCCGAAGCGGCGCACTGCGTGTCGCCGCCTCCCCCTCCAGGGGGCGCCGCCAGCGGCTCGGCGGAGCCGGATCCGCGGCTGCCACTGGCCTCGGGGTCTGCGCTCATTCCTGAACCATTTAAAGTCTTTTGCCATGCTCGCCAAACGCATCATCCCTTGCCTCGACGTGACGGGTGGCCGTGTGGTCAAGGGCGTGAACTTCGTCGAGCTGCGCGACGCCGGCGACCCGGTGGAAATCGCTGCCCGCTACAACGAGCAGGGCGCCGACGAACTCACCTTCCTGGACATCACCGCTACCAGCGACGGCCGTGACCTGATCCTCCACATCATCGAAGCCGTGGCCTCGCAGGTCTTCATCCCGCTCACGGTCGGCGGTGGTGTGCGCACCGTCGAGGACGTACGTCGCCTGCTCAATGCCGGCGCCGACAAGACCAGCTTCAATTCGGCCGCCCTCGCCAACCCGCAAGTGATCTCCGACGCCTCGGACCGCTATGGTTCGCAGTGCATCGTGGTGGCCATCGACGCCAAGCGCCGCGCGGGGGACGACGAAGCTGCCCGGGGCCCGGGCTGGGACGTCTACAGCCACGGCGGACGCAAGAACACGGGTCTGGACGCAGTGGCCTGGGCCACTGAGATGGCCCGCCGCGGCGCCGGCGAGATTCTTTTGACCAGCATGGACCGCGACGGCACCAAGTCCGGTTTCGACCTGGCCCTCACCCGCGCGGTGGCCGACGCGGTAGCCGTCCCGGTCATTGCCTCCGGCGGCGTGGGCCATCTCGACCATCTGGCGGACGGCGTGCAGCAGGGCGGCGCCGACGCGGTGTTGGCCGCCAGCATCTTCCATTACGGTGAGTACACGGTGCAACAGGCCAAGCGCCACATGCAGGCGCGCGGTATCACCGTGCGCCTGTGAGCGCCGCGTCGCCCCCGACCCCTGCGCACGCGCGTATCAGGGACAATCAGACCATGGATTGGCTGGACCGGATCAAGTGGGACGAGCGCGGGCTCGTGCCTGTTATCGCCCAGGAAGCGGGTAGCGGCGACGTGTTGATGTTCGCCTGGATGAACCGTGAGGCCCTGACGCGTACCGCCCAGGAGGGCCGCGCGATCTATTTCAGCCGCTCGCGCAACAAGCTGTGGGCCAAAGGCGAGGAGTCCGGGCATGTGCAGACCGTGCACGAGATCCGCTTGGACTGCGACAACGACGTCATCCTGCTGCGTGTCACCCAACTCGGTCACGAACCCGGCATCGCCTGCCACACCGGTCGCCACAGCTGCTTTTATCAGCGCCTGCAGGACGGCCGGTGGCAGTCCTGTGAACCGGTCTTGAAAGACCCGGGCACCATCTACACCTGACCGCCATGTCTTCCACGCCCTCCAATACGGACTCCCTGGCCCGCCTGGCCGCCGTCATCGAAAGCCGCAAGCCCGCCCACGGCGGCGACCCTGAGCGCAGCTACGTGGCGCGCCTCCTGCACAAGGGCCCCGACGCCTTCCTGAAAAAGTTGGGCGAAGAAGCCACCGAGGTGGTCATGGCCGCCAAGGACGTCGACCACGGGGGCGACAAGCACAAACTCGTGGGCGAGGTGGCCGACCTCTGGTTCCACACCCTCATCGCCCTGGCCCATTACGGCCTCACGCCCGATGATGTGGTGGCTGAACTCGTGCGCCGCGAAGGGCTCTCGGGCCTGGAGGAAAAGGCCCTTCGCAAAGCCCAGGCCCGCGAGGCCAGCCAGGACTGAGGCCCCGGTGGCCCCAATGAGCGAACCCGAAGTCCTCGACCCCCTGCCGGCGGGCCCGCGTCCGCAAGGGGATCGCGTCCTGATGCACGTGCTCTATGGCCTGCACACCTGGGCCTGGCTGAGCCTGGGCGTGCTGGCGGTGATCGCCCTCATCGTCAACTACATCCGTCGCGCCGACGAGCGTGACCCCCTCTACATCCTGCACCACCGCTACATGATCGCCACCTTCTGGTGGACCGTGCTGTGGCTGGTGCTCACCATGCCGCTGTACCTGCTGTTCGTGCTGCCGGGCGCCCTGGCGCACGCGATCGTGGGCCTGTGGTACCTGTACCGATGCATCCGCGGCTGGCTGCGGTTTGCCCACCATGCCCTGCCCCAGGGGCCGGTCCTGTAACGACTTCCAAGCCCATGAGCCACGACCCGAACTGCCTGTTTTGCAAGATCGTCCAGGGGCAGATCCCCTCGCGCAAGGTCTACGAAGACGACCAGATCTACGCTTTCCACGACATCCATCCCTGGGCGCCGGTGCATTTCCTCATGATCCCCAAAGCCCATATCCCTTCCCTGGCCCAGGTGGACGGCCAGCACGAGGCCCTGCTGGGCCGCATGATGACCCTGGTGCCGCAGCTGGCATTGCAGGAGGGCTGCAACCCCTATCCCGAGGGCGGCTGGCGGGTCGTCACCAACACCGGTGCCGAGGGCGGGCAGGAGGTTCATCACCTGCATATCCACGTCATGGGCGGCCCACGTCCCTGGTTCAAGGGCTGAGTCCTGTCCTACGTGGGTGAGGGGACATGGCCCCGCAGGTCTAAAATGCCCCGCAATCCACCGAATTCATTCAGGAGTTATCCATGGGTACCTTTTCCATCTGGCATTGGCTGATCGTTCTACTGATCATCGTGCTGGTCTTCGGCACCAAGAAGCTCAAGAACATCGGCTCCGACCTCGGCGGCGCCGTCAAGGGCTTCAAGGACGGCATGAAGGACGGTTCGGCCCAGGCCCAGGCCGATGCCGCCACCACCACCCCGCCGACGACCCCGCCGCAGCAGGCCCCCTTGGCGCAGCCCGCTGGCGACAACAAGACCACCATCGACGTCGAGGCCCGTAACAAGTCCTGAATCGGCTCACGTGCACCCTGAAGCGGCCCGGCGTGTCCGGGTCCTGCGTCGTGGGTTCGCTGGCTCGTTCCCTCCGTGATAGACCTCGGCATTTCCAAGATCGCGCTGATCGGCGCCGTGGCGTTAATCGTCATCGGGCCCGAGAAGCTGCCGCGCGTGGCCCGCACCATTGGCACCCTGCTGGGCAAGGCGCAGCGTTATGTCTCCGACGTCAAGGCCGAAGTCAATCGCTCCATGGAGCTCGACGAGCTTCGCAAGATGAAGGACACGGTCGAGACTGCCGCGCGTGACGTCGAGAGCTCGATCCAGACCACCAGTGCCGAACTCGGCTCCAGCCTGGGCGATACCCCGGCCATCGACTACAGCGCGCCGCTCGAAGTGCCGCCCGTGACGCCCGAGTACAAGCACCCGGGCAAGAAATGGCGGATCAAGCAGGGCGCCACACCCAATTGGTACAAGGCCCGCAACGGCGTGCGCCGTCACGCGCTCTCCGGCGCGGCCCGCGTGGCCCGCTATCGGCCCAAGAAATTCAACTAGATGGCCGATCCCACGAACAAAGAAGACGAGCTCGCCGGGACCGAACAGCCCTTTGTCGCTCACCTGGTGGAGTTGCGTGATCGGCTGATCAAGGCGTTCATCGCGGTGGCAGTCGCGGGTGCGGTGCTCGCACTCTGGCCGGGTCCCGCGGCGCTGTACGACATCCTGGCTGCGCCGCTGACCGCGACCCTGCCCAAGGGCGCCACCCTGATCGCGACCTCGGTGATCTCCCCCTTCCTGGTGCCCCTCAAGATCCTGCTGATGGCGGCGTTCCTGATCGCGCTGCCTGTGGTGCTCTATCAGGTCTGGGCCTTTGTCGCGCCGGGACTCTATGCGCACGAAAAGAAACTGGTGATGCCGCTGGTGGTTTCCAGCACGGTGCTGTTCTTCATCGGCGTGGCGTTCTGTTACTTTTTCGTGTTTGGCCAGGTGTTCGCTTTCATTCAGAGCTTTGCGCCCAAGAGCATCACCGCCGCGCCGGACATCGAGGCCTACCTGAGCTTCGTGCTCACCATGTTCCTGGCCTTTGGTCTGGCCTTCGAGGTGCCCATCGTCGTGATCGTGCTGGCGCGCATGGGCATCGTCTCCATCGAAAAACTCAAGGCCTTTCGCAGCTACTTCATCGTGCTGGCCTTTATCGTGGCGGCCGTCGTGACGCCGCCCGACGTGGTGTCGCAGCTGGCGCTGGCCCTCCCGATGATCGTCCTCTACGAGATCGGCATCTGGGCGGCCAAGCTGTTCATCAAGCACACCCAGGCGCCCACCGAGGAAGCTGCGTCGACCGACGCGTGAGCCCGCGTCCGCGCTGCGCGGGCGGGGTCAGCGTGCCGGTGGCGCCGCCTGCGGGCGCGGGCGTAGGCCCGCCGTCACTGTCACTGTCATGGGCGCGTCCTTGCGCTGCAGCTTGAATTGCGCCGCTGTTCCCGGCTTGAGTGCCGCGACGCTGGACAGCAGCTCCGACACATTGGCGATGGGCTTGCCGCCCACTTCAGTGATCACATCGCCGGGTCGCACGCCCGCGCGGGCGGCGGGTCCGTTTTGCAGCACGCCCGTGATCAGGACGCCGCGAGGGGTTTTCACGCCGAAGGTCTCCACCAGCTCGGGCGAGAGGTCGGCTGGCTCGACGCCGATCCAGCCGCGGCGCACCACGCCTTCCTTGACGATGCCCTCGAGCACCAGTCTGGCGGTGGACACGGGGATGGCGAAGCCGATGCCCAGGCTGCCGCCCGTGCGCGAGTAGATGGCGGTGTTGATCCCCATCAGGTGACCGTTGACATCGACCAGCGCGCCACCGGAGTTGCCGGGGTTGATGGCGGCATCGGTCTGGATGAAGTTTTCGAAGGTGTTGATCCCCAGCCGGTTGCGCCCGATGGCGCTGACGATGCCGCTGGTGACGGTCTGCCCCACACCGAAGGGGTTGCCGATGGCCAGCACCTGGTCGCCCACCTGCAGGTTCTCGGCGTTGCCCAGGGTGATGACCGGCAACCGATCCAGCTTGATCTTCAGGATCGCGAGGTCAGTCTCGGGGTCGGTGCCGATCACTTGCGCGCGGGTGCTGCGGCCGTCATTGAGCTGCACCTCGATCGCGTCAGCGCCTTCGATCACATGGTTGTTCGTGAGGATGTAGCCCTCGGGGCTGATGATCACGCCGCTGCCCAGGCCGGCCTGGGGGCGCGTGCCTCCCGGGGGGTCACCGAAAAAGAAGCGGAACCAGGGCTCGCGCGTATGCGGATTGGGCGGGGCCGCGGTGATTGTGCTGATACTCACGACCGCTGCCGCCGCCCGCTTGGCCGCTTCGCGCAGGCTGCCTGGCGGTGTGACGCCGGCGGGCAGGGCCGGGCCCTCGACCCAGGCCACGCCAGTACCGCGCTGCAGGCCGCCCAGCCCCAGCCGTCCGGGCTGCAAGGTGGCCACCACGAAATAGGCGGCCAGCAACACCGTGACGGCTTGGGAGAAAAGGAGCCAGTAGCGACGCATGGACGGGACGGGGCGGGGCAGGCCGCGGGCGCGGCGGGGGCATGCAGTGTAGAACGCCCGCCATATCCGACAATCGCGAGGTATCGGAACTGCCATGGCCAGCGCACAACAGCTTCTTCACGCTTTCGACACCCTGCTGCAACCCGAGCGCTTCAAGGACTACGGGCCCAACGGTCTGCAGGTCGAGGGTCGCCCCGAGGTGCGTCGCATCGTCTCGGGCGTGACCGCCAGCCTGGCGCTGATCGACGCGGCCATCGAGGCCGGCGCAGACGCGCTCTTCGTGCACCACGGCCTGTTCTGGCGGGGGCAGGACGGGCGGGTCACCGGCTGGATGAAGCAGCGCCTGGCCCGTCTGCTGGCGCACGAAATCAACTTGTATGCCTACCACCTGCCGCTGGATGCCCACCCCGACCTGGGCAATAACGCCCAGCTTGCGCAGGTGCTGGGCCTGCGGTCCGATACCCGCTTCGGCGACCAGGACCTGGGCTTTCTCGGCGGCGCCATCGATGGTGCGGCTTTTACCGACACCGGCGCGCTGGCGGCCCGTATCGAACAAGCCCTGGGTCGGCCGGTGCTGCGCGTCGACGGCGCTGCGGGCCCGATCACCCGGGTGGCCTGGTGCACCGGCGGAGCCCAGAGCTACTTCGAGGCTGCGATCGCCGCTGGCGCACAGGCCTTCATCACTGGCGAGATCTCCGAGCCGCAGGCCCACTACGCCCGCGAGTGCGGCGTGAGTTTCCTGGCCTGTGGGCACCATGCCACCGAGCGCTATGGCGCGCCGGCCGTGGCGACGCACGTCGCGTCGCGGCTGGGACTGGAGCACCGGTTCATCGACATCCCCAATCCGGCATGAACACCTTGCCGTCTGTCGCGCCTCTCGCGATCACCCAGGGCGACCCCGCCGGCATCGGTGGCGAGCTGATCGCCAAGCTGTACGCGGACGATCCCGCGCTCACCACGGGCTGCTTCGTCGTCGGCGACGCGGCCCACCTGCGCCGAGCCGCCGCAGTCGTGGCCCGACCGGGCCAGGCGCCGCTGCCGGTGCAGGAGATCGCCGACCCTGCGCAGGCCCTGTCTGTGCCCGTGGGCTGCATCCCGCTGCTGCAGGTCGGGTCCGCGCGGCCCCTGGTGCGATGGGGCCAGGTGCAGGCCGAGGCCGGCCGCCTGGCAGCCGATGCCGTCACCTGGGCCGCCCGTGCTGCGCTGCGCGGACAGGTCGGTGCGATCGTCACCGCCCCTCTGCACAAAGAGGCGCTGGCCGCTGCCGGCGTCCACTATCCCGGCCACACCGAGCTGCTGCAGGCCGAGGCTGCGGCCCACCTGGGGCGGCCGGTTGCAGAGGTCCCGGTGCGAATGATGCTGGCCAGCCCAGCGCTGCGTGCCGTGCTAGTGAGTATTCACGTATCACTGCGTCAAGCGATCGAGGCCGTGACCCGGGACAACGTGCTGCAGACCCTGCGTATCACCCACGCGGCGCTGTCCGTGGCCCTGGGGCGCGCGCCGCGCATCGCGGTGGCGGGACTGAACCCGCATGCGGGGGAGGGGGGGCTTTTCGGGCGCGAGGAGATCGAGACCATCGCCCCGGCCATCGCGCAGGCCCGGGACGAGGGGCTGGACGTGCACGGCCCGATCGCGCCGGACACCGTCTTCATGCGGGCACGCGCCCGCGAGGGCTGGCCCGGCGAGTTCGATGTGGTCGTCGCGATGTACCACGACCAGGGCCTGATCCCGGTCAAGTACCTGGGGCTGGACGAAGGCGTCAACGTGACCCTGGGTCTGCCCCTGGTACGCACCAGCCCGGACCATGGCACTGCCTTTGACATCGCCGGTACCGGGCGGGCCGATCCAGGCAGCCTCGCGCAGGCCATACGCACCGCGCGGGCTCTATGGTTTATCGAAGGGGCGCCTTGAATCGGCCCGATACGCTCCGCTACAATCGCGGGTTGACCCTTACTACCCAGCGAATCCCCTTCGAGGACCCCCATGAGTGACACCCCAATGGACGCCAGCAAACGGACGTGGTTGATCGCGTCCGGCTGCGCGGGCGCAGTGGGCGGCGCATTTGTCGCCGTACCGTTTGTGAGTACGTTTCAGCCTTCCGAGAAAGCGAAGGCGGCAGGGGCGGCGGTGGAGGTCGACATTTCGGCCCTGCAGCCCGGCGAGAAGGTCACTGTCGAATGGCGTGGCAAGCCGGTCTGGATCATGAAGCGCACCCCCGAGCAGGTCGCCGCTCTGGCCAAGCTCGACGGCCAACTGAGCGACCCCCAGTCCGACCGCCAGGCCTACCCCACGCCGGAGTACGCCAAGAACACCCATCGCTCCATCAAGCCTGAAGTCTTCGTCGGTGTGGGCATCTGCTCGCACCTGGGCTGCTCGCCCTCTGACAAGTTCCAGTCCGGCCCGCAGCCTTCGCTGCCCGATGACTGGCAAGGCGGCTTCCTGTGCCCTTGCCACGGCTCCACCTTCGACCTGGCCGGTCGCGTCTTTAAGAACAAGCCCGCGCCCGACAACCTCGAAGTGCCCCCGCACATGTACCTCTCGGACTCCAGGATCCTGATCGGCGAAGACAAGAAGGCTTGAGACCATGGCTGAATTCAAGGAAATCTCCCCCAACGCCAGCGCTGCCGACAAACTGGGCAACTGGTTCAACAACCGGTTCCCCACGGCCTTCTCTGCGTACCGTGACCACCTGTCCGAGTACTACGCGCCCAAGAACTTCAACTTCTGGTACTTCTTCGGCTCGCTGGCGCTGCTCGTGCTGGTCATCCAGATCGTCACCGGCATCTTCCTGGTGATGCACTACAAGCCCGACGCGAACCTCGCTTTCGCCTCGGTCGAATACATCATGCGCGACGTCCCCTGGGGCTGGCTGGTGCGCTACATGCACTCCACCGGCGCATCGGCCTTCTTCGTCGTGGTCTACCTGCACATGTTCCGTGGCCTCATCTACGGCAGCTACAGGAAGCCGCGTGAACTGGTCTGGATCTTCGGCTGCGCGATCTTCCTGGTGCTCATGGCTGAAGCCTTCATGGGCTACCTGCTGCCCTGGGGTCAGATGTCCTACTGGGGCGCCCAGGTGATCGTGAACCTGTTCTCCGCCATCCCCTTCGTCGGCCCGGACCTGGCCTTGCTGATTCGCGGCGACTACGTGGTGTCCGACGCCACCCTGAACCGCTTCTTCAGCTTCCACGTGATCGCGGTGCCGCTGGTCCTGCTGGGCCTGGTGGTGGCGCACATCCTGGCGCTGCACGACGTGGGCTCCAACAACCCCGACGGCGTCGAGATCAAGGGCCCTAACGCGCCCAAAGACGCCAACGGCAAGCCGCTGGACGGCATTCCCTTCCACCCGTACTACACCGTGCACGACATCCTGGGCGTGTCGGTGTTCCTGATGGTGTTCTCGGCGGTGATCTTCTTCGCCCCCGAACTCGGCGGCTATTTCCTCGAGTACAACAACTTCATTCCGGCCGACCCGCTCAAGACCCCGGCGCACATCGCCCCGGTCTGGTACTTCACGCCGTATTACTCGATGCTGCGCGCCATCACCACCGAGATGATGTACGTGCTGATCGTGTGTGCGGTGGCCGCCGCCGCGTTCGCGGTGCTGCGCACCCAGCTGGCGGGTCTGTTCAAAGGAGCGATCGTCGCCGCCGCCGCTGTGGGCATTGCCGTCATGCTGGCCATCGACGCCAAGTTCTGGGGCGTGGTCGTGATGGGCGGTGCCGTCATCATCATGTTCTTCCTGCCCTGGCTGGACCACAGCCCGGTGCGGTCCATCCGCTACCGCCCGAGCTGGCACAAGTACGTGTACGGCCTGTTCGTGATCAACTTCTTCGTGCTCGGTTACCTGGGCGTGCAGCCGCCGTCTCCGGTGGGCGAGCGTGTCTCCCAGGTCGGCACCCTGTTCTATTTCGGCTTCTTCCTGCTGATGCCCTGGTGGAGCCGGCTGGGCGAACCCAAGCCCGTGCCTGAGCGCATCACCTTCGCCGCGCACTGAGCCAGGGAACCTGCAGCATGAAAAAAATCATTTCCTCCCTGTTCGTCTCGCTGGCCCTGGCCCTGGGTGCGGCAGCACCGGCCCAGGCCGCCGGTGGAGGTATCGCGTGGGACAAGGCCCCCAACAAGACCAACGACCTGCCGGCCCTGCAAGA